>NZ_JBEVTO010000008.1:0-175783 GCF_041020825.1 Oscillibacter sp. GMB15532
CGCTAGATTCAGGTTCTAGTGTCCGCAAGGACGTGCGGGTTCAAGTCCCGCCTCGCGCACCAAAATTTCAGGCTGAAACAGATGCAAGTTATATCTGTCTCGGTCTGATTTTTTATGCTATACTGAAAGAGCATGCTTTAACTATATATTATTTATATCATAGTAAATAAAGTGTTTAAAGATTGTTGTTCCGTATTAAAATTTAACAATAGAGGTTAATAAATGGAGCTGTACATTGTGGATGCATTTACCGAACATATTTATGGAGGAAATCAGGCTGGTGTTGTTTTGCTGGATAGAACAGCAGACTTCCCAGACGCAGCCTTGATGCAGAAGATAGCTGCGGAGCTAAAGCATTCTGAAACGGCGTTTGTGAAAAGAGTCGATTCGCATCTCTTTTGTATCCGGTATTTCACCCCCGAAGGTGAAGTGGATTTATGCGGGCATGCCACAATCTCTGCGTTTACGGCTCTGCGGGAAGCAAAATTTTTACCAAGTGGTAAGTATACAGCTAAAACAGCTGCGGGGGAAATTCCGGTGACAATAGAATCGGACTGTATCTGGATGGGAATGGCATCGGGCAAGCTAATAAAAGTATTATCTGATGAGGAGGCCTCCGCTCTTTACCGGGCCTACGGGCTTTGCATAGAGGATAAGCCGGCAACATTGCAGCCATGCATTGTCAGTACAGGCCTGCCAGATATTCTTCTTCCGGTGGACAGCATAGATAAACTTACACGCGCTGCTCAAAACAAAGAAGAGGTCATCCGGCTTTCTCAAATACATAAAGTCATTGGTATTCATATGTATTATCCTGAACTATGTGCCCAAGTTACGGCGCGATGCCGAAATTTTGCCCCGCTTTATGGAATTGACGAAGAGGCGGCAACCGGCACGTCGAATGGTGCACTGTCCTATTATCTCCACAGCCAGGGCCTGATTTCAGCACAGGATGAGAACACGTTTATTCAGGGAGAGAGTATGGGGAAACCGTCAATTATCAAAAGCAGGATTGGCCGGGATAACGTAATTTGTATCGGAGGCAGTGCAGTCATTTCAATACGTGGCTGGCTCAATGCTTAATTCGTGCATAAAAAAACGATACCATTGGGGGTAATTCAAGAGCTGATGTCCCTGTTGGGATGGATTCGGAATAGCGCTTTATTTTTCGCAGGATAACAGCAAAAGGGACGAGGGCTTAAGCGCCTTCGTCCTTTTTTCGTCATGCTACTTGTGCCACCATAGAATAAGTAATCCCGAACAATGATGATAAATTCTATTAAAATCAGGAGTGGTGAAAAAATGATGTATGATAAGGAGTTGACAAATTGAATCCATTATGCTAAATTCATAACAGTGTTTTATAACAATGTTATGAAAGGAGCAGTTTCGTGGCAAAGCAAATTGAGGGCGTCTATGAGCGTGTTCTTGAATGCGCCAAAGAAGAATTCCTGAAAAGTGGATATAAGGATGCCTCGCTGAGGACGATTGCTGTTGCGGCGGGAACGACAACCGGCTCTATCTATACGCGCTTTGGAGAAAAGGAAGGCCTTTTCAGTGCGCTTGTTGAGCCTGTTGTACAGGAAATGTTGCAGATTTTCTGCCGTGCTCAGGAATTATTTCACGCGCTTGACAGGGAAACAAAAATAAGCACCATGCCTGAATATTCTTCTAAAAGCATGGAATATCTGCTGGATTATATGTATGCAAACTTTGATGTGTTCCGGCTTTTGCTTGATTCTTCCTATGGCACGAAGTACCATCACTTTATTGATGAGATGGTTCACGTCGAGGTTGAATCGACCTATCGGTATATGGAGGTGATTGGCTGCGAAAATATAAAACGAGGGATCGTTACCGAGGAGTTTCTGCATATTATTACGACAGCCTATTTCGAGGGTGTTTTTGAAGTTGTGCGCCACAACATGCAGTATGAGGAAGCAAAAAAATACATTCATATGCTGAGAGACTATCATATGGCAGGGTTTGGCACGATTTTTTCGCCCCCAAGCACATGAGAACACACAATAGTTGGTTTTTTGCGGCGGCACGAAACCAACTAAAATTAAAACTAAAAGTTAGCTGCGACTAATTATTAAGGAGGAGTAAACATGACGCAAAAAAGTCCCCTGCTGCGGATTTGGGAGCTGGGTGAATCAGAGCATAAACGCTTGTCTGGCGCAATTATCAGTGCGCTGATTGGTGTGCTGGGGGGTGTCATTCCCTACATAGCGGCAGCACAAATCATCATTGGTATGATAAATACGAATCAGGATCTGCGTTATTACCTGACTTGGTGCGGGGTGGGTCTGGCAGGCTATGTGGCAAGAACGCTATTGTATAGCTTTGCGCTGGCATTGTCCCATCAGGCGGCGTTTTCTATTTTAAAGGAAATTCGCCAAAGGGTGCTCAAGAAGCTGCCAAAGCTCCCTCTTGGTACTGTAATGGATACCAAAAGTGGCAGGCTCAAGCAAATTATTGTGGATCAGGTGGAAAGCATGGAAACCACTCTGGCACATCTGCTGCCGGAGATGACATCGAATATTATCGGTCCCATTTGTGTCTTGATCTATCTGTTAGTTTTAGATTGGCGCATGGCGCTGCTGTCTCTGGTATCCCTGCCGGTGGGGATGGTTTTCATGATGGCGATTATGAAAGGCTATGGCAAGGACTGGGAGGGCGCCGTTCAAACCACACAGGAAATGAACGAAACAATTGTCGAGTATATCAACGGCATTGAGGTAATTAAGGCATTTAATCAAGGCAAGCACTCCTATGCCAAGTTTTCAGACAGAGTGAAAGCGAATGCTTCCTACTACTACAACTGGATGAAGCGGTGCCAGTTTAACATGTCTTTGGCATATTCCATAGCGCCCACCACCTTGGTGACGGTGCTTCCTGTGGGATGGCTCTTATACCATGCAGGCAGCTTAACCATTGAAACCTTTCTCACCTGCATCATTTTGTCTCTGGGGCTGGTGACTCCTCTTTTAAAAGCCATGAGCTTTATTGATAACCTTGCAAAAATTGGGACAACCGTAGCCTCCATCGACGAGTTTTTGGAGGGGGAAGAGCAGCGGCACGCTGTGGCACCGGCAAAGCTTGCCAGCTATGACATTTCACTGCAAAATGTCTCCTTTGGATATCATGCAGACAAGGAAATTTTGCATGGAGTTACGCTCAACATTCCGGCAGGCAGTATGACAGCATTGGTTGGGCCTTCCGGCGGAGGCAAATCAACCATTGCGAAATTGATTGCGGGCTTTTGGGATGTGACCGGGGGTACCGTTTTGCTGGGCGGTGTGGATGTAAAGGAAATCCCGTTGGAGCAATTGTATGAGCAGACGGCCTTTGTGTCGCAGGATAACTACCTGTTTGATGATACGATTCTGGAAAATATCCGCATGGGAAAAAGCTCCGCTTCCAATCAGGAGGTAGAAGCTGTGGCGAAAGCGGCCGGCTGTGACAGCTTTATTCGGGAGCTTGAGCATGGCTATGAAACGAAGGTAGGTGGTGGCGGAGCCCATCTTTCCGGCGGCGAGCGACAGCGTATTTCCATTGCCCGTGCCATGCTGAAAAATGCGCCCATTGTGATTCTTGATGAGGCAACCGCCTACATAGACCCCGAAAACGAGGCTGTGATTCAGAAAGCAGTGGCAAAGCTCATCAAAGGAAAAACCGTGATTATCATTGCCCACAGATTATCGACTATTACGGATGCGGATCAGATTGTCGTGGTGCAAAACGGGAAGATTGAAGCTGTGGGAGTCCATGAGAATTTGCTTGCTGACTGTCCGCTGTATCATTCCATGTGGCAGGCGCATTTAGGCACGAAGGACGGTGATGCAGCATGATTGAAACTCTCAAAAAAATATGGCGGTTTGCCGGAACGGAACGAAAAAACATCAACAGATCACTGCGCATTGGTCTTATAAACGCCATTTTCCGGATGCTTGAAATTGGTGCCATTTATGTCGTGGTGCAGGCACTTCTTACAGGGCAAACGGACAGCGCGCCTGCTTGGACTGCGCTTGGATTGATTCTGGCAAGTATTCTGGGCGTTGCTGTGACCAAGTACTTTTCACAATTGCAGCAGACCCACGCCGGTTATTTTATGGCGGCAAACAAGCGAATTGATATTGCAAACCGACTGAAAAGTGTCCCTATGGGATATTTCAACGAAAACAGTCTGGGCGAAATCACCGGCGTTTCCACCACCATATTGGACAACGTGGAAACCGTTGCGCCCATGGTCTTAGTTGATATTTTAGGCGGGCTCATCAATGGGGCTGTATTTACAGTGATGATTCTGTTTTGGGATTGGCGCATTGGCTGCATTGTTGTGATCGGTACGGCGCTTTATCTGTTTGTTACCTCCCTGATGGACCAAAAATCCAAAAGCATCGCGCCCAACCGTCAAAAATCAGAAACCGTGATGGTCGGCGCCGTTTTGGAATACATTCAGGGAATAAGTGTGATTAAGTCCTTTAATCTTACTGGGAAAGGCGATAAAAAAGTTCAGGATGCACTGGAGTTTAATAAAAAGAGCAATCTGGCTCTGGAGAAGCTTTTTACACCGTACACAATCGCGCAAGGTGTCATACTTCAGATATTTAGTATTATCATGACGGTGGCCGCTGTTGCTTTTTGGCTTGGAGGCACCATGAGTGTTGCCAATGCGCTGATGGCTGTGATTATGTCCTTCTTAGTGTTTGCCCAAATTCAGTCGGCTGGAAGCGGGCTGTCCCTCCTGCGGGTTGTAAGCAGCTCCATCGATCATGCACAAAGAATGGATGGTATTCCCCAGCTGGATGAGCACGGCAGGGACCTGTCCCTGAAAGAACATGATATTGTGTTTGAAAATGTTTCATTTTCATATGAAAATGAAAAAATTCTCCACAATATCTCTTTAACAATTCCCGACAAAACAACCACAGCGATCATCGGGCCCAGCGGCTCCGGCAAAACCACACTGTGCAATCTGATTGCCCGCTTTTGGGACGTGGACAGCGGCAGTGTTCGGATCGGAGGGCATGATGTAAAGAAATATACGCTGGAATCCCTGATGGAACAGATCAGCATGGTGTTTCAGAATGTCTATTTATTTGCCGATACCATTGAAAATAACATCAAGTTTGGCAGACCGGACGCCACACATGAAGAGGTGGTTGCAGCAGCAAGAAAAGCCTGCTGTGAAGAGTTTATTCTGGCGCTGCCGCAAGGCTATAACACGGTCATCGGCGAAGGAGGCGCTTCTCTTTCGGGCGGAGAAAAGCAGCGCCTTTCCATTGCCCGCGCCATGCTCAAGGATTCCCCCATTGTTATTCTGGATGAGGCGACGGCAAATGTAGACCCCGAAAACGAAGATCGCCTTCAACAGGCCATTGAAGCGCTGACCAGAAACAAGACCATTATTATGATTGCCCATCGTTTAAAAACGGTTCGCAATGCCAATCAAATTTTGGTGTTGAATGACGGCCGGCTTGTACAGCAGGGCACGCACGACCAATTAATCAGTCAAGAAGGTATCTATGCCGACTTTGTCCTTGGGCGAAAAGAGGCAATCAGCTGGAAGCTATGACACCACAGAAGAGTTCATGTGCGTCCAGTATGCTGCGGCGCCAGGCGGAATAGTTACTTTTTGACTATGGTCAAAGGCGGCGGTTCAATTTGAACCGCCGCCTTGCTTATATAGCGTTTAGAAAAATGATTGTAGCATTTACGATTCGACTTCCTGAAAAAGCTCAGAAAACGCCCAATAATCCATACAACACCCCGGAGAAGTTATTTCCTTAATCATGATTGCAATGTTTTAATTCTTCACAATTGCGGATGCTGGTTCGGTTTTGTGTATTTAAACATTTAAGTTTTGCTTGACACCTTCGGACTATTGTGATAGTCTGAACGCAATTAAAGACTATTGCAATAGTCCAAAGGGGGCATAAATGATATGAGCATGAAGCTATTTGACTCAGAACTTAAAGTCATGGAGGTTTTGTGGGAGCAAGGGACAGTGCCTGCACGCAATATTGTAGATGTATTGATAGAGCGTGTTGGCTGGAACAAGAACACCACCTACACAGTGATTAAGAAATGCATTGAAAAGGGCGCCATTGAACGTGATGAGCCGGGATTTTTGTGTAAGCCGTTAGTGACCAGAGACGAGGTCCAGCAAAGCGAAACCGAGCAGCTCATTGATAAGATGTTTGGCGGCTCCAGTGAATTGTTTTTTTCAGCGTTCCTCAAAAATCAAGGGGTTTCAGAGGAAGAAGCAAAACGGCTTGCAAAACTGATTGAGGAGGCAAAGTAATTATGCTGCATTTCAGGATGGATATGCCACTATATCTCATGGCGCTTTATGGCAGCATGATGATTGTCGTGGTTTTGCTGCTCAGAGGTATTTTGAAAAACCGCCTGCCCAAGCCTGTTTTCCCATTGCTGTGGGGGCTGGTGCTGCTCAGGCTGCTGGTTCCATTTTCTCTGTCCAGTCCCATTAGTGCGCCTGTGCCGGAGTGGCCGATTCAGCATTCAAATACCTCGGCCGTTTATATAAGCAATCTTGCAGAAGACGCCGTTACACCCGGTACAGGCGCTTCGGATGCTGTGACCTATAGCTTTGCAGAAGCTTCCGACCGTGTGGCACCAGATTGGCAGCTCGCAGTGATGATTCTGTTTGGTTCAGGCTTCGCCATTACAACGGGAGTGCTGCTTGCACAAAAGATTCGGTATTCCCGGAAATTAAAAAACAGCCTGCTGGTGGAGCATAACCAAGCAATTAATAGGATTCTTCGAGACATGGGTATGGGGCACATCCTTGTAGCTACAAATGATGAGATCGCTTCACCGCTTGTATGCGGCATGCTGAATCCGCGTATTTATCTGCCATCTGGTATCAACTTTCGGCAGACCCAGCTTCTGGAGCATATCCTTACCCACGAAATCATGCATATCAAGCGCAGGGATAACTGGCTCAAGGCAGTGATGCTGGCTGCTTTGTGTCTGAACTGGTATAACCCGCTGGTGTGGTTGATGTCAAAGTGCCTATCCTCGGATTTGGAATCAGCCTGTGACGCTGCCGTGCTTCGACGGATTGATGCCGACGAACGGAAAAGCTATGCAGCCAGCCTCCTCTCTATGGCAATCACGGGAAATCGTTCTACGCTGCTTTACAGTGCTTTTTCCAAAACGGAGGTAGAGCGCCGCATAAAAAATATTTTAAGCTATCAAAAGGCCACTGCCTTTGTTCTGGCGCTTTCAGTCCTGTTTGTCATGAGCAGCACCGTCGCATTTGCGACCGGAGGACAAGCTCCGTTTTCAGCTTATTTGAGCAGTTATTGCAGCAGCACTTCTTCCCGGTGGGGTGTTAGGGCAGAGCTTGCAAGGGATATTGTATTGGGAGAAAATGCAGGGCGGCGCGCAGACAATGCAATCCTCGACGTATTGGACACGGACACTGCAAATGATCCCGAAATCATTGCCGATCGGGTGAAAGCGGCGCTTGCAAGTGAGTTTAAGGTTGAGAGAGGTGCGTTTCTGCTTACAGTCAAACTTTGCCTGATGGAAGAAGAGGTCTTGCAGGAGTATACAAAACAGGGCATTACCAAGGGACAGGATGGATTTTATATTTATAAAGGGGCAGCTGTGCGGACCTATGAGGATGAAATGCTTGGCTCTGTGCAGACCCGGCCCGTCGGCAGTGTGGACATTGCCGTTCACAGGGATCGGTTGGGGCAAATCACCTCCGTGACGGTTTTAAAACAAGGAGACGAAGACTTTGACCGCCGCAGCAAGGAAATTGAACGAAGCCGCCGCTTCAACACGGGCGTCTCATACAGCTTTGACGGCACACAGGGTAATACTTCTTTGGTCGAGCAGGATACGGCTGTCGAAGCGGGAACAGAATTTTTCAGATGAGCTGTAAGCAGCTTAAAAACCTGCGCTTTTCTCCATGCGTTTTGATCATTTCATACGCATAGTTCCAATGTTGGATGCCCTGCGCATATTGCAGAGTGAGTATCTTCGATCATTGGCTTTTTGATTGTTTTATAGTATACTAATCATAACAATTTTTCCCTAATCACATCACGTATTGGAGATTTGCATGAGCAGTAATATCGATTTTGCATGGCTGCAACAGCAGCTCCCGGAGTATCAATTTCTGTGTTCGGACCTTTCTGTGCACGGGGCGGCAGGAGTTCAAGCCGTCAGCCTGCGCACGGAGGAGCAGGTGCTTTCCGCCGTGGAATTAGGCCTGCAACGGGAGCAAATTTATTTCTCAGGGCCTAAAAAAACAGCTGCCGATTTGCCGCGCTTGTTTGGTACCTGTCGGCTTGTTGCAAATGGCTGGGAGGAGCTTCAGGAAATTGACTGGATTGCCCGGCTCCATCCGCAGGAGGGGACACTGGAGCCTGTGGGACTGCGGCTGATCCCCCAGCGCTTTGACGACGGAAAGCAGCCCGGGCTTTCGGAAGGGGTGCTCCCGGAGCTTGCGCGGAAACTTAAAAATCTTCCGGCGATTTCCGTCCGGGGCTGCTTTGTACAGGGGAAGATTGAGGGCCTCCACGGGGAGGAACTGGGTCGGTATTTTCGGGAATGCTATGAGCTGGCGAAGCGAATGACCGTCATTCTGCCCTGCGGCATGCCGTATCTGTGTATTGTAAACGGGGCAGCGGCCGCCTGCCAAAATGCCATGGAGCACCCGGAGACGTTGGAGGCGTTTTTGCGTCAGGCGAACATTGTCGCGGCCCAGAACCAAACGGCCTTTTACGCGAAGCTGCTGATGACCTGACGCAGGGAAAGTGGATTTCCCAAGAATTTTACCAAGACAGGGAAGCGGGAGCCGGTTTTACCGGCTCCCGCTTATTTGCTCTATTAATCGCTTATTTTTTTCGATAAGGCGTGTTTTCCAAAGGCAGGCTTTGGCGGAACGTTCCGTCCAGCCGGTAGTATGCGTGGGCACAGGCAGGAGCCGTGGGAATCATGCACAGCTCTCCGCAGCCCTTGGCGCCTAAAGAATAGGGCAGTTGATCCCCCTCCGCAGGTCGGCAGAGAATGACCTCCAGCTCCGGGGCCTCCGTTGCCCGCATAAAACCGATGGTGCCGAATTTGCTCTTCGGATAGCCGTCCACGCACTCAAACTTTTCGGTCACGCCATAGCCGATGCCCATGATCATGCCGCCCTCAATCTGCCCCTCCACAGACTCAATGTTGACGGGGGTTCCCACGTCGAAAGCGGAGACGGCTTTGGTGATTTTTCCTTCTTCGTTCAGCACGATCACCTGCGCGCCGTAGGAATAGGAGACGTGGCTGACGGGATTTTCTTTAATCGCCCCCAAGGGGTCGGTGAGGGCGGAGTATTCTCCGAGGAATTCCCGGCCCTCCAGCTCGGCCAGTGTTTTTCCGCTGTCCAGTGCACATTTGAGACTTTCACCGGCCCGTCGGGCGGCTTCGCCGGTCATCACCGTCTGGCGGGACGCCGTGGATGTTCCGGAGTCCGGTGTGCGCACGGTGTCTGCCGCTTCAAAGACAAACAAAGCGGGGTCCAGATTTGTTACATGGCAGATTTCCGTCAGGGTCATCTGGCCGATGCCCTGTCCCATGCAGGAGGCGGAGGTGCGAATGTGGATTTTCCCCTGCTCCACGGACAGCAGAACCCGCCCGATGTCCTTTTTCCCCATGCCCGTGCCGGAGTTTTTAAAGCCGCAGGCAATGCCCGCGTAGGGATTTGCGTGGAACACATCCTTTACTGCGTCTAAGCAGGCGGCCATATTGGTATTGGGGTCGGCGGTCTGCCCGTTGGGGAGCACATCGCCGGGCTTGATGGCGTTCCGGCGGCGGAATTCCCACGGGTCCAGCCCAGCCATCTCCGCCAGAAGGTTAATGTTCATTTCCGTTGCGAAGCAACTCTGGGTCACGCCGAAGCCCCGAAACGCGCCGGAGACGACGTTGTTGGTGTAGACGGACATACCGAAAATGTCAATGTTTTGGTAGTTGTACGGCCCGGCCGCATGGGTGCATGCCCGGTGCAGCACCGGCCCACCCAGAGAGGCGTAAGCCCCAGTATCCGCGATAATAATGCCCTTCATGCCGGTGAGGATTCCGTTTTCATCGCAGGCGGTGGTGAACTCCATCTCCATGGGGTGGCGCTTGACATGGTAATTCAAAGACTCCTGCCGGGTGTACTTCACCTTGACGGTTTTTTTGGTGACCCATGCCATCAGCGCCGCGTACTGCTGCACCGACATATCCTCTTTGCCCCCGAAGCCGCCGCCCACCAGCGCCGCGTGGCAGTGCACCCGCTCCTTGGGAAGTCTGAGCATCTTGGCGCATTCCCTCTGCACGTCGTAGACGGACTGGCAGGAGGTATAGAGCAGCAGGCCGTCGTCCCCTTCGGGCATAGCCACGCAGCATTCCGGCTCCATAAAGCCGTGCTCCTGCCAGGAGGTTTTGTATTTCCGTGTGACCACGTATCTGGAGTTTTTGATGGCCTCGTCCGCGTTGCCCCGGACCAGATTGGCGCGGCTCATTACGTTGCCGTCTTCGTGAATCATGGGTGCGTCACCCCGCAGGGCCTCAAAGGGGCTGGTGACGGGTGTAAGCTCCGTGTAATCCACGTCCACCAGCGCACAGATCTCCTCCAGCATGTCCTGCTTGTCGGTGGCAACCACCGCCAGCACGTTGCCGACATACCGCGTGATATCGCCCTCGCCCAATATCACGTCCCAGTCCTGCTTGATGTGGCCGATTTTGTTGCAGGGCACGTCCTGCTTCAGAAGGACTTCCACGCAGTCGGAGTGGGCAAGGGCGCGGGACACGTCGATGCGGTTAATCAATGCGCGGGGATATTTTGAATAGATGGGCTTGGCGTACAGTATGCCCGGAATAGTAAGATCGTCGGCAAACAGGCCGGTCCCGTTGATCTTTTCGGAGGCGTCGATGCGCTTTGCGTGCTCGTCCATGTGCAGCGAGGTGGGAGCGGGAGGGATTTCTCGTTTTTCGCGGAAAAAGTCCGCCGCCAGCAAAATCGCGTCCTCAATTTTCTTATAGCCGGTGCAGCGGCACAAGTTGCCCTTAATAGCCAGCTTCACATCCGCCCGCGTGGGATTCAAATTGGTATCCAGCAGGCTTTTGGCTGAGATAATCATACCGGGGATACAGAAGCCGCACTGCACCGCGCCCGCGGCGGCAAAGCAGTGCTCATAGACCTTCATTTCCTCCGGGGTGATGCCCTCCACGGTTATCACCTGCTTTCCCGCGAGCTTGCTTAAAGAAACCACGCAGGCCTTGGTTTTTACGCCGTCCACCAGCACGGTGCAGGTGCCGCAGGCGCCCTCGCTGCACCCGTCCTTGGTGGCGGTCAGGTGCAGGTCGTCCCGCAAAAACCGCAGAAGCTTTTTGTCGTGGGAGGACTCATACTCTTTTCCGTTAATCGAAACAGTAAGCACTTCACTCTTCCTTTCAGAAAATCCGCCCGCGGTACCAACCCCGGGCGGATTTGTGTTGGGTCAAATACCAAACTGAGTTAAAAACTCGTTCAGCAGATTCATGCACACGGTCTTGCGGTATTCCGCCGACACGCGTCCCCGGGTGAGGACCATCCGATCCCCATAGGCCCGCAGGTATTCTGCTTTCAGCCCGCGCGCTTCTTCCAAGGTTTTGCCCAGCAGCATCGCCTCCAGATCCCGATAGCGCAAAACGGTGTCCGCCACCGCGCCAAACGCGGCGGCAAGGTTGGAAATTTTGCCATCCTGCTGGGCAAACACGCCTGCAAAGGAAACCCGGGAGATGGCCAATGCGTTGCGTCCGCCGACCTTTTGGTAGTAATATAGGTCCAGCCCGGTTTTGGGCAGCAGGACTTCCGTAATCAGCTCGTCATCGGAAAGGTCCAGTTTTTTCCGGCCCAGATAAAATTCCTCCACGGGGACGATGCGCTCGCCCCGCAGGGATTGAAGCCGAATCTTTGCATCTGCCGCAAATTCAATCAAAACGGAGTCCGCCTTGGCGGAGCCATTGCCAAGATTTCCGCCGAAGGTGCCTGCGTTGCGGATGGCGGGCGCGGCGATCAGCGCCACGGCGTCCTTCATAATCTGGGGAACCCGCTCGTCTGAAAGCGCCTGCGTAAATGTCACGCCCGCGCCAATGCGGAGATAGTCCCCGTCCTCGAAAATCTGCTGCAATTCCGAAACCTTATTTAAAAACAAATAGGTTACATTGGGACGGTTTTCCACCATCAGGTCCGTGCCTCCGGCATAGGGGACCACGGCATGGGAGGCGCGGAGGTTCAGCGCCTCGTCCAGCGAGGCGGCGGCATACCCGTTTACCATAGTCCGTTTCCCTCCTTTGCAGCGGCGGATACCGCGTTGACAATCGCGTTATACCCCGTGCAGCGGCAGAGGTTTCCGGAAAGACCCTCCCGGATTTCGTCCTCTGTGGGGTGGGGGGTTTTGGAAAGCAGCGCTTCGGCGGCCAGCACCATGCCGGGAATGCAAAAGCCGCACTGCACCGCGGAAACCGCCGCAAACGCCCGGTCCAATACCGCGTAGCGCTTCGTTTCCCGGAAGCCCTCCATCGTGGTGACGGAGGAGCCGGATGCCGCGCCCATGGCAACGCAGCAGGAGTTGACCAGGACGCCGTCCATCAAAACGGAGCAGGCTCCGCACTCGCCCTCCTTGCAGCCGCACTTCACGCTGGTGGCGCGGTAAGTGTCCCGCAGAACGTCCAGCAGCCGGTCGGAAGCGTTGCCTTCGTAGGAGACTTCCTGCCCGTTGAGAACAAATCGAATCGCATCCATCTCTTATTCAGCCTCCTTCATCATCACATTCAGGGTATCCTCGGCGGTGAACGGCGCATGATGCAGCGACACTTTGCCGCCTATGGCCTGCTCCACAGCTGCCACATAGGCCCCGGGCGCGCCCACGAGGGGCAGCTCGCCCGCGCCCTTTGCACCGTAGGGGCCGTCGGGGTATTGCTCCACATGCAGCATACACTTCAGGTTCGGCACATCCTTGGTGGTGGGAATCAAATAGTCTGAGAAGGAATTGTTGCGGATGCGGCCCTTGCTGTCGTAATCCATTTTTTCAATGGAAGCGTAGCCGATGCCCTGCAAATAGCCGCCCTCCATCTGTCCGATGACGATGTTATAGTCGATGGGCGTCCCCACGTCGAAAGAGCCGTAAGCCCCCAGAATTTTGGAGATGCCCGTGCAGGTGTCCAGCTCCACTTCGATGGCGCCCACGCCCCATGCGTAGGTAGGGTACGCGTCGCCCTGGAATTTGTCCAGATAGAAGGGAATCATAAAATCAGGTTCTCTGAAATGCTCCTCCACAATCTGGTCCTCACCCTCTATCCACTGGGTGCGCAGCTTGATGGCGGCGCGGCGCAGCAGCTCTCCCACGACCATCAGGGAGCGGGAGGCCACCGTGGGGCCAGAGTCCGGAACGCGGGCGGTATCCGGGTGGTTGTAATACACCTTTTCCAGAGGAAGATTCAGCTCGTGGGCCACGATTTTGGGGAAGGTGGTCCGCAGGCCCTGCCCAATCTCACCGTTGGAGGCCAGCACCTCCACCGTTCCGTCCGGGTACTTGTGCAGCTTGCACACCGCCTTGATGTGGTCCCGTTCGCCAGAGCCGGTGAAGCCCGCCCCGTGGAACCACAGCGCCATGCCGATGCCCTTGCGGTATCTTCCGGTCTGGGGCTTCTCGTACTCCAGATGCTTTCTGCGGAAGTCGCAGGCTCGGTCCACCTCGTTAATCATCTCGGGCAGAGGGATAGGGAAGTGATACTTGCCGGAAGTGGAGGTGGCATCTCCCTGCCGGGCCAGATTGGCCTCTTTGAACTGGAGGGAATCAAGCCCCAAATCCCGGGCGATATGATTCATCATCATCTCCACGGCAAAGAAGGTCTGGGGTGCGCCGAATCCCCGGTACGCGCCGGAGGGCGTGGTATTTGTTTTCAGGGCGCGTCCGTGGACGTGCAGATTGTCAAAGCTGTAAACGCCGCTGGCGCAGATGATGCCCCGCTGCAACACCACGGGGGACAGCGTGGTGTACGCGCCGGAGTTGAACTTCACGTCGATATCCATGCCCGTGACCTTGCCGTTCTTTACCGCCACCTTGTAAACGCACAGCGAGGGGTGGCGCTTGGAGGTGAACTCCAAATCCTCCCGGCGGCCGAAGATGCAGCGGACGGGGGCGTTTGCCTTCCGCGCTGCCACGGCAACCTGACAGCCTAAAATAGAGGGAAACGCCTCTTTTCCGCCAAAGCCGCCGCCGGTTACATCCTGAAGAATGTGTACCTCGTCGGGCCGGCAGCCCAGCGCGCGCATCACCGCGCCGTGGACATAATAGGCGCACTGCATGGAGCCGTGGACGTACATATGCCCGTTTTCCTCCGGCTCCGCCATCATGCCCTGCGGCTCCAGATAAGTCTGGTCCTGATAGCCGGTGGAAAATTCCTCCTCGTAAACCTTGTCGGCCTCGGCAAAGGCTTTTTCAAGGTTTCCCTTTTCGTATTCGTAGTTGAAAAACACGGTGTCAGCCTTGCGCAGGTCCAGCATCGGCGCCAGCTCTTCGTAGGCAACCTTGATTTCCGAAAGAAGCCGGTCCACCACCTGTTCCTCCGGGCCAACCACCATTCCGATAGGCTCTCCGATGTACTCCACCGTGTCCCGGGCAAACACCGGAGTGTCATCCAGCACGATATTCACATTGTTGTCGCCGGGAACGTCGGTTTTGTCCACATAAAAATACCCGTCCGGCAATGGGGGAACCTCCACGCCCAGCACCTTGGCTCTGGCCAGGGTGGAGCGAAGGAACTTGCCGGTCAAAACGCCGTCGCCAGAATAGTCTCCGACATAAACGGAGCGCCCGGACATTTTCGGCGCGTGGTCTTTTTTTACCACAGATTCACTGATCTTTTCCATCTTACAATCCCTGCCTCCTCATTTTACAAATTCGTAGCCCTGTTTACAGCTTTGATAATCCTGCTGCGTATCCAGATCAATCCATACGCCCTCGTCGTCTACGGAAACGGTTTGAATTAAATTTTCGTGCCGCTGCCATAGCTGGCGCAACCCGCCGTCGCTCTGAAATGCAAGAATCTCTGGAATCATTTGCGCATCCACCAACGGTGGGTGTTTCCGTGCCCCGTTCAGCGTTGGAAAAATCACGCTGACGCCATTTGCGGGGCGGGCGGAAAGCAGCTTGCGGAAGGTGGACCGACGCACCACCGGCATGTCTCCCGGTAGCAGGAAAAACGCGTCGCACTCCGGCATGGCCCGGCAGCCGATTTGAATGGAGTGCAGCATGTCGGTGTTTGCGAAGTCTGGATTTCGCACGGAAATGACGCGTGTTCCATAGCGCCAGTGGAGCACCGCGTCCACCTCCGCCCCCCGATACCCCGTCACCACCACGACGGATTGGGCGCCGCCCGAGAAAACGCTGTCCACCGTATTTTCAATCAGCGTTTTGCCCCGCAGCGGCATCAGCGGCTTAAATTCACCCATGCGGGAGGAAAGCCCCGCCGCGAGAATCAGGCCGCAGACAGTGGGAGCCTCATGCATAAAAAAACCACCCCGTTTCCTCTGAGAGCAGTGCCGCGCCCAATAAAAAACGGCGCGGTGTGTCCACTCTCATTATGAAAGGGATGGTTTTTGTTCGCAACTTCTTCCTGAAAAGAACTTGCCAAATTCCATTATAGAATTTTGGTTGTTAAAAATGCCTCCTGAAACCGGCTCTGGGTGTAATGAAAAATTTCCTCCTCAAAGCGCTGATAGGCCAGCAAAAATGCGATGCCTCGCTCGGTCAGAACGGTGTTTCCCCCGTGCCGTCCGCCCTGCCGCCGCTCCACAACCGCATAGCCCAATTCGATTTCCAGCCGGTTGATCATGTCCCATGCCTTGCCGTAGGATAGAGACATGGCTCCGCAGGCCTGGCGCATATTGTGGGTGTCTTCAATCAAAAACAGCAGCAGCTTTAGCCGGGCGTTGAAAAAGGCAAATTCCCGTTCGATGCTCATGCGGATGACGGGATGGAGAATTGCGTTGTTGTGCTCCGCCAGACGGGCTTGCAGCTGCTCACGGTTGTGCACGCTGGTTAAAACGCCCTCATCCTCCACGGAAAGCCAGATCCGTTTTGCATCCAGCGTGCGAAGCGCGCCCCGCAGGCCGTCTTCACCGCCATAGGCCAGAATTTCGGGGATAATGCTGTCTGACAGCATCACGGGATGCCCCCCGCAGCCGTGGTAGGACGGCGTGACAATTTCTCCCGCCGTGTTTTTCAGCCGAATCAGCGTGTCCGGCGTGAACATAGGGACATTCACGGGGGCAAAGGCAATCCGGTCGCATTTTCCGGACAGATACCGAAGCCCAATTTTCACGGAATCCAGAAGCTGGGGCTGCTCCGGCTGCTCGCTGGAAATGAAAATCACACCGTAGTTGCTTAACTGGTATTTCACCTCGTCTTCGTCCACGCCGGTAATCACCACGATGGGGAAAATACCGGCCTGCTGAAAGGAAATAACGATTCGCTTAATGACGGGGATGGTCCCCACCTTCAGCATGGGCAGCGCGGCTTTTTTGCTGGCGGCGGCAATCAGGCCTCCGAATTTGCTGATTCTCATGTCACAGACCGTGCTCCTCTCTTAAAAACTCTGCCAACGCCGAGCTTTTCATTTATCATACACATTTTTGGGAGCATGTCAATTCCTTCATCAGGCGGGACATGGGACCAGACTGAAAAAGTATCAAACGTTTTCACGTTGACAGTTTCCAAATAACCGTTATTTCCTGCCCTGCCGGGGGGAAGCTTCTTGCTTGGAACAGGGGATAAAGGCAGGCACGCCGCGCAAAAGCGCGGCGTGCCTGCTATCTTTTCAAACGAGGGTGTTTCTTCTGCACCGCTTGGGGGCGACTGGGGAAGTAAGGTGTTTATCAGCCGTTCTCCGCCATTTTGCGGTACTTGGAATAGCGGTTTTTCGCGTCCTGCACAGCCTTTTCATAAAGCGCGTCGGCCCGGTCGGGGAAGTTGTTGGCCAGCGCCGCATAACGGTTTTCGCCCATGAGATAGCCCATGATCTTTCCGGTGTCCGGCTCGGGAGAATCCAGCTGGAAGGGATTCTTTCCCTGCTCCGTCAGGCGGGGATCATAGCGGTACAGGTGCCAATAGCCGGACTCCACAGCCTTTTTCATCTCGCTCTGGGTGCAGCTCATGCCTGCCTTGATGCCGTGTTCCAGACAGGGGCAGTAAGCGATGATGATGGACGGTCCGGGATAAGCCTCGGCTTCCCGGATGGCCTTGAGGGTCTGGGCCTGATCGTAGCCCATGGCCACCTGCGCCACGTACACGTACCCGTAGTTCATGAAAATCGCGCCCAAGTCCTTCTTGGCAATCTTCTTGCCGCCTGCGGAGAATTTCGCCACGGCGGAGGTGGGGGTGGATTTGGAGGACTGTCCGCCGGTGTTGGAGTAAACCTCGGTGTCCAGCACCAGCAGATTCACGTCCCGATTCTGGGCCAGCACGTGGTCGATGCCGCCAAAGCCGATGTCATAGGCCCAGCCGTCGCCGCCCACGGCCCAGACGGACTTCTTTGCGAGATATTCCCGGCTGTCCAGAACGAACTGAACTTCTTCTGTCTTCTCGCTGCGCTCCAGCGCGGCAATCAGCGCGTCGGACACGGCGCGGGACTGGCTCTTATCCTCCCAGCCGGTGAGATACGCTTCGATTTCGGAAGCGGCGGTTCCGGCGGCCTTCAAGCTTTCCAGCCGCAGGAACAGCTCCTTGCGGATGGCGTCCTGCGCGTGGAAGAAGCCATAGGCAAACTCAGCGTTGTCCTCAAACAGGGAGTGTTCCCACGCGGGGCCAAAGCCACGCTGGTCGCGGCAGTAGGGCAGGATGGGGGCGCCGCCGCTGTATGCGGAGGAGCAGCCCGCAGCGTTGCCGATGTACATGTGGTCGCCCACAAGCTGGCTTACAAGCTTTAAGTAGGTGGTTTCCGCGCAGCCCGCGCAGGCGGCGGAGAACTGGAAATAGGGCTTGGCAAACTGCGCAGTCTTCACGCTCTTGTCGCTGACCGCGTCCTTCTTGAGATACGCCTCGTTCATGGCGACCTCGTTGAAGTTTACCTGCTCCGGCTTCATCTCCTCAAAGGGAGTCATCACCAGCGCGTCGGCCATTTTCTCATTCTGGTTGGCGGGGCAGGCCGTCAGGCATACGCCGCAGCCCAGACAGTCGTAGGGCGAAACCTGCACGCGGAAGGAATACTGGGGAGCGTCCTTGCCAAGGCCCTTGGCGGGCACGGTGGCGAAGGAAGCGGGCACACCGGCCTGCTCCTCCTCCGTCAGCAGCACGGGGCGCAGCGCCGCGTGGGGACAGACCATGGAGCAGCGGTTGCACTGGATGCAGCTCTCGCCATTCCACTTGGGAACTGCGGTGGCTACGCCACGCTTGGAATAGACAGAGGTGCCGTTTTCCCATGTGCCGTCCAGCACGCCGTACTTCTTGAAGACGGAGATGGGCAGCTTGTCGCCCTGCTGGCGGTCCATGGGCAGAACAATGTCCCGGACAAAGGGCGTGGTTTCCAGCTCTGCGGCTGGCGCATCCTGCGCCGTGGCCCAGGATGGGGGAATTTCCACCTTCACGGCGGCGCTCACGCCTGCATCCACGGCCCGGTCGTTCAGATCCACAATTTTCTGTCCGGCCTTTTTGAAATAAGAGTTATAGTTGTTTTTCTTCATGTCCTCCACGGCCACGTCCAGAGGAATTACCTTGGTCAGGGCGAAGAAGACAGCCTGAAGGATGTTGTTGGTTCTGCCGCGCAGGCCGATTTCCTCGGCAATCTTTGCCGCGTCGATGATGTAAAACCGGGCATGCCTGCTGGCAAGCTCCCGTTTCAGCAAGGCGGGGAGGTGCTCCTCCAGCTCGGAAACCGACCACGGACAGTTAAGCAGGTAGATTCCGCCCTCCTTCAGGTCTGCGGCGGTGTCGTACTTGCTGACATAAGTGGGTGCGTGGACAGCCACAAAGTCCGCAGAGGAAACCAGATAAGTGGAGCGGATCGGCTCATCGCCAAAGCGCAGGTGAGACTGGGTCAGTCCACCGGTTTTCATGGAATCGTAGGAGAAATAGGCTTGAGCATACTTATTCGCCACCAATCCGATGGTGGTGATGGCGTTCTTATTCGCGCCTACCGTGCCGTCACCGCCAAGACCCCAGATTTTACAGGAGGTCTGCCCGGCGGGGGACAGCTCCAACTCCTGATAGTCCAAAGAGGTGTTGGTCACGTCGTCGTTGATGCCGATGGTAAAGCTGTTTTTGGGCTGGTCCTGACGAAGGTTGTCAAACACGGCGATAAACTGGCCCGGAGTGGTGTCCTTGGAGGAGAGACCATACCGTCCGCCCACAATGCGGATGTCGGTCCGGCCTGCCTGATTCAGGGCAGTGACCACGTCGAGATACAGCGGCTCGCCCACGGAGCCGGTTTCCTTGGACCGGTCCAGCACCGCGATTTTCTTACAGGTGGCGGGAATGGCCTCGGTAAAGTGCTTCACGGAGAAAGGACGGTACAGCCGAACCTGAAGCAGGCCCACCTTCCGCCCGTTGGCGTTGAGGAAGTCCACCGTTTCCTTCACCGTCTCGGAGGCAGAGCACATGATAACGGCCACTTCCTCCGCGTCGGGTGCGCCGTAATAGTTGAAGAGCTGATAGTCCCGGCCCGTCAGCTTATTGATCTCGTCCATGTAGTGCTGCACGGTGCCCGGCACGTCGGCGGCCTTTTCGTTTGCCCCCTCCTTGCACTGGAAGTACACATCGGGGTTGACGTTGTTGCCCCGGTTGGTGGGATGCTCGGGGTTGAGGGAGTTCCGGCGGAAGGAACGCAGGGCATCGGTATCCAGAAGTCCGCGCAGGTCCTCATAGTCCAGCGCCTCGATGCGCTGCATCTCGTGAGAGGTGCGGAAGCCGTCGAAACAGTGCATAAACGCATACTTGGAGCGGATGGCCGACAGATGGGCTACCGCCGCCAGATCCATGCACTCCTGCGGTGTGGCGGACATGAGCATGGCGTACCCGGTGGTACGGCAGGTCATAAAGTCCGTATGGTCGCCGAAAATGGAATGATGGTTGGAGGTGACCACTCGGGAGGCGATGTGCAGCACGTTGGGGAGGAACTGGCCGCCCATGGCGTACATGGCGGGGATCATCAGCATCAGTCCCTGTGCGGAGGTGAAGCTGGTGGTCAGCGCACCGGCCTGCAAGGAGCCGTGGCACGTGCCCGCCGCGCCGGCCTCAGACTGCATCTGAATCACGTCCACCGTGGACCCGAACAGGTTTTTCCGCCCCTTGGCAGACCATTCGTCCACCTTCTCCGCCATGGGGGAAGACGGGGTGATGGGATAGATGGCCGCAACCTCCGTAAACGCATACGCCACATGCGCCGCGGCTGTGTTGCCGTCCATCACCGCAAGCTTTTTAGTCATGGTGTTTTCCCTTCTTTTCCTTTTTTTCGCCCACTTCGGGCGCGGTTTGAGTGAAATGCAAGCTCTGTTACTACTCTGCCGAGTTCCTATATAGGAACTCGGTTTTTAAATAGGACTTTCACTATTCAGCTTTAACATAGATTTCCCGCTGTGTCAATAGGAGAATTTCCGGTTTTAAAATTTTCTGGGAATATTTATAGCCGTCTGCCCGTACGGTACGTTCCGAAAGAGACAGTTATAACTTCCGCTTGTAACCTGCCGTCCGCTGTGCTAAAGTGTTGAAAGTATCAAATGTCACTGAAATGGAGGCACAGTCTATGCCGCAGGAGCACCGCTCCACCGCCCGGGTACTGGATATTCTGGAATATCTGGCGCTTTCAAAGGATGGTGGAAGCACCTTGACGGAGCTGTCCGTGGCGCTGGATGCGCCGAAGAGCAGCCTTTTTCCCATTCTCCACACGCTCCTCAGCCGGAAGTACATCTGGCTGGACCGCCGGACAAACCGGTATTATATTGGCATCAGTGCCTATGCGCTGGGCAGCAGCTTTGCGGCCAACCAAAGCACCATGGATTTTATCTTGCAGGTGATGGAGGTCGTTGTGGAAAGCTGCGAGGAAACCTGCCAGATGGGCGTTCTGGACCGGGAAAAAGTGCTTTACATCCGCAAGGTGGACTCTCCGCAGCCCATCCGCATGATTTCCCATGTGGGAAACCGTCTGCCCGCCAACGGAACGGCCATTGGAAAGGCGCTGCTGAGCGACCTGAGTGACGAAGAGGTCCGAGCGCTGTACGCCGACGGGCTTCCCCGGCTGACGGACCATACCGTGGTGGAGTTTGACACGCTGCTGGCGCAGCTTGCGCAAATCCGAGAAACCGGCGTTGCATGGGAGCGGGAGGAATCTGCGGAGCAGCTATATTGCTGGGCCGTTCCCCTGCGCAGGGACGGGCAGACCTTTGCCGCCCTCAGCGTGGCTGTTCCGATGTTTCGCTGTTCAGAGGAGAAGAAAGCGCTGGTGCTGGACTGTCTCACGCAGGCCAAGCGGGAAATTGAGCTGATTGCCGAGGTCCGGGGCTTTCTTCCGGAGTCGATTTGAGTCTCTCAAGCGTGTCGAGGGAAGAACCAAGCTGTACAAAAGCATCCTTATAAACGCAATAAACGCAGGAAACGGCGTGAGAATTGACGGGTAACTGCGATAAAAGAATCCGTCAGGAGCAAAGCGGCCTGAAAACAGGCCGCATGGCCATCGAATCCAAATGGATTTGGATGGTATAACGGCCCATCCGCCAAAAACTACGCGGAGCCTGCCCCTTTATGGGGCAGGCTCCGCACGCTTATTTAAATGACTTTGGCGATGAACTGAATCAGATTAAAATACTTGCCGCCCTCGGCCTCCATCATTTTGATGTCTCCGGCAACAACCGGATGGTAAGCGGTCAGCCATTCATCCCATGCCTGCTTGCAGCAGCTCATTTCGCGGATATCCACAATTTCAATCCCCGCTTCTTTACGCCATAAAGCTTTCCACCAGTCAAGAGAGCGGATCGTCCTTGCCACCTCCTCATTCCAGAACGGCTTCATTTCTTCGGGCACAGTTTCCCCGAATTCGTATTTGAGGCCGGGAATGGCGATGGCAATATAGCCGCCTTTTTTCACAAGGGGAAGGAGCGACGAAAGCATTTCCTCCGTGTCGCCGAAATAGTGATAGGCGTCAACGGTAAACAGCAGGTCAAAATATCCGTTGGCAAAGGGAAGACCCTTGGTTGCATCTGCGGAAATGGGAACAGTCTTATCCTCGATCCCGATAGAGTGAAACCGCTCATAGTTTTCGGTGGGCGAAATCCAAAGGTCGGCGGCGAAAACAGACGCGCCATATTTTTCCGTAAGCAGGAGCGTTGAAAGACCGCATCCGCAGCCAAGGTCAAGGATTCGCATATGCTCGTTGATGTTCAGGTGTGACGCCAATTCCTCCGCAACCCGCAGGGCGTTTGGTCCCATCATCGTGGCCTTCAGGAACTCTAAGTGTTTATTGTCGGACATAAACCGGTTTGTGAATGAATACATGATCATTTTCCTTTCTAATGATGCCTTATAGAAAGAAAACAAAAAAAGCGCAGTATATCACTGCGCTACAAACTACATCATTATCATAAATGATGTCCGTTCAATCTGTAAGGCAGTTTTTGACAACACAAATAAGAGCAGAATACCTGCCCATTTCATGCGCGTAACTTAAATCCTTACAGGACGACCGACATCAACACACCACGCTTTCTTTCGGTTACTATATCATGCCGCTGTCATGCTGTCAATGCACGCCGTCTGGGAAATCTCCGGAGAGCCTCAAGGCGGAGGATAAAGTTAAACTTTATAGGCTTGCATTCGGTTTCTTTCACGTATACACTGAAAATAATCAGTAAAAAAGAGAGGAATATTGCATCTCCGAGGGAAAGTTTGAATTGACAGGCCGGGTTGCTTCGGTCGTGCATGGGTGCACCATGGGGCCTGCGCAAGTCCAAAAGAAAAGCAATGAAAATGAGCTTGAGAAAATTTTGAGATTTAGCTGCAATAATAAAAATACCGGGGAAGGGGGACGTGGATATGGACAAAAAAATATTATTAGCAGATGATGAAGAGGGGATTGTTGCCCTCATGAAACGCTATTTTGAGCTGTCGGGCTATATTGTGTACACCGCGTATAACGGGAAGGAAGCGCTGCAAAAGGCGGCAAATCAGCCCGACATCATTTTACTGGATATCAATATGCCCGATATTGACGGAATCACTGTCTGTCAACGGATCCGGGAGCATATTTCCTGTCCTGTTTTATTCCTGACCGCCCGGATGGAAACAAGCGACAAAATCGATGGATTTCGCGCCGGGGCGGACGATTATATTGTAAAGCCCTTTGACCTTGATGAATTGGGGGCGAGAGTGGCGGCTCATTTAAGGCGTGAAAACCGCAGGCAGGAGCAGTCTGTCGTTCGGTTCTTTGGAGAGTTGGCAATCGACTATTCCAAACGGCAGATTACCATAAAAAAGTCCGTGGTGCTGCTCTCGAAAAAGGAATTTGACATCGTAGAGCTTTTATCCATGCATGCGGGACAGGTGTTTGACCGGGAACGGATCTACGATTTGGTCTGGGGCCTTGATGGAGACGGGAGCAGTGACACGATTATGGAGCATGTCCGTAAAATAAGAGCGAAGCTTGCCGCATGTTCACAGAAAAGCTATATTGAAACCGTATGGGGGGTGGGCTATCAATGGAATGGTTGAAAAGCAGGAGCTTAAAGCAGTCGTTCTTTTTCATCAGCGCGCTGCTTTTGTGTGTCGGGCTGCTGTTATCCGCCGCGTCCTTTATGGCGTGCGTGGAACTGAGGAGCAACGCTGAAGCCTATCCCCAATATGAGATTACCGTGAATGAGACAGGGGTGCTCACGTCTTCGTATCAGAGCGGGACAGCGGAAGGGGCAAACGGGCATGCAGAAGATAGAGTATTGGATATCCTGCAATTTGCGCTGCCGCTTTTTTTCGTCGTCGGCTCCCTCATTCTGGCCGACATCACCTTTTACCGGATGAAGCTGAAAAAGCCCCTTGCCATTTTGCAAAGCAGCGCCCAGCGAATACGGAAACAGGATTTGGATTTTACCGTGCAAAAACTGTCCGATGACGAACTTGGAGCGCTTTGCGCCGCGTTTGAGGCAATGCGCGCAGAGCTTAAATCCAACACCCAGACGCTTTGGAGGGAAACGGAAGAGCGGAAGCGGCTGAATGCCGCGTTTTCTCATGATTTAAGAAATCCCGTAACGGTTTTAAAAGGCTGTGCCAATTTATTGCAGAAAAATTTGGGGGCAGAAAAAGCGGAGACGCCGGATATAAAAGAATCCCTCTCCCTGATTACCCAATACGCGGCCCGGATAGAAACCTATGTGGAAGCAATGTCCGCCGCTCAAAGATTAGAGGATTGGAACGTTTCACCACAAATTATTCCATGGTCAGTGCTTACACGGGAATTGGAGCAGGGACTGTCCTTTCTCGACAATCATGCAGAATCTAAACTCAAATTTACTTCCAGCGGCGCTGATACCGAGGTATCCGTTGACCGGTCGATTCTTCAAGGCGTGGCCGAAAATCTTGCCGGCAACGCGCTGCGGTATGCAAAGACAGCGGTCCATATCGATTTGTCCTATGATGATAAAGGAATCATTTTATGTGTCGCTGATGACGGAAAAGGCTTTTCACCGGCGCTACTTCAAAAAGGAATCCGGCCCTTTTTCAGGGATGACAACCGGGACGAGCAGGCGCATTTCGGAATGGGACTTTATGTATGTGACCTGCTTTGCAAAAAGCATGGGGGAAGGCTTCAGCTGGAAAACACGGAAGTCGGAGCAAACGTGACCGCTTGGGTTTCCTTTTGTCAGGCTTGAGAGATTTTTGAGATTGATTGCTTACACTCTCCTTATATCAAATAAGGAGAGTGTTTTTTATGATTATTGAAGCGGAAAATATTTCAAAGCTTTATGGCAGCGATGAAAACAAAGTAATTGCCTTAGACAGGGTCAACCTGAAAATCGCACCCGGTGACTTTATCTCCATTATGGGGCCGTCGGGCAGCGGGAAAAGCACGTTGCTGCATATTCTCTCCGGGCTGGATCGGCCTACGACAGGCGGGCTTTTCTATGACGGAAAAGAAATATACAGCTTTGGAGACAGGGAACTATCGGCATTTCGCAGACGAAAAATCGGCTTTGTTTTTCAGCAGTTTCAGCTGCTCCCGGTTTTGACGGCGAAGGAAAATATCATGATGCCGCTGCTGCTTGACCGAAAGCAGCCAGAGGAAGCCTATTTGGCACAGCTTACGGAGCTGCTTGGCATCAGTGATCGGTTGACCCACCTGCCCCACGAGCTGTCAGGAGGGCAGCAGCAGCGCGTGGCCATTGCCCGCGCGCTGATTGCGGAGCCGGATATTGTTTTTGCCGATGAACCCACAGGGAATCTGGACAGCAAAAGCGGCGGAGAGGTAATGGAGCTGCTGAAAAGCATCCGGGGAAAGCTGGGGAAGACGCTTGTGCTGATCACCCACGATCATCGCATCGCTGCAATGGCAGATAGACAGTTTTCCATTGAAGACGGCATTCTTTCGGAGGTGACGGCAAGATGAACTCCTACCGTACCCTTGCATGGAAAGAACTGCGGGCGCAAAGGGTCACCTCCGTTCTGATTTTAATTGCGGTCATTCTTTCCACCGTGATGACCACCGTCATCGGGCAGTCGATTGGTATTTTAAACGCCATGCAGCAAAGCCAGGCAATTAACCTGAACGGAAACCGATATGCAACCCTGCATCAACTGACGGAAGAACAGGCAAATCAATTATCCATGGATTCCCGGCTTTCTTATGCGGAAAGGGTCATTTCCATCGGGCGGGCAGACATAAAAAACCGTAAAATCTCTGTTTTACTCAGAGAGTACATGGGAAATGCCCTTTCCGCTTATCCGTCGGACGCGCAGCTTAATAGCGGCAGGCTTCCGGAGAAGGCGGGAGAAATTGCTCTGCCGCAAAATGTTTTGGACATGCTTGCGTTTCAGGGGGAACTGGGCGATTCCGTTTCGCTTGATCTTAATATCTCTCGCTTAAAAGACACAGAAGCGGGATATACATACACACGCGACTTTGTTCTGACAGGGATTTTGAAATCAAATTATGTGGGGTATGTAAGCGGCACTGTCCATGGAATTGTGGGCGCAGGTACGGCGGAAAGCGTGCTGCCCGACCGGTATATGCGATACTCCGTCGACATCCGCACCGCTGAAAAGAAGTCGTTTCAAAGCACCATCAATGAGCTGGCGTTACAGTACGGCATCCCGGAATACTGCATTCAATATAACGACACAATGCTTTCCGCGGCGGGTATCCGGTATCAATCAAATGCGGACGCTGAAACCGGAACGGGCTTTTCCTACATGGTCCTGACAGGCGTTCTGATTGGTACGCTGGTCCTGCTTGCATCCGGGCTGGTGGTCTACAATATTTTGAAAATTGCGGTGATGAAGCGTGTCAGGGAGTATGGCGTTTTAAGGGCAATGGGTGCCGAAAAGGGAAAGCTGTACCTTCTGGTTTCCTTGCAGCTTGCGATTCTGTGCGGGATTGGAATTCCCGTCGGAATTTTGCTGGGACTGTTATCTGCACGAGGCGTGACAACAGCGGCCAGCGGATTTTTCAATCCCGCTGTCTTTTTAGCAGGCTCTGAAGCGGAGCTTGCGGCGATGATCGCTGAACATGCGGGAAGCAAAATGCTCCCGCTGCTGGCCAGTGGGGGAATTACCATCGTATTTGCGCTGGTTTCTGCCATGCCGGCCGCTCAATATGCGGCCAAAGTATCGCCTACGCTTGCCATGCTGGGACAAACAACCACCATCAGGCGGCGGAATAGAAACCCCAAACGGATTCGCAGCTTTGAGGCTTTTTATGCGCGCATGAATATGAAGCGCAACCGGGGCAGAACGGCGGTTACGATTCTTTCGCTTGTGATGAGTATTACCGTTTTTGTAGCATTGCAGAGCTTTTCGGGGCTGCTGGATGCGTCTAAGGATGTTCAGAAGATGCACCTTGGGGACTACTCTGTCACAAGCCAAGGGATTGGCTTCTCTCCGGAAGAACTGGCGGAGTTAAAAAATGTTTCGGGGATTCAGTCTGTCTCCACCTTAAAATACAGCTTGTATCAGCAGGATGAAAACGGAAAATTGATCGGCATGGAAACCTCCATCAGGTTGCAGCCGGGCGAAACGATGCAGGTAATCGGTCTTGACGAAGAACGATTGGAAGGCTTGGACGCTTCTCTTCCAGAATCGGCACGGCAAGCGTTAAGGGATGGCACAGCATGCTTTATTCAAAACCCAATCCCCATTTCCGTTGATGGTGTGGACGCAAAAAATACGGTCATATCAGCGGGTGACAAAATTGCTGTAAACGGAGTTTCTTTAAACGTAATTGGAGTGCTGGATTCTCCTGTCACACTTGAAAATGAAGGCTTTGTCAATGGTGTTCAGATTGTGGCGGGTGATTCAGTCTACGACGAAATGACGCTGAAAAATGAGTACACAGAGCTCTATCCGACACTGACGCAGGAGGCGGACCGTTCTTCCGTTGAGCAGGCAATCCAGCAGCTTTGCGGAAAAAACGGAGGAACGTGGCTCTCTTATGCCAACACAGACCGGCAGCTTATGGAAAGCTACGAACAAATCAGACTGCTGGCGTGGGGGTTGATTTTATTTATCGGGCTGATCGGCATTTTAAATATCAGCAACACGGTATATACAAACATCCATACACGCGTGGCTGAAATCGGGGTTCAGCGGGCAATCGGTATGAGCGCGGGAAGCCTTTACAAAACGTTTCTCTGGGAGGGGGCGTATTACGGCATGATCGCGTCCGTAATCGGAGCCGCGGCCGGATATATTTGCACAATTTTTGTAGGCTCTGCCCAGACAGATACCGTACAGCTTGTGTCAATTCCGTTTCGCTCCATTGCGGAAGCGGCAGTTATTTCAATCGCTGCCTGCTTAACAGCGACCTATATCCCGCTGAAGAGAATTGCGAAAATGAATATTGTAGAGTCCATAGAAACAGTTGAGTAGCCCACGCAGGCCTTGTGAGATGGATACTGCTGATCATACGCCAAATTGCCCTCGGTCAGCTCCCCGAGGGCAATTCCTGTAAGACGCTGTCCAGTTTCACCCAATGAGCATGCGGTGTCCTGCGCATGAAAAGCCGAGGATGTCTTCCGGAAGCTGGTTCTATTTCCTGCAATAACGGAGCACTGATGCCAAAGACCGCCGCCGCTTGCGCCTCTTTGTGCGGGAAGCAGCCATCCATTAGACTGCCGTAAAATCACCCTGGTTTATATTTAGAATATAGTAAAGGGGGGCCATTAATCTTTCAAAGATATTCAAGAGAAGCTTTGATATTGATAAAGGAGCTAAACCATGTCAATTTATGACAATTATAGATGTTCGCGTTGTAATTCGCCGTATGGCAGCTGCTCGTGCTGCTGTGGGTATTATTGCTATCCTGCACAGGGCCTCACCGGTCCGACAGGGCCGGAAGGTCCGCAGGGTCCTCAGGGTCCTCAGGGTCCTCAGGGTCCTCAGGGTCCTCAGGGTCCGCAAGGCCCACAAGGTCCCCAGGGCCCCACCGGTCCGACAGGAGCATTTGACTCAGGCGAACCAATTTTTAACGTAATTGGTAATTCTGGCTCCGCGGAAA
Organism: Oscillibacter sp. GMB15532; assembly: GCF_041020825.1. Lineage (NCBI taxonomy): Bacteria > Bacillati > Bacillota > Clostridia > Eubacteriales > Oscillospiraceae > Oscillibacter > Oscillibacter sp. GMB15532. The sequence goes on from NZ_JBEVTO010000008.1 coordinate 28,735, forward strand.
TGGCGTTAGGCTCGGAATTGGTGTTCCAGTCAACCACGCTTGATATTACCGTAACGCAAGGCTCTGCAATTGTAACGATTGAAGACCCAAATTCCGGAGCCACCGGCCCGACCGGTCCCACTGGCCCCACCGGAGCAACCGGTGCAACTGGCTCCACCGGAGCAACCGGTGCAACTGGCCCCACCGGAGCAACCGGAGCAACTGGTGTAGGCGCAACCGGCCCGACTGGCCCCACTGGAGCAACGGGAGCGACTGGTGTAGGCGCAACTGGCCCCACTGGCCCCACCGGGCCCACTGGCGATGTAGGTCCTACCGGGCCAACCGGCGACGCAGGCCCTGCCGGGCCAACCGGCGACGCAGGCCCTACTGGGCCAACCGGCGATGCAGGACCCACCGGTCCTACCGGAGACGCAGGTCCTACCGGCCCTACCGGAGATGCAGGCCCTACCGGGCCGACCGGGGATGCAGGTCCTACCGGTCCTACCGGAGATGCAGGTCCTACCGGCCCAACCGGAGACGCAGGCCCCACTGGGCCGACCGGTGACGCAGGTCCTACCGGACCGACCGGGGATGCAGGTCCTACCGGACCGACCGGGGATGTAGGTCCTACCGGACCGACCGGAGACGCAGGTCCTACTGGGCCCACTGGGGATGCAGGCCCTACCGGGCCGACCGGGGATGCAGGTCCTACGGGGCCGACCGGAGATGCAGGACCCACCGGAGCAACGGGAGCAACTGGTGTAGGTGCTACCGGCGCTACCGGCCCCACCGGAGCAACGGGAGCGACTGGTGTAGGTGCTACCGGTGCAACTGGCCCCACCGGAGCAACCGGAGCGACTGGTGTAGGCGCAACCGGCCCGACTGGCCCCACCGGCTCCACCGGGCCGACCGGTGATGCAGGCCCTACCGGGCCGACCGGTGATGCAGGCCCCACTGGGCCGACTGGCGATGTAGGTCCTACCGGGCCGACCGGTGATGCAGGTCCTACCGGGCCGACCGGCGATGCAGGCCCTACCGGGCCGACCGGAGACACAGGTCCCACTGGACCGACCGGTGATGCAGGCCCTACCGGGCCGACCGGAGACGCAGGTCCCACTGGGCCGACCGGTGATGCAGGCCCCACTGGTCCCACCGGTGATGCAGGCCCCACCGGGCCGACCGGAGACGCAGGTCCCACTGGGCCGACTGGCGATGTAGGTCCTACCGGCCCGCAAGGTGATCCGGGTGGTCCCACAGGCCCGACTGGCGATGCAGGTCCTGAAGGGCCCACTGGTGACTCTGTTATAATTGGACTAAGTAAGTGAAACCCGCTTAATCAAAGGGTTTTTCGCTAATCTTAGTCCGATTTTTCACGCTCTTTCTCCTTTGCTCAAATCTTTTATCTAAGAAAGGAGTGCGCCGAATGTTTCCCCTCTTTTACAGCAAAAGCAGTCTCAGCAAGATTATTTTTAATCGTAACAGCCTGCATCAAATCTTCTGAGATCTATTGTTGTATGTAACAAATTCCAGTCGGATTGCCGTCAAAAAGCTTGTCTGCGAAAGTAGCGGCTATATAATATTTTATCCGAATCTGAGAAAACAGGATATTGTACTTGAGAGCGTGTTGGAGCCGGGTGGTATCGAGGCCATCAAGCGGAGTGTCACCAGCAATTTTTGGGTTGCCTATTTGCCCAGATTTGTTGTAGGAGAAGAACTGACAAACGGTTCTCCAAAAGAGTTAAAAACTGCATTGTCTGATAAAACGATTTCGGCGATTTGTACGTATCCTAAAAACAAGTGGATTAATCAGTCAATGGAGCTTTTTATTCAATTGATGAATGACAAACTAATTGACTTAAATTAGACGAAAGCTTACGATATGTGTTTGTGAGATGTTACCTTAAGCCTATATGGCAGGGTAAATTGCGGGCAGAGGGGCTTATAATATAAAGGGGCTATTAAGCCGACACTGATTTTTAGGTGTTAACCTTTTGATTTAACGTCAAAGGCATTTATGATTTACGCTTTTTACGTTTGTTCAACCTTTTGTGGATATACTTTTGTAGTAACTCAAAAAAGGAGGGTGTGTATGGTTACAATTCTTATCGTAGAAGATGACCAGATGGTGCGTCTTTTGACAAAAGCAAAACTTAGCTCGCGATATAAAGTTAAAGAAGCAGCTGATGGCAAGGATGCTTTGGAAATTCTTGACCACGAACATATTGACTTGCTCGTCGTAGATATTCAAATGCCGAACATGAATGGTTATGAGCTTGTGCGTGCCCTGCGGGAGGTCGGCAATATAACGCCGGTCATCATGCTGACGGCAATGAACACGTATGCCCATAAAAAGGACGGATTTGCTTCTGGCGTCGATGACTATATGACAAAGCCCATCGACTATGACGAACTTATTTGGCGGATTGATGCGCTGCTGCGCAGAGCGCAGATTTCCAACGAAAAGCGTATTGTGATAGGCGGCTTTTGTATGGAGCAGGATGCTTTTTCTGCGCAGTATAACGGAGAAACCATTTCGCTGACCAATAAAGAGTTTGACCTGCTGTACAAATTTCTCTCTTACCCCAATGTCGTATTTACCAAGCAACAGCTGATGGACGAGCTTTGGGGCTACGATACTGAGACGGAGTACGATACGATCAAGACCTATATCAGCCGGCTACGCAACAAGTTTTCCATGTGTGGAGCATTTGAGCTGGTATCTATTCGAGGACTTGGATATAAAGCGGTCATCCATGAGATCGGAGGCAGCGATGAAACAGGATAAAAAGGGTTCCATTTTTAGGCTGGCACAATTTCGATGGATTTTTATTGCAGACGCAATCGTAGTGATTGGCGCAGTAATGGCCTATGGGCTTATTGCAACATACTGGCTGGGTATGGGACAGGAGAATGCGCTTTCTATGCTGGCCATCATTCCGCTTATGATTCTTGCTGTTAGTTTGGGGACGTTTTTTACGCTGCGGTCTGTCCGTCGCAAAATGGGTGATCTGTTAATTGGAATCCAAGAGGTATCCGGCGGTAATCTGGAAGTACAGTTAGACAGCAAAAAGGCTGAAGAATATGCGCCGATCTATGATGGATTTAATCGTATGACGGCAGAGCTGAAAAACACAAAGACGGAGATGCAAAACTTTGTCAACGAGTTTTCTCATGAATTTAAAACGCCAATTACTTCAATATCGGGCTTTGCCCAATACCTCATTGAAACAGGCGCGGGCATTGAGTGCCCGGAACGACTTCAATATCTTCGGGTTATTGCCGATGAATCTTTGCGGTTATCCACACTGTCGCAGAACACGCTTCTGCTTTCCAAGGTGGAAGCCTGCGAAATCATCACCGAAAAAGAAGAATACAGCTTATCCGAGCAAATAAAACGGTGCGCTATTCTGCTGCTTCCGAAAATTGAGCAGAAAAAGATTGAGCTGGAGCTGGATGTAGACGAGATATCTTTTATAGGCAACGCGGAGCTGATGGAACAGGTGTGGATCAATCTTCTTAACAATGCAATCAAATTTACTCCCGAGCATGGAGAAATTAAAATTACCGCTAAACGTACACCAGGGTGGCTGACAATTAAGTTTTGCGACAGCGGAGTAGGTATGAGTGAAGAAACCGCTTCGCATATTTTTGAGAAATACTATCAGCATGACACGACCTCCGCTGTGCGAGGCAACGGGATTGGCCTTTCCATTGTTTCCCGCATCGTTTCCCTGTGCGACGGTGAAATTTGTGTGGAAAGTAAACTACAAGAGGGCAGTACCTTTATGGTCACACTGCCTGTCTGATAAATAAAAAAGAAGCGCAAACCGGACTTTAATCCGGTTTGCGCTTTTTTATTTCATATAATTTTTACTTTCATTCAACCTTCATCCATTAAGCTATGCTCATAGCACAGTAATTCTAACAATGGTGATACAAAAGGAGATTGACAATATGAGTAAGGTTTATTTGTTAACCGGCGCTGCCGGTCTGTTGGGAAGCAATATTTCCCGTCAGCTAATTGATGCAGGTGCACATGTGCGCGCACTTGTTCTAAAAGGAGATCCAGCGGCAAAATATGTGCCGGATGAGGCCGAAATTGTCTATGGCGATCTGCTTGACATTCCTTCGCTGGAAGAATTATTCAATGTTTCAGAAGGAACGGAGATCTGCATGATACATTCTGCCAGTATCGTAACACTGAATCCTGAGCCGAATCCAAAAATCCAAGCAGTCAATGTGGACGGGACGAAGAACATCATTGATATGTGCCTGAAATACCGGGCAAAGAAGCTGGTCTATATCAGTTCCACCGGTGCGATTCCGGAGCTGCCCCATGGACAGAAAATTAAGGAGGTTGATCACTTCCTTCCAACGGATGGCCTGGTTGGTTATTATTCCGTCACCAAGGCAGAAGCCACGCAGCTGATATTGGATGCTGTCAAGGCGCATCCGGAGCTGGATGCCTCTATCGTACACCCTTCCGGGATTTGCGGACCGAACGACTATGCATTTGGCCCGGTGGCACAGTTTATCATGCAGTATGCTGCCGGTGAGATGAAAATGGGCATTGAGGGCAGCTTCAACAGCGTGGATGTGCGTGATTTAGCAGCCGGTATCCTCTCCTGCTGCGATAAGGGACGGCGCGGCGAATGCTACATCATGAGCAATAGCTTGGTCAGCATGGATGAAATGTTTGGCATCATTAATAATGCCGGAAATTTTGAATATCATCCCACAATCCTTAGTGCTAACAAAGCGCATATGGCCGCCAAACTCCTGGCAATGGGAAGCAAACTCACAGGCAAACCCGCAATGCTAACCGACTTTGCCATTTACAATTTGACCCGTAACAACGATTTCGACTGCACGAAGGCACAGAAAGAGCTTGGCTTTTCCTGTCGGCCCTTCACACAAACCATTCAGGATGAAGTGGATTGGCTGCACGCTGAGGGAAAAATTACGTGTTCAGATATATTACCTAAAACGGTTTGATTTTATGTTTGTTCAACCTTTACACATTTAAAAACAGTATCTGTGTTGCCAATAGAAGAAACAATAACCACAGAAAGTGTCCGGTAACGGATGCTTTCTGTGGCTTTGTCTGCTGAAAGAGGGTTATTGCTGCAATATATACGTAACCAATCCCTCTTTTGTTCGGCAGTGCTTTTACATGAAAATCAGCATTTTTCAAAGATAGCGGCAACACCCATGCCCCCGCCAATGCATAATCCGGCCAATCCTTTTTTAGCATCGGGGCGTTTTTGCAGCTCATGCAAAAGGGTAACAATCACGCGGGCGCCGGATGCGCCAATTGGATGGCCCAGAGCAATTGCGCCGCCATTGACATTGATTTTGCCCATATCGAGGTTTAGTTCCCGGGCCACAACGATGGATTGTGCGGCAAAGGCTTCATTCGCTTCAATCAGGTCTAGATCATCCAATGTAAGGTTTGCCTTTTTTACGGCCTGCTGGATTGCGGGAATCAGCCCCACACCCATAATTTGTGGATCTGCGCCGCCCTGTCCCCAGGAAACCAGCTTAGCCATAGGTTTCAGGCTATACTTTGCGACCGCTTCTCCGGAAGCCAAAATCAGTGCTGCGGCACCGTCGTTAATCCCAGAGGAATTGGCGGCGGTGACACGTTGCTGCCCTTTGTCCGGGGCAGCATGAATCGCGGTGGGGGTGAAGGTGTGCGTAACCTGCGGATTGGGCGAGTCGGGTCCGATTGAAAAGGCACCCTTTAATTTGGCAATGCTTTCGGGCGTAACGTTCGCGCGAGGCGCCTGATCAGTCGTAAACTCGATAACTTCCTTTTTAGCTTTTACAGAAACAGGAACGATCTCGTCCTCAAATCTGCCTGATTCCTGGGCGGCCTGTGCCTTTTGCTGTGAGGAAGCGGCAAACTCGTCCATTTCCTGCCTGCTCACACCCCAAATATCGGCGATGTTTTCTGCGGTAGTGCCCATGTGATAGTCATGAAAGGCATCCCACAAGCCGTCTCTGATCATGGTGTCAATAATCTTTTTATCTCCCATGCGTGCGCCCCATCGGGTATCGCCTGAAGCATAAGGTGCAGCTGACATATTCTCAGTGCCGCCGCAAACAATGATATCTGCGTCACCACTATTAATAGCACGGGCAGCTTCTATAACAGACTTCATGCCGGAGCCGCACACCATACCCACTGTATAGGCAGGTACAGAGTAAGGCAAGCCTGCTTTAACGCTAACTTGGCGGGCTACATTCTGTCCTTGAGCGGCGGTCAAAACGCATCCAAACATCAACTCATCCACTTGATCAGGCTTCACTCCGGAACGGGTAAGAACTTCCTTTACTACAATAGCCCCAAGTTCGGAAGCAGGCGTGTTTTTAAGAGCCCCGCCCAAGGTTCCAATGGCCGTCCGGCAGCAATTAACAATATAAAGATCTTTCATTTGTATTCTCCTGCTTTTATTAATAAATATTGTTTACTTTATTTGTTAAAAATGCATTGCGTTGGTACCCCGAAACACTTCGTGCAGGATATACATTTTGCGGGCGATGTATCGCCGCTTGCCCAACGGTTAATCAGATATGGTTCGCGAATAAAAGGTCTGCAAAGCGAAAAATATTCAATTTTCGTATTGCTCACAATTTCCCTTAGCTTATTAATATCTCTGTGACCCCCAACGCAGATCACCGGTATATTTAATGCTTCGGCAAGATCTTCGGCATATTGTTTAAAATAGGATTCTGTGTCGGGAGTGACTTTTCTGATGACACCTTCATTTGGTCTGGACAATGCGGAACCGCCGCTGATTTCAATTGCACTCAAACCCGCAGCTTCAAGCATCTTACAGATTCGCTTACATTCTGCAAATGCAAGTCCTTCGTCCATAAAGTCGTCGCAATTGATTTTGGCTAAAACAGGGTATTCGGAGCCGACAGCTTCCTTGATATCACGGCAAATTTCCAGAACAACTCTTGCCCTGTTCTCCGTGGTGCCACCATATTCATCGGTTCTTCGGTTGTAGTAAGGGGTTAGAAAGCGGCTCAGTAAATAACCATGTGCCACATGGAGTTGAACGCCGTCAAATCCGGCTCTTTTTGCCCGTATGGCTCCGTTTACAAACGCGTCCTTCATGGATTGGATATCTGCTTTTGTCATCTCTGTCGCTCCAGCCACCGTGGGTTCGCCCTCAATCGCGCTGGGCGCCCATAATGCGCCGGGGTTTTTGCTGCTGCTTTGAACGCCGTTGCACACGAGCTGAACAAAAATATTGACATCGTACCGATGGACTGCGTCGGTCAGCTTCTTATATTCTGCAATGAAAGAATCATCATAAATAGCCATTTGAGTAGGCACGATCTTTTCAATATCGGTCACGTTGGTAAGTCCTGTTATAATGGTACCAACGCCGCCCTTGGCGAGCTCTTCATAATGCTCAATCAACTCTTGGGTTACATGTCCCAGCGCATCTGCACGTCCGTCGTGGGTTGCCGATCGAACAAACCTGTTTTTTAAGTTCAACCCGGAAAGTTGTGTTTCATCGAATAATGTTTTCATTTCGATATGCTCCTTCATCCTGCTTGTATAATGATGGTTTATATGTTATTTTCTTTCAGGAATCCATGAGAAGAGATAGCGCAATTCTTTAGGCGAGGCAATCGTTACATCTGACAGTTTTTCAAACCTTCCGGACAGTCCCTTCTCTAACGCCGCCAGATGGAAATGGCTTGCGCCAATTCCCACATCCACACGCTCTATGGTCTCAGGGTGTTCAGCCGTTTTAGAAGAGTCTATTTGTCCGTAAAAATGGTAAACACCATTGGATAGTACAATTCTCCATGGCTGCTTGTTGGTGGCGGAAGGTGCCAGACGCAACAGTTCTAAGGGAGATGCATATTCACCGGCATCTGCTTCGGTCAAAGGCGTATGAAAGCTGTCTTTAAAAAAGAGTTCGCTCCAGTTTTTCCGCTGGTTAGATTTCAGTGTCTTGCGGAAAAGAGATTCGGTCAGGCTTTTTTTCTCAGCTGCATACCCAATGGGTGAAATGGCCGGAAACTGTTCGTCCTTCTTCACGCCGATCGCAGATGCAAATGCATTCCGGTCAAAGGTGCCCGCCAGCCAGCAGGTTCCAATCCCCAGATTTGTTGCGTACAAAATCAGTTTTTCAAAATCATAGCCGACTGCCTCAAGGGAAAGCGCCCCTGCAGGCACAGTCGCACCGATGTAGGCTTTTGTGCCTTTAATAACGCCATAGGTTCCAAGCTTTTTCGCATTGGAATCTTTTGTCTCTAACAGGTGGAAGGATACGGGTACCCCAAACGGATTGGATAAAGCCTTGGCATATGTCATCAGCTTTTCTTTATCTGCCTCCGAAATAGGGTTTGTCTGCTGATATGTCCTCACGCTATGGCGCTGCTTCACCATTTGTTCTACGGGAAAATCCAGCTTCATTTTAATTTACCTCCAAAATAAGTTATAGCCATTGTGTATTTACTACTTTAATGGAGCACAGCAAGTTCTTTTTTCAATTGATATTTAATTGCGTTCAAATAGATCTGCCTGCTAAAACAGTTTTCTAGGATTCAAATAATTCTTGACCGAACGTTCTAGAAAGATTATAATGTATCTATTCAGCAAAGTCAATAAGAAGGTAGTCATTAAATTTTAACGCGATTAAATCTTTGTTCCATGTCAAAAAAATTTAGCAAAGCGCAGTACGCCGAAGGAAGGATAGCTATGGGAAGAAGTAAAGAATTTGATGAAGATGTTGTCTTACAGAAGGCCATGGAATTGTTTTGGAAGCAAGGATATGAAAAGACGTCGATGAGCGACCTGATAGAGCATATGGGAATTCATCGTAAAAGCTTATATGATACCTTTGGCGATAAGCGAGAATTGTATTTGAAAGCGATTGAGTCCTATGGGAAATATAGTGCGAAGAAATTGCAATCCAGAATTTCCGATGCTACAACAGCAAAACAAGCAATACAGAATGCTTTCGATTATATTATTGAGGGGAATGAAAAGGAGCGCTTGGGTTGCTTCTTTGTGAATGCAGCAGCTGAAATGGCTCCGAGCGATCAAGAAGTCGATGAGATAGTGAACCAAGCTTTTAACCAAGCGGAGCAAAGGCTGTCAGATATTATCCGTAAAGGACAACAGTCAGGTGAAATATCCTGTGATCAGGATGCGCAGATTTGGGCAGAATTTTTGCATAATACCTTAATTGGACTCCGGGTATTGGTGAGAACTTCTGCAAGCAAAGAGAAAATGCGTCGCATAAAAGATCTGTTCTTAAAGCTGCTGTTTATCTAGACATTCTAAACGTTATTAACGCAACTTCAGTGAAAGGAAACGAGAAAAATTGAGTTTTCAAATTTGGTTGCAGAACGTTATTCTGTTCGTCAATATGAAGAAAAAAAGGTGGAGGAAGAGAAGCTTAATGCGATTCTTGAAGCTGGCAGAGTAGCCCCTTCTGCCCACAATAGCCGACCAATTAAACTGATCGTCGTTCAGAGCGCGGAGGGATTGGCAAAGATAAAAAAGACGGCAAATATATATGAGGCACCCCTTGTCATAATTGCGTGCGGAGATACCAAGGCCGCAGCAGTAAGGCCCGCTGACGGAAGACCGCTTGTGGATGTAGATACGAGTATTGTGACAGATCATATGATGCTGCAGGCATGTGCGCTTGGTTTAGGTACCTGCTGGATTTGTGCGTTTGATCCCCAAAGTATAAGAAAAGAGTTTAATTTACCAGAGCATCTTGAGCCTGTCAATTTGCTTGCAATTGGATATGCGGCTGATAAGCCACTCTCCCCAGAAAAGCATGACCAGCGTCGAAAGACGATCGCTGAATTGGTTGCTTATGAAACTTTATAGCAATATGAAGGAAAGATTGGATTTATTGAAAGCGCCTGAAAAGTTACTGAGAAGCAAATCTCTTTGAACTGTACAGTAATTTAATCACAACTGTGTAAAAGCACCTTGCTCTCAGATATGTGAATTGACCCCGAGAAGTTAGACAATATTTTAAACCGAGCAACCGAAAGGGCTTGCCGTCCGTGTAAAGCGGGCGGCAAGCCCTTTCGGTTTGCTTTGATACGGTAATTGTTGTAATAATCCAGATATTTACAGGTTGTGGTGCGTCTGCCGTTCCCGGCTCCCGATCCAGTCAAAGAAGGACAACGCATACTTTGAATAGGACAATCGGCAGACCTCATATATCCCTATAGGAGTATCATTTTTATAGATGGGGGTAGGCCATGGGAAACCCTGATTTCTCCCAAATGGATTTTTCGGCATTAAAACAGGTGGATGTGCGAACAGTTAACCCGGATACGCTGGTTGACATGAACGATATAAAGGTCAATACGAAGCTGCCCAAAGAAGAACGGATACTGGATTTTATCCAACAGGTAGGAAATCCATATTGCTACCGGTGCGGCAAGGTGGTGGTCAAGATCAGCTTTAACGATACCGACGCCACGCTGGAGGACAGAATAGAAAGTTTATTGAGGATGATGTGAGATGGATAATTATTGGGCGGAGCCTGACCATGTGGGTTTGGGAAAGCTGCTGTTTTGTCTGGCCGCGCTCTGCGAAAGGGTCTATAATAGTAGTGGACTAATATTAGTAAACGCCCATTGATTCAGTCAGGTTTTGCTTCATGGCTTTTTCAATCGGGAGGGTTCGTTATGCCATTCAGCAAGGAAACAATCATTTATCATGCTGCCGGGTATTTGCGTCTGTCCAAAGAGGACGGTGACAAAACGGAAAGTGACAGCATTAGAAGTCAAAGAGATTTAATCGCCAATTTTGTAAAGTCAACGCCTGAAATCCGTCTCTGTTCGGAACGAATAGATGACGGATTCAGCGGCGTTGACTTTCATCGTCCTGCCTTCAATCTGTTGATGGAGGATGTAAAAGCCGGACGGATCAACTGTATCATTGTCAAAGACCTGTCCCGTTTCGGCAGGAACTACATCGAGGCAGGCCGGTATATTGAACGGATTTTTCCGTTTTTAGGTGTGCGCTTCATCGCCATCAACGATGGCTATGACAGCGCAAAGGAAAGAACACAATCAGATGAAATCATCATTCCTTTCAAGAACCTTGTCAACGACGCGTATTGCAGGGACATTTCTGTAAAAATCAGAAGCCAGCTTGATATAAAGCGCAAAAAAGGCGAATTCATCGGCTCCTTTACCGTATACGGTTATGTAAAATCAAAAGAAAATAAAAACCAACTGGTGATTGACACTTATGCCGCGAAGATTGTACGGGATATTTTTGCATGGAAGCTGGATGGGTTAAGTCAGCAAGGAATAGCCGACAGACTCAATAAAATCAGCGAGCCGTCCCCAATGGAATACAAACGGTTTTTGGGACTGAACTTTGCGACCAGTTTTCAGGTAAATCCCAGGGCAAAATGGTCTGCCGTTGCAATTGGACGCATCTTGAAAAATCCCATCTATGCAGGACATCTTGTGCAGGGCAAGGAAAGTACCCCCAACTACAAAATCAAACAGCGGGTTCTGAAACCTGAAGATAAATGGATTCGGGTGGAAAACACCCATGAGCCGATAATTTCGCAGGAAGTGTTTGATACAGTGAACCGTGTGCTTGCACAGGATACCCGTATCGCACCGGACGAGGAAACGGTTTACCCATTCTCCGGCTTGATTTTCTGCGCAGACTGCAAAAGCGGCATGGTACGGAAGATCGTATCCGCAGGCGGTAAGCGTTATGCCTATTATTATTGCTCCAAGAATAAAGCAGGGGACGGCTGTACGACCCACTGTATCAGTGAAAAGATGCTGCAAAAGGCGGTCCTGCAAGCACTTCAAAATCATATCGCTTCGATTCTGGATATGGAGCGGATTCTTTCGTTGATCGACACGCTTCCCATGCAAAAGGAGGAAGTCCGAAAGATTGATACACAGCTTCTGATGAAGCAGGAGGAAATCGAAAAGTATAAAAACCTCAAGGTATCTATTTATGAGGACTTGAAAAGCGGTGTGATTGATGCAGAGGAATACAGGGAATTCAAGGGCATCTACGGAAAAAAGTGTGAGGAAGCCCAGCAGGCGGCTGGGCGGCTGGAACAGGACAGAAGTACGATTCTTTTGGGAGAAGGGGCAAACAGCATTTGGGTGGAAGCCTTTAAAAAGAACCGGAATATCACCGAACTGTCCCGAAAGGTCATGGTTTCCCTGATTGAGTGGATTCATGTCTATCCCGGCAGCCGTGTGGAAATCCGGTTCCGGTATCAATATGAATATGAAAGGGCTTTGCTCTTTACTGAGAACGCTAAAGAACTGATAGCCACACCTTCTCCGACTTCAATACAGGGGGTGATGTAGGATGGCGAGAACCAGCAGAAAAACGATAGAAGCTCCCGTCCAGACTATTTTAGAGCCTTCATGGAATACCTGTATCTATGGGCGGCTGTCTTTTGAAGATGAACGGAAAAAGGAAAGCGATTCCATCGGTAATCAAATTGCCATGCTGGAACGCTATATCGAGGAAAGACCAGCCTTAAAGCTCACATCCGTTTTTAAGGACATCAATCAGACTGGAACCAACTTTGAGCGCCCCGGCTTCCATGAAATGATGGAAGCCATAAAGGACGGAAAAATCAATTGTATTGTGGTTAAAGACTTGTCCCGTTTCGGAAGAAACTACATCGAAACAGGAACTTATCTTGAAAAGATACTGCCATTTTTTCATGTGCGCTTTATCTCTGTGAACGATGGCTATGACAGCCTAAATCCCAGCAATCAGGAAGAAGTCTATGTTGTACCTTTGAAAAACCTGATTCATGATGTGTATGCCAGAGATATATCCCAAAAGACAAAATCAGGTCTTGCAGTTAAGAGACACAGAGGGGAATTTACCGGGTGTGTTGCGGCTTACGGCTACTTTAAAGCGGAGGGCGGCAAGCTGGTGATTGATGAGGAAACGGCGCCCGTTGTCCGAGATATTTTCAAATGGGCAAGGGGTGGCATGGGAGATATGCGAATTGCGCAAAAGCTCAACGAGCTGGGGATTCCCTCACCAAGCCAGTATCGCTACACAAAGGGAATCCTAAAAAGTGAACGCTATGCCAACATGCGGTATTGGTATAAAAGTGCCGTCCGCAGGATTTTAGTCAACCCGGTTTATCTTGGACACATGGTTCAGGGCAAAACCAAATCCGACCTATGGGGCAACGGTAGCTGCGTAAATTTGCCACAGGAGCAGTGGGTAGAAATCAAGCATACCCATGAACCGCTGGTAGATGAAGAAACCTTTCTGGCAGTACAGCAAATGAAACGGGAACGGGAATCTATTGTGGAGAATAGAAAGAAACCGCAGGAGTCAGGCGTTCTGCAAGGGCTGGTTTTCTGCGGTGATTGCAAGCGGAGTATGAAACGCCGCAGGATGCCCAAAGCAAACGGTACGGCGTTTTATTACTTCATCTGCGCGACTTATGAGGATATTTCCAAACACGATTGTACGAAAAAGAGAATGGATGAACCTGAGTTGTTAGACGTTCTTTATACGGCTATCCGTAAGCAGATTGACCTTACCGTGGATACAGAACGGCTGGTATCGAAACTAAATGGATCGAAAAGCTTCAGTCAGTGTCAAAATACGCTTGATGCAGAGATAGCCGAAACGGGAAAAAAGCTGTCCAGACTGTCCATGCTTAGAAGTGCCTTGTATGAGGATTATCGGGAAAAGCTCCTTGACGAAGAGGAATATCTATTTGCAAAATCCAAGTATGAGGAAGATGCAGACGTTTTGCGGAGCCGCCTTGATGAGCTGTCCCTGCAAAAGAACAGGCTTGATACCATGCTGACCCCTCAGAATCCATGGCTTACGGCTTTGAAGAAATGGCGCAAGAACAAAACCATAACGAGAGAAATGGCAGTCGAGTTGATCGAACGGGTGGAAATATTCGGGGATAAAACCGTATCCATCTGCTTTCGGTACAGGGATGAATTTCAAAATTTACTGTACTTTATTGGGGCGGATAGAGAGGCGGGGGTAGTATGAGCAAAAATCTCCTTGCACGTTATATTCGCTTGTCCCAAGAGGACGAAAACGAAGGCGAGAGCAACAGTATTACCAACCAGCGTGAGCTTCTGAATGCTTTTATTGAAAACACTCCCGACCTCTCACAGTATGAAGTGGTTGAGTTTTGTGACGACGGTTACAGCGGTACAAATTTTGACCGTCCGGGCGTGAAAGCACTGCTGGAAGAAGTCCGTGCAGGAAATATATGCTGTATCATCGTGAAAGACCTTTCCCGTTTCGGCAGAAACTATATTGATATTGGCGATTATCTGGAACAGATATTCCCCTTTTTGGGTGTCCGGTTTATCTCGGTAAACGACCGATTTGACAGCAACAATTTTGACGGCACGACCGGCGGGCTTGATGTGGGTTTCCGCAATCTGATTTATGATCTGTACAGCAAAGACCTGTCGCAAAAGGTACGGAGCGCAAAGAAAACCCGAATGGAAAAGGGCGAGTTTATGAGCAGCCATGCTCCTTACGGATATGCAAAATCGTCGGCAAACCGCAAAAAGCTGGTGATTGACGAAACAGCGGCTTCCATCGTCCGGCGTATCTTTGCCATGGCGAACGAGAGCAAAAACTCAGTCCAGATTGCCGCTGCCTTAAATTCGGAGGGTATCCCGACGCCGTATGCCTATAAGCGTCTTATGGGCTGTGACCGTAAGTACAACATAGTTGGAGATCGGAACTATTGGCATAATACGACCGTCCTGACCATTATCCGTGACGAACGCTACACGGGAAAAATGGTAAACGGGAAACACCGCACCCCCGTTATTGGGAGCAAGCATGGGAAACGAATCCCGAAAGAACAGTGGATTATCGTGCCAAATACCCATGAGGCGATTATTTCGGAAGAACTGTTTGCTTCGGTGCAGGAGCGTTTTTCTGCCCCTCAAAGAATCAGAAAAAACACCGAGGGTAGGCCCCTGTGCGGCAAAGTCGAATGCGGGATGTGTCGGCATACGATGAGAAGAAGCAACAGCTCTCCGGCGAGGGCGTATTATTATTGCGATAGCCATCAGTATGTAGCTGACAGCAAATGCTCAAGGGACAGAATTTCCGAAAGCAGCCTCATACAGACCGTTTTATCCGTGATACATACGCAGATAGCGGTCATGCTTAATATGGAACGGATTTTTGAAAAAGCGAAAACGCAAAGTCAGAACGATGTAAGTTCCCTGACGGTTCAGATGAATCAGCTCCAAGCCGTCCTTGCCAAGCTTAGAATTTCCAAAGTCAAGGCGTATGAAAAATACAAGGCTGGAACTTTGGACAGGGACAGCTACATTAGTGAAAAGATGGATACAGTCGAGCAGATTACAAAAACAGATGCCCAAATCGCAGAACTTGGAATAGCACTGCAAAGCAGCTATCAGAAGAATAGGCAGCCGTGTTCCATGGTCGAGCGCTTCAAGCGATATGAGGGATTTACGGAGCTTTCCAAAGAGATGGTTGATGAGCTGATTGACAGCATCTATATCTATGGAAGCGAAAGAATTGAAATCGTATGGAACAATGTGGATGAGTATAGCCTCGGGTCTGGGCATGGCGGCCTCTCTACTTTATCTTCAGCCTATTAGATCATTGCCCATATTCTGATTGAGTAAATTGAAAAGGCACATACATTTTAATTGTTTAAATTGCGCAAAAAGCCCCCTTTGTGTAAGTTAACAAAAAGATTATAAAAATTCTAATTTCAAATGGTGTAAACAGAAATTATCAATATGCGTATTGACAGAACGAAAGCAAAATGATATTATCCTATAAACATATAGAATTAGTATGTTTTTGAAAGGAGGGGAGAATGTTATGAGCGCAATTCTTGATCGTATTCTGCGCAGCAATTTTCGTTGTGGACGAATGCTGAATTCTCGGACCATCGGTATGGGCGAGCGCCTCGGCATGTCAGCTGACCGCTCGTTCTAGGCTGGATTATAGCCTTTTCATACCATGAGTCCGGGAGTTTGAGAACCCCGGGCTTTTTTATATAAAAAAGCGTCTGCGGCTGCTGTGGGAAGCGGCGTATCTAAGAACAACCGAAAGGAATGAAAAGGAGAGTTTATGGCAGTGGAGAAACGGGTTTCCAAGAAGCAGGCAATCTCAGACCAACAGCTTCGTCAGATTCAGCAGGCAGCCGAAAGCATTGATTATGGAGCGATTCATCTTGTGTTTCAGGATGGGGTGCTGGTGCAGATTGACCGGAGCGAAAAGATCAGGGTTTTATAAATAATGGAGTCAAATCGACTGGACATACCAGAGGTTTTACATAGCGGGAAGTTCCCGATATGTATGCCTCTGCTTTTTTTATGATTCACGGCTTTGTACACTCCATGTAATTCGTTGGCTGAACGGGGAGACGCCCCGTGCGCGAAAGGAAAAAGGAGAAGAATATGGCAGATTGCAAGCTAAGCTGTTCAGATTGCGCCGTGCTGGCGTGTCGCTCCAAAAACGAGGAGAAGTACCCAAAGTTTTGCCTGACAGCCGGTGCAGATCCCGAGCGGGTACAGGAGGTGCTGGAAATCTATCAAAATGATGAGGAATCCGGCGAAATATCCCGGGTTTCGGCCTGCATTGAGGGTGAATTTTATGGCCGCCTGACCCGTGTGGAGGAAACCATCGAGTTTATTAAACGAATGCGGTACAAAAAGGTTGGAATTGCATCCTGCGTGGGCTTAATGGGTGAGACACGCATCTTTGCTAAAATCTTGAAGGCAAATAAGATTGATTATTATGTGGTGGGCTGCAAAGTCGGTGCGATTGACAAAAGTGAAATTGGGGTACCGGACGAGAAGAAGCTCAACAAAGGCTGCGGCCACGAGTCCATGTGCAATCCGATTTTACAGGCCAAAACGCTGGAAGCAAAGGGGACGGACTTTAATATTGTCATTGGTCTGTGTGTGGGCCACGATACGCTTTTTCTCAGGCATTCTGCCGCCCCCACCACGGTCATGATTGTAAAGGACCGCGTGCTGGGCCACAACCCCGTGGCGGCGCTCTATACAGCGACTTCAATGTATTCCCGTTTTAAAAAAGAGCTGAAGCTTTAACTCCGGGATAACACAGCACAAACTGCTTAAATAGGATTGATAAATTTTTAGGAGGAGACCCCATGTCAAGAAATGCTAAAGCCATCGCCCAACGAATTTCGGAACAAATGGAAAAATCAAATTTGGACGCGCTATTGCTGACTGAGGCCGGCAGTCTTATGTATGCTACCGGGTATAAAATCCGCTGGGGCGGTACGCTGGGTGTTGTAGCACCCGATGGCACTATAACGCTGATTTGCAGTGAATTCAGTAAAGACTCGATTGCTGACGTTGTAGACGATAAATTTGTGCGGATAGTGTCCTACCCCTGCTGGATTTTCATTGAAGATTACGCGACTCCGGGGGAAGTGAAGGAAGTGCAGCCGGACCCTGACGCGATTTTTCGGATTGCGCAGAGCTATATTCCAAAAACGTCCGGCAAACCTCGCATCGGTATAGAATCTCAGAGCTTGAATTATCTCCAGTATCGGTTCCTGGCGAACGCTTACGGTGAGGATGCCCTTATTAATGCGGGCCCGGTGCTGCGTGAGGCGGCCGCCATTAAAACACCTTGGGAAATTGAAGTTCTGCGCCGCAATGCCAAGGCCTCCCAGACAGCCATGCATAAGACGGCGCATAATACGCTCCCGGGCACGACAATGGCAGAAATATTTGATATGTTCACGAAATATGCTGTTGACGCGCTGCCGGGCACGACCTCAATCTCTCACGCACACACCATTGCACATAAGTTTACCCCGACTACGATGCCGGGAGTTTTTGAAGTGAAGCTGGGCGATTTGGTGAGACTGGACGGCGGCCCTAATGGTTTAGGGTATAACTCCGACTTGGGAAGAACCTTTGCGGTGGGTGGAGCCTGCAGCGACGATAAAAAAGAAATTTTCGAGGCGCTGTGGGCGGGGCATCAGTACCAGCTTGACAATATTAAGCCCGGTGTCCGTATGTGCGATATCTTTGAGGGCACCGACCGCGCAATCAAGCGGTTCGATTTTATGAATCATTACGGTTATACCCGGGGCCATTATGGGCACTCGCTGGGCTGTGCCATAGGAGCAGAGGAATATCCGTTCATCGCCCCGAACGAAACCCGTGTTTTTGAACCCGGAATGGTTTTCTGTATCGAAACGCCCTATTACAGCTCAAAGCATCACACCTATAACATCGAGGATACGGTTTTGATTACCGAAACGGGATTAGAGCCGTTCTCATCTGCGCCGCACACGCTGTTTTATTAACCAAACCCAGATAAACTTTGAAAGAGTGACTATTATGAAAAAAATAATTTCCGCTGCCGCACTGCTGGCGACTGTCCTTTTGACCGCAACCGCCTGCGCTAACAGCGGCCCCGATTCTTCCTCACAGGGACAGGAAACAAATGAGCCGACTGTTATTCGCTTCGGCGCACGCCAGGATTATAACGGCATTTCTTACATTGATGATTCCGGAAACCTAACCGGATATGACATTGAGGTTATGAAAGCCATTGACGAAAAACTGGAGAACTACGTTTTTGAATATGATGCCGTTGGTCAAGAGGCGCTGCTGACCGGATTGGAAGCTAAGCAGTACGTCGGCGCAATCGGCGGATTCTTCTGGAGCGAAAAGCGCGCCGAGGCGTATTTATTTCCCCAGAATAATATTGGTGCATCCCTGGCCTGCCTTCAGGTGCGTCAGGAAGACATCGGCAAACTTGTGACGCTGGAGGATCTCTATGAACGGGGCGGAAAGCTTGTTCCGATTTCCCCCATCAGCGGAACTTACGGGGTTGTCGTGGATTACAATACTGCGAATCCCGATAAGCAGATTGAACTAGGCACCATTGAATGGAATTCGGTGGGAACAGAACAAATCAGCCAGTGGATTCACGACGGGGTGTATGACGCCAACGTTTCGTTAGTAAACGGCTGGGACCTTGCACAGGAGCAGGGTGTCAATACCTTTGATACCGGCATTGACCGCGACCAGCCGTTTACGTACATCAAAAGCTATACGCTTTTTGCAAAGGGACAGGAAGCCTTTGTTAAAGAATATGACAGTGCGCTGAAAGCGCTGTTGGATGATGGTACAATATCGGAAATTTATAAGCGTTACAATGGGTTCGATTTTCTTACCCTTCAGCAATCCTGATATATTCACGGTACCGGGCGGAGGGTACCGCACACATAGACTGCATACAGCCTATGTGTGCGGTAGTTTCCGGAACAGACGGAGGTTTATAATGAGTATAGAAAAGACTTTGTATTATTTAGGTTTGTTGTTGCCGAATATTCTGATCTCTCTGAAAATTATGGGGTATACTTTTTTGTTCGGTATTTTTTTCGGCGCGGTGCTTGCTGCCGGCAAATTGAGCCGACACAAGATACTGCGCCAATTAGCTTACCGATATACAAGCCTGATGCGCGGTGTCCCCACCATTATTCTGCTTTTTATTGTGTATTATGGACTTCCGGCATTATTGCGCGCAGTCGTCGGGATAGAGTTGGATGCACAAAATAAATTACTCTATATTATTGTTACGCTTGTGCTTTTCAGCTCTTCGCAGATTTCGGAGTTGATACGTGCAGCTTATGAGGCGGTTCCCAAAGGACAGATGGAGGCAGCCCTGAGTATTGGAGAAACTCAGCTGACGGCGATACGGCGAATCATTCTTCCACAGGCAGCGTTAGTGATCCTCCCCAATCTTGCGGATATGATTGTTTCGCTGATGAAGGAAGCTGCACTGGCGTTTGTCATTGGCGTGGTAGACATTTTAGGACGTATAAACCTGCTGAAACTGAATGCATACGGAAAGAACGTTGTAGAAATGTACATTGCAGGTACCCTGATATTTTGGTGTTTTTCACTGCTGACGCAACTTGTATGTTCGCTGCTGGAACGCAGGCTGTCGCGCCATAAGCTGGCATAGGAGGCGATTGGATGTTTTCATTCTCGTTTCTCCTTGCATGCCTTGCAGAGGCTGCGCGGGGTATTCCATACACCCTGCTGATTACCGTCGTTTCCATTTCCGTAGCACTGGTGGTTGGCTGCGGGTTTGCCTTGATTCGGATACACAAAATTCCGGCGCTCAACCCTCTGGTGATTCTTTTTGTTTCTCTGATTCGCGGAACACCCGTTATTGCGCAGCTGTTTCTTGTGTTTTTTTGCCTGCCGATGATGGTTATGGCGACTTTTCCAGACGTGAATCTTTATAGCGTTAATCCACTGTTCTTTGCCTTTATCGTTTTTTCCTTAAATGCGACCTCCAGTATGACCGAAATTCTTCGCTCGGCACTGTCGTCTGTGGAAAAAGGGCAGATGGAAGCATCACAATCAATCGGAATGACAAATTTTCAGGCCTATCGACGCATTATTGTTCCGCAAGCCGCAGTCACAGCCCTGCCGGCACTATGCAACCTGACCACGGGTATCCTCAAAATGACTTCGCTGGGAATGCAGATATCTGTGCTGGAGATTACTGGACGTGCGAAAACGCTGGCATCCGAAAGCTATCGGTATCTGGAGGGATTTGTAGCATGCCTTATTATTTATTTAATATTGAATTTCGTGATTGAAAAATTCTTCCGTTTTGCGGAAATCCGCATGAAGCACTACAAGGCGCTGACGATTGAATAAGGGAGGCATACATGCTTACGAATCTTCCCGGCTATGTGCCTGATTTAAATAAAACCCTTCGCAGTTTAAATTCCAACCATATTTCTGCGATGCTTCAGCCTGATGCCGAAGCGGCACTAAACTGGATAAAAGCCACGATTACGCCAAAAAGCCGCGTAGCCATCGGTGGATCAAACACGCTGCGTGATATCGGCGCAACAGATTACATTGAAGACGGTGACTTTTTGTATACCAATCGCTACGTCAAGCACGTCCCTTTCAAATTGGATGGAAGTATTCCTCAAGAAGTCGTGGAACGCTCCTATTTGGACGCATTCACAGCGGATTTTTACCTCACAAGCACCAATGCTGTTACCGAGCAAGGAGAGCTGGTGAACGTTGATGGTTTAGGGAACCGCGTGGCAGCCATTGCATACGGCCCCAAAAAAGTCATTGTAGTGGTTGGCCGCAATAAAATTGTTCCAGATATACCCGCCGCATTTGAGCGATTGGGGCAGATTATCAGCCGCGGCGGCATGGGCGAACAGCGTGGAATTGAAACACCCTGCCGAACAGTGGGAAAATGCATTGATTGTAAGAGCCACAACCGTCCCTGCTGCACCTATTCGATTGTGCGCTATCAGCACAGACCGCCAGATCATGAGGGGGCACGTATTCAGGTTTTGCTGATCGACGAAGATTTGGGGTTTTAGCGCATCGAAGAGTTCTTTGACAAGGAGACAACTATGAATAAATATAATCTGAATGATCAGATGCCAAACTTCTCTGTTCTAACCGGCACGGGTCAAACGATGCTTTCGTCGCTTGTCTCCCGCAAGCGGCGGACAGCATTGCTTTTGCTGCGTTACGCAGGTTGCCGTATTTGTCAGTATGACATGCTGCAAATTTCGAATGCATATGAGGATGTACTTTTATCCGGCGGGCAGGTTCTGATTGTGTTGCAGTCGTCGCTTCCTTCCATTCAATCCCTTCAGGAAGAGCACCGGTATCCCTTTACAATAATCAGTGACGAGCGGGGGGTACTCTATCGTGCGCTTGGTGTGGGAAGCGCTTTGTCTGCGGAGGAATTGAGTTCTCCTGCCGGTCAAGATAAGCTTGAACGGGCTGTGGCGTGTGGAATTGTCCACGGCGCTTATGAGGGGAACGAACTACAACTTCCGGCGGCATTTGTGCTTACCCCAAATCTTAAGATTCTGTTTGCGCATTACGGAAGCAGCGCGGGGGATACACCTTCACCGTTAAAGCTGGCGGCATTGATGCGTGCATAACAAAAATCCAAACAATTCCGAGAAAGGAATACTCCATGATTGAAGTAAAAGGGATACACAAGGCGTTTGGCAAAAACGAAGTGCTGAAAGGCATTGACCTTAAAGTAAAAAAAGGGGAAGTTGTTGTTGTACTCGGACCCAGTGGATCAGGAAAAACAACGCTGCTTCGCTGCATTAATTTCTTAGAAAAGGCGGACGGAGGCGAGCTGTCTATCAAAGACACGACTGTGCCGTTTGCCACTGCAACCAAACAGCAGATCCAGGCTGTCCGCAGGCAAACAGCCATGGTTTTTCAGAATTATAATCTTTTTCAAAACAAGACGGTGCTGGAAAATGTTCTGGAGGGACTGACAGTTGTCCGAAAAATTCCTGTAGCTGAAGCACGTGAGTGCGCGTGCCACGCTTTGGACAAAGTGGGACTGAACGAAAAATACGACGCTTTTCCATCTCAGCTTTCCGGAGGTCAACAGCAGCGCGTGGGCATTGCGCGTGCGGTGGCGCTCAATCCCGAGGTCATTCTTTTTGACGAACCAACCTCCGCGCTGGATCCGGAGTTGGTCGGCGGCGTGCTAAATGTTATGAAAAAGGTAGCGGAAGATGGCATCACAATGATTGTCGTCACCCATGAGATGTCATTCGCCAGTGATATTGCCAATCATATTGTTTTTATGGATGGCGGTGTTATTATTGAGGAAGGGACTCCGGATAATCTGTTTTTTCACCCAAAGCAAGAGCGAACCAAGCAGTTTCTTGAGCGCATATTACCCAAATGGGGCTACAATATTTAATAATTCTGAGGAGCTGAAAATAGCATGAGTATTTTTGATACAGTTTTAGAACGGCGGGGTACCGACAGCGCCAAATGGGGTGCACAAGGCCCCGATATTCTGCCTCTTTGGGTCGCAGATATGGATTTCGCTGCCCCTAAGCCTGTGGTAGACGCCATGGCTGAACGGCTGAAGCATCCGGTGTTTGGGTATACCAGACCGGATGATTCGGTATATCAGGCCATTATTGACCATTATCGTTTAAATCATCAGGTTACGGTGAAAAAAGAGTGGATTGTTTTTCTTCCCAATGTAAATGTGGGTGTTAATCTTGCGTGTCGCATAGCAGAGGGACAACTGATGATGACCACCCCTATCTATTCCCATATCTATATGAGACTGGCGGACGAATCAAAAAAGCAGCGTGCTGTGGTGCCGCTGCTCTGTGAGAATGGTCATTATTCCATGGACTTTGAGACAATGGAACAAAAGGCTAACGAAGAGCACATAGGCGTATTTATATTGTGCAACCCGCACAACCCGGTTGGCCGCGTATATACACGTTCAGAATTGGAAGAACTGCTGGCTTTTGCGCAGCGGCACGACATTCTTGTGGTATCAGATGAAATTCATAGTGATCTGGTGCTTTCAGGTCGCCATGTTCCCTTTTTCTCTCTGGGGGAAGCCGCGCAAGAGCACTCTATCACACTGCACGCCGCCAGTAAAACCTATAATATTCCCGGTGTACCCATCGGATTTGCCATTATCCCCAACGAAAAGCTTCGAGCAGAGTTTGCACATCAGTCTTATGGGCTTCTGCCGGGATTTTCTGCGTTTGCATTGGCAGCGCTGAAAGCCGTGTTTACCGACTGCGAAGCTTGGCGTCAGGAGCTGATTGCTTATTTACAAGAGAATCAGAGATATCTGCGTAAGCGCGTTGCATCAATTGATGGGCTGGCACTGAAAGCCGAAAATGAAGCCACTTATCTAGCATGGGTAGATGCCTCGGGAATTGGGGTTGAGCATCCCTATCGCTTCTTTTTGGAACAGGCGCGCGTGCGTTTTGGAGATGGCGAGGAATTTTCGGACAAACAATTTGTGCGCATTAACTTTGGATGTCCGCGCTCTATTTTAGAAGAGGCGTTTGATCGAATTGAAAAAGCTTTGGAGCAGATCAGGTGAAGAGAATCTGCTGAAAAGCAGGAGGCCCTTTTACCGAGCTGGCACTGCCTTCTCCAGTCGGAATCGTTACTTAAATATTTTTAGTCCTGACGTAACACCGACAGGCCCGACGGGTCCCACCGGAGATGCAGGTCCCACGGGCCCGACCGGAGATGCAGGCCCTACCGGGCCGACCGGAGATGCAGGCCCCACCGGGCCGACCGGAGATGCAGGTCCCACCGGACCGACTGGAGATGCAGGCCCCACCGGACCGACTGGTGATGCAGGCCCTACCGGGCCGACCGGTGATGCAGGTCCTACCGGGCCGACTGGCGATGCAGGTCCTACCGGACCGACCGGTGATGCAGGTCCTACCGGACCGACCGGTGATGCAGGTCCCACGGGACCGACCGGTGACGCAGGTCCCACGGGACCGACCGGAGATGCAGGTCCCACTGGGCCCACCGGAGATGCTGGTCCTATCGGACCGACCGGTGATGCAGGTCCTACGGGGCCGACCGGTGATGCAGGTCCTACGGGGCCGACCGGTGATGCAGGTCCTACGGGGCCGACCGGTGATGCAGGTCCTACGGGGCCGACCGGTGATGCAGGTCCCACTGGGCCGACCGGCGATGCTGGCCCCACCGGGCCGACCGGAGATGCAGGCCCTACCGGGCCGACCGGAGATGCAGGCCCTACCGGGCCGACCGGAGATGCAGGCCCTACCGGGCCGACCGGAGATGCAGGCCCTACCGGGCCGACCGGCGATGCAGGTCCTACCGGGCCGACTGGCGATGCAGGTCCTACCGGGCCGACTGGCGATGCAGGTCCTACCGGGCCGACTGGCGATGCAGGTCCTACCGGGCCGACCGGCGATGCAGGACCCGACGGGCCCACCGGCCCGACGGGCCCCACTGGACCCGCCGGAGACGCAGGTCTTGAAGGCCCCACCGGACCCACTGGTGATGCAGGCCCCGCCGGGGCAGATGGAGAGAATGATTTAACGACACATGGCAATGCGTTTTCAGTGCTCAACACGAGTATCCCGATAAACAATGCTACCGTGTATTTGCCCTTGCAGATAATGTTGGTTGCAAGCAATATGGCACTGAACAACAACGCTTTGGAAATTCAGGAGACCGGCCTTTATATGCTTAGCTATAGGGTCATTCTTGCTCCACAAGCGACCGCAGATACGCTTACGTTTTCCGTTTATAACACCGCTAACCAAACAGGTGTTGCGGATATTGAAATAATGCAGACGCTTTCAACCACTGAACAGATGAATATCACCGCAACGGGTCTTGCCAATTTGACAGCCGGTGAAATAATTAGTGTTGGTGCTTCAACTTCAGCTAACATCAATCTTCAATTGGCTGCGGAAGGTGTAACAGTTTCGCTTATGGCTGTGAAAATCTCCAGTTAACGTTTGGGCAGGTCTGTTTTTGCGGACAATGACAAAGAAATCTTAGGTCAAAAAAGCGAATGATAAAGCAAGGTGGCGCCGCGTAAGCAGCGCCACCTTGCTTTTTACTAAGACATGGGGAAGTACTGAGCGTGCGATCGGATTGCGCGAGCTGCTGTGCTCGCTATAATAGATACCAAAGCTGCCCAAAATCTGGAATGCCATATTAAAAAAATAGATCAGAGCCGTCACGTTCGACGGCTCTGATACTGGAGCTTGTGGTCGGAATCGAACCGACAACCTGCTCATTACGAATGAGCTGCTCTGCCATTGAGCCACACAAGCATATGTAATTCTGTGTCATCCGACACGTGAAATTTTCTGCGTTCCAATGATACTGCATTACCAACAGCCGTCTGACTGTTCGTTACACAGAGCTGGCGAATGGCGAAATGCAGAACCTAATGTAGAATAGCATATTTTTGCGGGAGCGTCAACATAATTCTCCCAAAGCTTTTAAAAGAAAACAGTGGCAATTCTTTTGAGAATGAATATCGCAGAAAAAAGCGAATAATACAAATTGTATTTTTTGCAGGAAATGGTGCGAAACACCATGGGCGATTTGACCATCAGGGCACTAGTGCGGTCAAGAGCGTGACAGCCTTTTGCAGAAAACGCCTGAATCCGCCATTAGCAGCCCGAAAAAACATAGCAGAAAAAGAAGAAACACGCTTTCTACAAAAAAATAAAAATTTACATAAGCTTTACAATAAAAACCTACTACAAAAAGTTATCCACATTTTCCACAGGGTTTTCAACAGCGAAAAATCACTGTCAAATCAATGAAAAATGGAAAATAAGATAAAAATGAAAAAACGTCAATGCATACTAAGGCCAATTTTAAAATCCGAAAATGATTTACATAATACATGAGGGCTAAAAAAATTCTACATCAACTCTAAAAATTTCAGAAGTATTTTTTTAAATTGATAGAAAAAAAACGAGCTATGCAAAAGAGAAAGTTGACTCCCTTTACAGGCACAGAGGGCAATGCACGGGTATTCATGTAAAGGCTGCATATTGCAAAAGGTTAGAAAAAATGCCGCCGGACAACTGTCCGGCGGCGGCGGAAACGAGCGGGGGTTATCGGCGAAAAGTAGGGAACTTTTGTATCAGGCGTCCAGCGGACGGGTGGCATAGGCGTTCAGGTCCATACCTGCCGTGCGCCCCGCCAGGAACTCATAATAGCCCTGCGCGCCGATCATTGCGCCGTTATCTCCGCAAAGGCGCAAGGGCGGCAGATAAAGCTTGCAGCCCGCCTTTTCACAGGCGTCCTCCAAATCCGCGCGAATCACCGAGTTGGCGGCCACGCCTCCGGCGGCGCACAGGGCCTTGTGCCCCGTCAGGGCCAGCGCGCGCATCGCCCGGGGGACCAACTCGCCGCTGACGGCTTTGGTAAAGTCACGGGCCAACGCGGCCCGGTCCAAGGGCTGGCCGGTCTGCTCGGCGCGGTGAGCCAGATTTACCACCGCGGTTTTCAGCCCGGAAAAGCTCATGTCAAGTTCCGCGCCGTCTACATGGGCGCGGGGAAGCGGGTATACGCACCCTTGAGACTGCCTGGCCAGCTCGTCCATCGGTTTTCCGCCGGGGTAGGGAAGACCCAGCACCCGGGCGGCCTTGTCAAAGCACTCGCCTGCGGCGTCGTCCCGGGTGGAGCCGAGAATGCGCAGGTCGGTATAGTCTCGCACATCGGCAATCAGCGTATTGCCGCCGGAGATGGCGAGGGCCACGAAGGGCGGCTCCAGCTCCGGGAATGCCAGATAGTTGGCGGCGATGTGGGCGCGGATGTGGTGGACGGGAATCAGGGGCTTGCCCCAGGCGAAGGCTACGGACTTGGCAAAGCTCAGCCCCACCAGCACCGCGCCGATCAGTCCCGGCGCATAGGCCACGGCCACCGCGTCGATGTCGTCCCGCCCGCAGCCGGCTTCACGTAAGGCCTGTTCCGTCAGGGCGGCGATGACTTCCACATGCTTGCGGGAGGCAAGCTCGGGGACCACGCCGCCGTATAGCGCGTGCATTTCAGCCTGTGAGGCAATTACATCGGACAGCACCCGCCGTCCGTCCGTCACCACCGCCACGGCGGTTTCGTCGCAGGTGGATTCAAAAGCCAGAATGTTCATCGGTTCCTCTCTTTTCAGCAGGGTTTACTGGTCCCAGGGCACCACCGGCAGAGGGGGGGCGTCCGGATTCAGGGGAATGCGCATGTATTTGGCGTATTTTTCTGCGCCGAATCGGCTCTCGTAAATAAAGCGGTGCTGCAGCATCAAATCCTCGTCGCTGACCGGCCCGTCGGACCAGTAAAGGGTTTTGTAGCGCACGCCGAAGGCCTCGGAGTCATAGCCCGCCAGAAGGGCATGGTTCCGGGCGTAGAAGCCCAGACGCCGCTCTGCCATGGCAGTGTCCGGGGCCTCTGTGGGGGATTCAGACTCCCCGAGAATCACCCATCCCGCGTAAAGCTCCTGCATCATTCGCAGGATTTCCCCGCCTGCGCCTCCGCCCCGCCGGGTGGGGGAGACGCACAGATAGTCCAACAGCGTCCAGCCGGGCACGCCCATCCACAAAAAACAGGCGCCTGTGATTTCGCCATCCTCCACCAGTACCAGGGGGTCGTAGCACCCGTCCTCCAGCATCTCCGTCATGGCCCGCAGGGGCTTTAGCTCGGCGGGCGGAAAGGCGGGGCGCAGAAGGGTTTCATAGACCGTCTTCAGCTCCGGGAGCGTCGCGGTTCTCAGTTCCATAGTCAAACTCCAATTTCATGATGAGCGCGTCCTCTTTCGGAAGCTCATAGTAATTTTTTCGCCGTCCCGCGGTGCGGAAGCCGTGGTGCCCGTAGAGCACAATGGCCGCCGTGTTGCTGGGGCGGACCTCCAGCGTTAAAAACGACAGGCGGTTTCCCTTCGCAAAATTGATAAATACCTGCAAAAGCTGGGCTGCAACACCCTTTTGCCGGTCCTCCGGCCGGACGGCCACGTTGGTGATATACCCCTCGTCCAAAATCACCTGAAGCCCCGCGTAGCCCACTACCCGGCCGGTTTCGTCCAGCGCGGTGAGAAAGGCGGAGCAGGCGTTGTCCAACTCCTCTGCCAGCATGTTCCGGGACCAGGGGGCAGAAAAGCACACCTTTTCCAGCGCCGCGATCTCGTCCAGATGCTCTGGGGACATGGGGACGATGCACACCTGTTTTCTCTGTTCCATAGAAGGTTCTCCTTATTCAATGCATCGGGCAGGGACCTGCGTCCCTCAGCCCTTGGCGTCCAGCCAGTTTTTGCCCCAGTGGGCGTCGGCGGTGAGGGGGACGGACAAATGAGCCACGCCCTCCATTTCCTCTTTCAGCAGGGCGGAGGCTTTCTCCGCGTCGGCTGCGGGACACTCCACAATCAGCTCATCGTGGACCTGAAGCACCAGCCGCGCCTGCGGAAGCTCGGCCTTCAGCCGTTTCCACACGGCAATCATGGCCAGCTTCATGATGTCCGCAGCCGTTCCCTGAATGGGCATGTTCAGCGCCACCCGCTCGCCAAAGGAGCGGAGATTGAAATTGCTGGAGCTAAGCTCCGGCAAATCCCGGCGGCGGCGATACAGCGTTTCCACATAGCCGTCCGCCCGGGCCTGCTCCACCACGCGGTCCATATAGGCCCGCACGCCGGGGAAGGAGGCGAAATACGCGTCCATATACGCCTTAGCCTCCTTCTGAGTGGTGCCAATGTCCTGACTGAGGGAGAAGGCGGAGATGCCGTACACAATGCCGAAGTTCACGGCCTTGGCCCGGCGGCGCATCTCGTGGGTCACGTCCTTCCGGTCCACGCCGAAGACGCGGGAGGCGGTTTCCGCATGGAAATCCCCCCCGGAGAGAAAGGCGGCGCGCATTCCCTCGTCACCGGAGATATGGGCCAATAGCCGCAGCTCAATCTGGGAATAGTCCGCGTCCACCAGTACGTTTCCAGCCTCGGGAACGAACATCCGACGGATTTCGCTGCCAAGGTCCGTCCGGGTAGGGATGTTTTGCAGGTTCGGCTCCGTGGAGGACAGCCGCCCGGTGGCGGTGACGGTCATCTGGAAGTTGGTGCGTACCCGCCCGTCCGGGTCTAGTGCTTTTAATAGCCCGTCGGCATAGGTGGATTTCAGCTTGGTCAGCTGGCGGTATTCCAGCACCGCGTCCGCCACGGGGTGTTCCCCCCGCAGCTTTTCCAGCACGTCGGCGTTGGTGGACCAGCCGGTTTTCGTCTTCTTTCCGTGGGACAGGCCCAGCCGGTCAAAGAGAACCTCACCCAACTGCTTTGGGGAGTTAATGTTGAATTCTCCGTCTGCCAGTCGATAAATATCAGTTTCCAGTTCCTCCGCCCGGCGGCTTAAAAGCCCGCCGAAATCGGACAGGGCCTTGGCATCCACCCGGCAGCCCGCCAGCTCCATCTCCGCAAGGCAGCGGCACAGGGGCAACTCAATCTCCTCAAACAGCTCCCACTGTCCCCGCTCCCTGAGCTTCGGCTCCAGCGCGGAATACAGCGCGTCCACGGCGGAAGCGTGACTGCAAAAGGCTGCTTCTGCGGATGTCCGGTCCCCCAAAAGGGCAAAGGCGTCGGGGTCCAGATGCAGGGGCTTTGGCAGCTCCTCGTTAAAATAGGAGACAAACAGCCGTCCCAAATCATAGCTCCCGGCAGTGGCGTCCAGCAAATAGGCGGCCAGCGCAGTGTCAAAGATAAATCCCTCGGCGGGCAGGCCGTTTGCCAGTAGCAGCCGCATCAAATCCTTTACGTTGTGAGAGACTTTCCTGATGCTGCCGGAGAATAGGGAGGAGAGGAGCACGTTCCAGTTTCCCTGATAGCGGTCGAAAAACAGCTCCGCTGTTACGGCAGTGTCGCCCCCCGTCTCGCAGCAGACCACCACCCCGGTGAGGTCCGGCAGGGCCAGCAGGGAAACGTGGTCCGAGCAGCGCCAAAGCTCCAGCAGCTCGCCTGCCTTGACGGTCGTTTCCACCTGCTCCACCGTGACGGTAAAGGCTTTTTCTCCCTCGGCGGGGGCGGAAGGCTCCTGCCGGAGGCCGAACCGCTCAATGAGCTTGGAAAATTCCAGCTTTAAAAATAGGGGATAGGCCTCGGACCCCGGAGCCTTGGCCGCGTTTGCCGCCGGGTCAAAGTCCAGCGGCGCGTCTGTTGCGATGGTGGCCAGCCAATAGGAGTGGCGGGCGGATTCCTCCCCCTCCGTCAGTCGCTTCAGGGCGGCGGGCTTCGCGTCAATCTCCGGCAGCTTTTCGTAAATCGCGTCAATGGAGCCATATTTTTGAATCAGGGCCATGGCGGTCTTCTCGCCCACGCCGGGAACGCCGGGGATGTTGTCCGAGCTGTCGCCCATCAGGGCCTTTAGATCAATCATGTGAATGGGATCAAAGCCGTATTCCTCCCGGAAAGACCCGGGAGTCATGTCTTTGGTGGTGGTCTGGCCCATGCGGGTGGAAACCAGCTTCACTTTCGTGGTTTCCGTGATAAGCTGGAGGGAGTCCTTGTCCCCCGTCACCACCACGCAGTCCCAACCCGCGGCCTCGCACCGGCGGGACATGACGCCCAGCCAGTCGTCGGCCTCCCAGCCCTCCGCTTCATAGCGGGGAATGTTCAGCGCGTCCAGTACCTCTTTTAAAACCGGAACCTGCATTTGAAGCTCCTCCGGCATGGGCTTCCGGGTGGCCTTATAATTCTCGTCCGCCTTGTGGCGGAAGGTGGGGGCGTGGAGGTCGAAGGCAACGCAGATCGCGTCGGGCTTTTCCTCGTCCCGCAGACGCAAAAGCGTGGTCAGAAATCCGTAAATTGCGTGAGTGTACAGCCCGTCCCGTGTGGTGAGGGGGCGGATGCCGTAATAGGCGCGGTTTAAAATGCTGTTGCCGTCGATGGCCATGAGCTTCATAGAGGGGGCCTCCGCTCTTTTGAATTTACGGCCGCGCTTTGCGCGCCGAAGCTGTCTAAAACCATAGTATACCGCATTTTACCCATAGTGGCAACCGTTATGAGCTTTCCCAAGAAGAAAAACCCCTTAGGAAGAACCTTTTGCAGTCCGTGCAGTCGGAGAAAAAAGAGAAGAAAACAGCGCTCATTTTCCCCAAAAACGCAAAAGAGGAAAAATACTCTTGAAATCCCACAATTCCTATGGCAAAATAGGAGAAAGACGGGAGGTGCGCCATGAGAATATCCACGAAGGGCCGCTATGCGCTGCGGCTGATGATGGACCTCGCCTGCTGCCCGGGCAGCGATCCGGTGGCGTTGAAGGACGTGGCGGAGCGGCAGGAGATTTCGCTGAAATATCTGGAGCAGATTGTGGGACTTTTGGGCAAGGCAGGATTCGTCCGCAGCGTCCGGGGTCCACAGGGAGGCTATCGCCTTTCCCGCGCGCCGGAGAATTATACGGTGGGGGAGATTCTCCGCCTGACGGAGGGGAGCCTTGCCCCGGTGTCCTGTCTGGAGGATGATGAAAACCTGTGTGAACGGTGCAGCCAGTGCGGGACAGTGGATTTCTGGTCCGGCCTGTACGCGGAGATCAACCGTTATATCGACAAGTTTTCTCTGGCGGATCTGGTTGCGGCGGAAGAGCGCAAGTCACAAATATAGAAACAACCTAAAAAAGAAAGCAGCAGCCTGTCGAATCCTTTCGGCAGGCTGCTGTGTATTTACGTTGCATCAGACAAATTTGATGTCCATTTCCTCCGTGTCGAACACGGCGGTGCAGTTGTGGGCCACAGTTTCGATATTCCGGATGGCGCTGCCAATGGTCAGCCGCACGCCGGGGTACACCGTGCCGCCCTCAAGGCGGCACCGATTCAGATGGCTCAACGCCTCCATCAGCTCCTGCTGGCGGGCCAGCAGGTTTTTTTCCCGCTCGGTCATCTGCACCAGACTGCTGTGGGCCGCCTGAATTTCCGAAGCGGAGCGGCGGTCCTCATGGCCCTGATCCTCCATCCGTTTTTTCAGATACATCGCCCGTTTCAGCAGTTCCGAGGCTTTGTCCCGCAGGGTTGCCAGCTCTTTCCGGTTTGCGTGGAGTTCTTCCCGGATTTCGGGCTGGACGCCCAGCGTGATTTCCGTGGCCCGACCGGACTGAGAGCCGATGGAGTTGGCTTTAATGCGGTTGACGGCGACCACCTGCCCGCCGATGATGCTGCCCCGGCTGCCTGCGGCCACCACCGAATCGCTGCAAAAAATGCGGGAGGTGAGGATGTAATCGGATTCCAGACACTCTGCGTAGACAGTGCAGTTTTCAAGATGCCTTGCCCGCACATTTTTTCCCCGGATGACGGCCTGATTGTTGCCGGACACGCCTGCGGAGATGACCACGTCGCCCCCCGCCTCCACCGAGGCGGCCTCCACCATGCCGTTAATGGATATGCTGCCTGTGGCCTTCACAGAAAACTGCTCCCGCACGTCGCCCTGAATGGTCACGTCTCCGCGAAAATCGATATTTCCTGTGGAATAATCCACGTCGGAGGTAATATTCAGGAGGTTTTTGACATGGAACTTGCCGTCCCGAAAGTCCAGGAAGCCGTCCATATCAGCAAGGAGCTTTGTGCCGTCCTCGCTAAGGGCGGTGTTGCTTCCCGCAGGGACTGGAGCGGGATTCACCGCCTTGGGAGGAACGGCAACGCCGTCCACCCGTGTTCCGGCAACACCCTCCGTGGGAGGGTGGATGTCGCAGATGGCTGTGCCCTTTTCGATGACCTGCACGCAGCTCTGGGCGCGGTAGTCCACCGTGCCGGTGTCCTCATTCCCTGAAAAGCGGGAGAAATCCCGAGGAAAATGCTCCTTTGTCCAGCCATCCTTCCCCTGTGTGGGAAGGGTGCCCCGGGCTACGGGACACAGGCGGAAATAGGGCTTTTTTGTAAAGACGGAGAACAGGGAGCGCTGGTCCACGCCAAAGGTGACGTGGGCCTCACGCAGCAGGGCCTGTCCGTCCGCCACGGTAAGATGCTTACCGTTTCCGCTGGGGGGCAGCAGAAACAGCCATGCCGCCATGCCGTCCTCAGAGAGGACGACCTGTGCCATTTCATCCACATCCGGGGGTTCGGCGG
This sequence comes from Oscillibacter sp. GMB15532, assembly GCF_041020825.1. Taxonomy (NCBI): domain Bacteria; kingdom Bacillati; phylum Bacillota; class Clostridia; order Eubacteriales; family Oscillospiraceae; genus Oscillibacter; species Oscillibacter sp. GMB15532. The sequence continues at coordinate 62,140 of NZ_JBEVTO010000008.1, forward strand.
GAGTGGAAGCATCTCCTCCGGGCACAGCGGTTTTTTCGTCGGAAAGGGAAGAAGAGGGCAATTCTCCTCCGGGCGCAGGGGAAGAATTCTCTTCCGTTTTCCCGGCAGCCGCCTGTGCGGTGGCCTGGGCCTGCGCTTCCTTGGCCGCGCGGGCCTGGATAAACACTCTCTCCATCACCAGCCAGCGCTGAGCCAGCGGAAACAGATCTCTTAAAATTTTGATGATGCTTGCTTTTATATTTTCCGGGGGAATGTCCATGCCGCCCTGCGCCGAAGTGAGGGATGACAGAGCAGGCAGCCCCGGCTGGTCGTATTTTTTCCAGACCTCCGCCAGCGGGCTATCCAGCGGAATGGGGAAAAAGTTTTCCTGAATAGCGGGCTGCGCCGGCTCCTCCGGGGTAATCTGCCTGTCGGGATGCGTCTCCGGCGTCTGTTCATCGGAACCCATCTGCGGCAGTTGCTCGTCGGGGCCCGTCTCCGGCGGCTGCTCGACGCGACTTTTGTCGCGCGTGCCAAAGCCGCCAAAAAACCTTTTGAATTTCCCAGCGCTGCTTTCCGACATTATGATCACTCCCGTTTTTTCATCTGCGCCGCCCCGGATTTGGCTGTAGGGTATCGGCTGTGTGCTCTTATTCACAAAGAAAAATGTTACAGAATTGCACAATTCAGCATAATTGTACCACAAAATGTTTCCAAGGTCAAATAGATTACCGCGCTAAATTTATAAAAAACGACGACTTTAGGGCTTTTAAGTACTACAAATGCAAAAGCGGCCCCGCCGATTCCCGGCGGGGCCGCTTTTTGTCAGTCCTTTAATTTGGCGCAGTCCGCCTGTTCGCCGGAGAGCATTTGCAGCCCGTGGTCCAGCGTGGGCAGGACAGATCCCAGATTTTCCTTGGCGGCCTTGGGGCTGCCGGGGAGGTTTACAATCAGGGTCCCACCCCGGATGCCTGCCGCCGCCCGGGACAGCATGGCCCGGGGCGTGACGGACATGGACGCACACCGCATGGCCTCGGGAATCCCCGGCGTCGGGCGGTCGCAGACGGAAAGGGTGGCCTCCGGCGTCACGTCCCTGGGGGAGAAGCCGGTGCCTCCGGTGGTGAGAATCAGGCGCACGTCTCCCGCGTCGGCCCACTCCCGCAGAATGCGGGCGATTTCCTCCTGCTCATCCGGGACCACGGCGGTCCGCACGACCTCGTACCCTGCGTCTTCCAGCATTTCAGAGATCAGCGGGCCGCCTCCGTCGGGGCGCTCCCCGCGAAAGCTTCGGTCGCTGACGGTTAAAACAGCGGCTTTCCAGTTCATCAAACTCCTCCTTATGGCGCACAGTGCGTAAAATGCGTCGGATTCAGGACCTTTCCAGCAATAGAATATCCTCCGGCCTGACGGACACGGTGACGGTTTTTTCTCCATCATGCGCCGCCCACGCAGCTTTGTCAAGTTCCATCCGCAGCAGCGGCGCATTCTGCACCGCGTCAAATGGGCGCAGCAAGACAATGGTTTCAAACACATCGTCGATGACCTTTTCCACAGCGCAGGAAAAGGCGTTTTCTGCCCCTTCGGCGGCAAACCGGACGTGATGGGACCGGATACCCGCCACGCTTGTCTCGGGAGGGACGGCGCGGCCGCAGGAAAGGCTTATCCCCCATTCGGGGAGGAGGACCGTTCCAGCACCGGGCACGGCGGCGGTAAAGTTTTTGCAGCCGGAGAGTCGGGCGGCGGATTCGGTGCCGGGGGAGCGGAACAGCTCCTCCAGCGTCTGCACGGGCTGGCTCTTTCCGCCGTTCATCACGCAGACCTTGTGGCAGTTGCGCCAGGCCTCGCCCCGGTCGTGCGTGACCCATAAAACTGAGCCGGGGAAGGAAGAGAGGGTTTCCGCCAGCTCCAGTTCCAATTGATATTTAAGGTAGCTGTCCAGCGCGGAAAAGGGCTCGTCCAGCAAGATCGCCCGGGGCTGGGAGGCCAGAATGCGGGCCAGCGCCGTGCGCTGTTGCTGCCCGCCGGAAAGAGCGGCGGGGCGCTTTGCGGCCACGTCCTCCAGCCGGAACTGGCGCAGCTTTTCCGCAACTACATTGTCCCGCTTGGTCCGGTCCTTCACCGCCACGGCAATGTTCTGCGCGGCGGTCATATTGGGGAAGAGGGCGTACTGCTGGAAGAGATACCCCACCTCCCGCCGCTGGGGCGGCAGGTCGATTTTGGCGGCGCTGTCAAACAGCACCCGTCCGTCCAGCTCGATGCGCCCCTCGTCGGGGCGGAGAATGCCCGCGATGCACTTGAGCGTCACGGACTTTCCGCAGCCGGAGGCTCCCAGAAGTGCAAGTGTTCCATTCTCCGCTGTAAACTGCGCATCCAGAGAAAACGACCCCAGCCGCTTGCGGATATCCACATGAAGCATCAGCGTTTCCCCCCTCTCTGCCGGGATTCCAACAGATTCACGGCCAGCAGTACCACGGCCGAGATGGCGAGGTTCACCAGCACCCAGCGGGTGGCGCCCGCGTCGTCTCCGGTGCGCCAGAGCTGATAGACAGTGGTGGAAATGGTAGCGGTGCGGCCGGGAGTATAGCCAGCAATCATGGACGTTGCCCCGTATTCTCCCAGCGCCCGGGCAAAGGCCAGCACGGTTCCTGCTAGAATTCCCTGCTTGCAAAAGGGCATCCGCACCCTCCAGAAAATGTAGCTGCCCGAAAGGCCCAGCGTCCGCCCCGCGTCCGCCAGCGTCTCATCAAAGGACTCAAAGGCCCCCCGGGCGGTGCGGTACATCAGGGGGAACGCCACCACGACGGTTGCAAAAATGGCGCTCCACCAGGTCATCACCATTTTTACGCCAAACTGCTCCAGCACCCAAGCGCCCAGAACCCGGTTGGGTCCCAGCAGGCGCAGCAGCAGATACCCCACCACCGTGGGGGGAAGGACCAGAGGCAGCGTCAGCACCACGTCCAACACGCCCTTTACAAGCCGGGGCAAACGGGCGATGTAATACGCGGCCAGCAGGCCCAGAAAAAACACCGCCACGGTGGAGATGGCGGAAATTCTCAAAGAGTTATAGAGAGGATACCAGTCCATGGGAGCTCCTTTCTGCGGGAGACTCCCGCAAAGGCTTTCAGCGCGCAGGGAAAAGGTTGCAGAGCGGCGCGGGAAGACGATGGTCCCCGCGCCGCCCGGAAGTGTGATGTAGATTATGCGGCGGAGAAGCCCACGGCCTCAAAAATCGCCATGGACTCGGGAGTGGAGAGATAGTCGAGGAACGCCTTCGCCTCGGCGGCGTGCTGAGAACCGGAGAGCACAGCGGCGGGATAAATCACCTGACCGCACATTTCGGCGGTGGCGCTGTCCACCACGGTAAGACCGGCGGAGTACGCGTCGGTGGCGTAAATCACGCCGCAGTCCACGGAAGCCTCGGAAACCTGGGTGGTGACTTCCTTCACGTTGGAGCCGTAGGTCAGCACGCCGGCAGTGTTCAAAGCGGCCTCATCCAGCTGATAGAAGGCCAGAATCTTCTGGGTATACTGGCCCACGGGCACGTCGCTGTTGCCCATGGCCATCAGGATATCGCCGGACTTCAGGTGCTCGGCCAGCTGGTCAAAGCTCTCAATGCCCTTGGGGTTGTTTGCGGGAACCACCAGCGTTACCTTGTTTTCCAGCAGATTGATGCGGGTGGAGCCGTCGATCATGTCCAGACTGTCGGGGTTCTTCTCAGCGTCGTCCTTCAAGGAGCCGTCCAGCGCGTTCATCTGCTTCTGCGCGGCGGAGATGAACAGGTCGCAGTCCGCGCCCTCCGTGATCTGAGTCAGCAGGGTGCCGGAGGATTCGTAGGTGGGGATGACAGTGACGTTGGGCGCCACGGTCTTGTAAGCTTCAATAATCTGATCGACCGTCTCCGTCATCGACGCAGCGGCAAAGACGGTGATTTCCACCGGCTCGCCAGCAGGGGTGGAGCCAGCGGCCGAAGAACCCGCGGGAGCGGAACCGGAGCTGGAGCCGCCGGTGGAGCCGCAAGCGGCCAGAGCCAAGGCCATCGCCATGGCCAGCGTGAGTGCAAGAACTTTTTTCATGTGTACAAACCTTCCTTTCATATCTCGGCGGCACCGCCGCCAGGGGCTGCGCCCCGAAGGACGCTGTATTTCTGAACTCCCAAGGGAGATTACAGACCGTGATACTCAATTGAGGCCAACGGAATGAAAAGGGAACGCGCCCTTGTGGGCGCGAAACGCCTTTATCTGCCGAAGGGACAAATGGGCCAGTGACAGGGCTTGCAGCCAAGGCACAAGCCGCCGTTGCCAAGGGACACAATGTCAGTCCGGGTGACGGGTACGCCCGCCGCCACGCGGGGAAGCACCAGATCGAACACCGTGGCGCCCGCAAACATCACGCAGCCGGGCAGGCCCATGATGGGCACTCCGTCTGAAAAATAGCCCAAAAGAAACATGGCACCGGGCAGGACGGGTGCGCCATAGGTGACGATTTCCGCCCCAGCCGCCCGAATGCCGCCGGGAGTGTTGTCGTCGGGGTCCACGCTCATGCCGCCGGTACACAGCACCAGATCCACGCCCTGTGCGCGCACCTCACCAATCGCGGCGGCCACATTTTCCACGCCGTCGCCGGAAAAAATCTGGGTGACGGTTTCAATGCCCACGCCCGCCAGCTTCTTCTTCACAGCGGGAGTGAATCGGTCTTCAATCAGCCCGCTTTTCACTTCGCTGCCGGTGGTGACAATGCCGGCGGTTTTCAGCTTGTAGGGGTGAACGTTCAAAAGGGGCGCGGGACCTGCCGCTGCTTCTGCATCCTCCAGCGTGGACTCCGGCACAATCAGGGGGATGACCCGCATGCCCGCCAGCTTGTCCCCGGAGCGCACCGCCGTGCCGCCCTTGCGGGTGGCCAGCATCACGTCGGGGACGGAGTTCACGGCGAAAAGCCGCTCAGCGTCCACGGTAAAATAGCCGTCACATTCTGCAAACAGCTCAATTTTTCCCTCTTTAATGTCCTCCGTCCGGCGGATGTTCTGTCCCATGGACAAGCCGCACAGCCGCAGTGCTGCGTCGTCCTCGTGGAGCATTCCTGCGTTCAGCTCCCAGACGTACAGATTTTCCTTGCCCATGGAGAGAAGCACGGGAATATCCTCTTCAACCACCACATGGCCCTTGCGAAACCGGGCACCCTTGTATTCGCCGGGGATAATCTGGGTCAGGTCGTGGCACAGAACGTGGCCCACGGCCTCTCTCGTCTTGATCAGCTTCATGCCCCCGCCTCCAGAATCTCGATTTCGTCTCCGGCGCGGACGGTTCCTTCTCGCACCACCACGGCGAAAATTCCCTCGGTGGGCATGACGCACTTGCCAACGGCCTGCTTGATGGCGCAGTCATTGTGGCACTCCTTGCCGATTTGAGTGACCTCCACCTCGGTTTCCCCGATGCGCAGGCGGGTCCCCACCGGCAAATGCTTTAAATCAATTCCCACGGTGTTGATGTTTTCCGCGAAAACGCCCTCGTCCAGCGGAATGGGGCTGGAGGTGCGCATGGAATCCACGCTCTCCTCCGCCAAAAGACTGATTTGACGGTGCCAGTCTCCCGCGTGGGCGTCCCCCACGATGCCGTGGCGGAGCTTTAACTGAATTTCGGGGACGGGGTGTTTCTGGGTCCCTTTCTGTTCACTGATGTTGACGGATGTTACCTTCGCCATATGCTTCCTCCACGGCGTAGTCGCCGCTTTTCCCTCCGCTCTTTTTCAGAAGACGGATGTTTTGAATGCGCATGTCCTTCTGAACGGCCTTGCACATATCATATATGGTCAACGCCGTGGCTGAAACGGCGGTGAGTGCTTCCATTTCAACGCCCGTGACCCCACCGCAGGCGACGGTGGCGAGAATTTCCACCCGGCTGGGGCTGTCCACCAGACGGAAGGAAATGTCGATTTTCGTCAGGGGCAGGGGATGGCACATGGGAATCAGCTCCCAGGTCCGCTTGGCGGCCATAATGCCTGCCACCTGCGCCACCGCCAGAACATCGCCCTTTTTCATGGTTCCGGCCCGGATTTTCTCCAAAACCTCGGGTGAGACGAGAATTTCCCCGCCTGCCAGCGATTGGCGCGCCGTGACAGGCTTTGCCCCCACGTCCACCATGTGGGCGCGGCCCTGCTCGTTGAAATGGGTCAACTTCTGTGCCATGTGTCTACCTCTTACTATTGCAGATGCAAAGCATCTTTAAAATCATTGTGTGCGCTTTCGGCGAAGCCGGAAGCAAACGAAGCGGAGTTTGCGACATCACGCATCTCCCGTCCTCTTCGCGGAAACCTCCGGTTTCCGCGAAAGCGCAGGCGCAGCGGAGCGGTAAGAGCTTTCGCCAGAGGCGTAAGCGAGTATAGCGGAGCTTGCGACATCACGCGTCTCCCGTCCACCTCGCGGAAACCCCGGTTTCCGCGAAAGCGCAGGCGCAGCGGAGCGGTAAGAGCTTTCGCCAGAGGCGTAAGCGAGTATAGCGAAGCTTGCGACATCACGCGTCTCCCGTCCACCTCGCGGAAACCCCGGTTTCCGCGAAAGCGCAGGCGCAGCGGAGCGGTAAGAGCTTTCGCCAGAGGCGTAAGCGAGTATAGCGAAGCTTGCGACTAAGCTCAGCCGCCGATCTCGTTCATATTTCGCAGGGTGTCGCTGCCGCCCTCCGTCAGGTGGTGCCGTTCCGGCTTTTGGGCAATGCCCCGCCGGATGGCCCCCTCCAGCTCCGAGCCGTGAAGCCCTCGGAGCGGCAGCTCTGCATCGCTGTGAAGACAGGGCTTCAGCTTTCCGTCCGCCGTGACGCGGATACGGTCGCAAAGGCCGCAGAACCGGTGGCTCATGGGTCGAATCAGCCCCACCGTGCCTGCCCAGCCGGGCACGCCGTAGCGCGCCGCCGTCCCGGAGGATTTGAGGGGCCGCAGGGCGGGGACCTTTTTTAATACCGTCTCCGCCGGAATGAATCGACTTTTTTCCCACTGGGCACACTCTCCCATAGGCATCAGCTCAATAAAGCGGATTTCCCAGGGCTTACGCTCTGTCAGGGCTACAAAGTCCACGATCTCGTCGTCATTAATTCCACCCATCAGGACCACGTTGCACTTCAACTTTGCAAACCCGGCCCGTTCTGCCGCCGTAATGCCTGCCAGCGCGTCGTCCAGACAGCCCCGGCGGGTGATATGGGAGAAACGCTCGGGGCGAAGACTGTCCACACTGACGTTCAGGCGATCCACGCCCGCATCCCGCAGCGGCGCGGCCAACTCCGGCAGGAGACTGCCATTGGTGGTCAGACACAGTTCCTCCAGCCCGTCAATCGAAGAAAGGCCCCGGCAGATGTCCAGAATTCCGCCGCGCACCAGCGGCTCGCCGCCGGTGAGACGGATTTTTTTCACGCCGCAATTCACTGCTGCCTGTCCGATTTCCACGCACTCCTCCACCGACAGAATCTCCCGGTGCGGACGCTTGAAAACACCCGCCTCCGGCATACAGTAGCGGCAGCGGTAATTGCACAAATCTGTGACCGACAGCCGCAAATATCGGATTGTGCGGCCACAGCCGTCGGTCATAAGCACCTCCGTGATACTGAATAAAGGTGAACGGAATCAGTGTAGCATTTTTGGTAAAGGAAGTCAAGAAAAGATAGTTTTCTGTCATCTTGACGGGAAGAACGGGTTTGTGTTATTCTTCTAAAAGAAGAACGAAAAAGGGGGAAGGCTGATGGACTGGGCGCAGGTGCTGGGAATGCGTCCCGGTGTCACCGCCATCATCGGCGGCGGCGGAAAAACCACCCTTTTGCGCACGACGGGGGAGACGCTTGCAGCCGCTGGGTACAGCGTGCTGCTGTGCTCTACGGCGAAGATATACCCTTTCTCCGATTTGCCCTGTGTGACGGAGCCGGGAGAAGAGCCGCTGCTGGCGACACAGGCGCAAAGCAGGCTCCTTTGCGCGGGGACACTTCTGGATAATGGAAAGCTTACCGCCCCGGCGGTTCCTATGGTGCGGCTGAAAGCCCTATTCGACTATGTACTGGTGGAGGCCGACGGTTCCGCCCGCCTGCCCCTCAAGGCCCATGCACCCCACGAGCCGGTGATTCCGCCGGAGGCGGAGCAGACAATCTGCGTGGTGGGAGCTTCGGGCTTTGGAAAGCCTATCCGGGAGGCGGCCCACAGGCCGGAGCGCTATGCGGCGCTGGCGGGCGTGGGGGAGGACGACTTGGTTACGCCCAGGATTGCCGCCGCCGTGCTGATGGCGGAGGGTCTGCACAACGGGGTTTTCGTCAATCAGGCGGAGCTGGCGGAGTCTCAGGCGCGGGAATTGGTTCGATTATTAGACTGTCCCGCCGTGGCCGGGTCGTTGAAGCTGGGAAAAATATTTTAACCGCTGTTGCGGAAATGGAGGATACCAATGCTGACAGTAATTCGGGGCGCGGGGGATATCGCCACAGGAGTTGCCCTGCGCCTGTGGCGCAGCGGCCTTGCGGTGGCGATGACCGATTTACCCCGCCCCACGGCCATCCGGCGGACGGTCTGCTTTTCGCAGGCCATCGTGCTGGGCAGGGCTGGGGTGGAGGATGTGACGGCCGTCCGGGCCGAGACGGCGGAAGAAGCGCTGGCCCTGTTGGAAGAGGGCGTGATCCCAATTTTGCCGGATCCGGAGGGAGTGTGTATTCCGGAGCTGCGGCCCGATGCGATGGTAGACGCGATTCTTGCAAAGAAAAATCTGGGGACAAGGCTGACCGACGCGCCGGTTGTGGTGGCGGTGGGTCCCGGCTTTACGGCGGGAGTGGACTGCCACGCGGTGGTGGAAACCATGCGGGGGCACACCCTCGGCCGCGTGTATTATCAAGGCGCCGCTTTGCCTAACACGGGGATTCCCGGCCTGATCGGCGGCTTTTCCGGAGAGCGGGTCCTCCGTGCCCCGGCAGACGGGGTGTTTCATCAGCTGCGGGATATCGGGGCCATGGTGCAGGAGGGGGACATTGTCGCCGAGGTGGAGGGGCTTCCCATGCGGTGCACCCTCACCGGCGTGCTGCGGGGGATTCTGGCGGATGGGACGCCGGTGTTCAAGGGGATGAAGGCCGGAGACGTGGACCCCCGGGGGAAAAAGGCCAATTGCTTCACCGCCTCGGATAAGGCGCTGGCAGTGGGCGGCGGTGTACTAGAGGCCGTCCTGCACCTGACCAATGCGTCAAAAGTTTCCGTGATCCCACTTTTTGAGACGGGGAAAACGGTTTCCGGGGAGTTTGAGGGATAGGTCCATCGTCTGCAAACAAAATAGAAAGCGGCCCCGGGGAAATCAGTTCCCCGGGGCCGTTGATTTTGCTTCTTTATTGGACTTCTCACAATGAGCGCGCCTTGTGGGTATATGCGTTCCTGCGGAAAAGGGAATAAAACTGCCGCCCCAATTGCAGCCGCACATGCCGCTGGAAGACCGGCTTAATAGGCGCGTTCCATCTCCAGAACCCGCTGATACAGCCGGTCGTTCACCGGGACGGAAAGTCCGTGCTTCGCGGCAAGGCGGCGGATGGTGCCGGAGAACAGCTCCACTTCGCTTTTGCGGTGGGCTTTTCCGTCCTGCCGCATGGACGGCTCCCCGTCGGCAGGAAGGGCGCAGATGATGGAATCCCATTCCTCCACGTCCCGCTCAGACAAAGCAATTCCCTCCGCGTTGGCCACCAGAACGACCTCCCGCATGGCGCCCAGCATGGCGTCCCGGGCGGGGCCGGGGACCTGCAACCCGCCGTAGCCGCATTCATATACCATCGCAGTCTGATTGCAGCCCGTGTTGCACACCAGCTTGCTCCACAGGTGAATGCGGATGTCATCCGGCAGGACGTAGGGGAAGCCGACCCGGTCGAAAAAGGCGGTGAGTGCCCGCAGGCGGCTTTCGTCCTGTCCAGAGGGAACGCCCAACGCCAGCTCGCCGAAGTCAGAGCAGATAACATGGTTGCCCTCTTTCCGGGTGGGCATTTTCTGGGCCACGCACCACACCACCTTTTCCGCGCCAAAGGTGTCGGAGAGAATCTGTTCGCTGAACACGCCGTTGAGCGCGGAGATCATCACGGTGTCCGGCCCCACAAGATGGCGGCAGCGGTCAATGGCGTCCTCCAGTCCGCTGAATTTCACCGCGAACAGCAGTAGGTCCAGCGGTTCGCGCTCCTGCGCCATGTCGACGTATTGAAAAGCGCAACGTTCGCCGTTGAGATACACGCCTTCGTCTTGATATTTGGCGGTGCGCCCCGCGTCCGCCAGAATTTTTACGTTTTCATAGCCGGCGCCCCGGGTGAGCTGGTGGGCGAAAATCACGCCCAGCGCACCTAAGCCCACAATGCCCACGGTTTTAATCTCTTTCATGGCTGTCTCCCCCTTATCAATCATAAAAAAGGCGGGAGCCTTCCGGCTCCCGCAATGAAGGCTCAGGATGCAATTGTTTCCCGCCAGCGCAGGTCATAGGGCTCGAACTTCACCTTGCTGTATGCGTCCAGGTCCAGCTTTGTGCCGTCCCAGTCGGAGTGAAGCTCACCGGTTTGCTTGATGAGGATGTCATAGAGGATGGCATAGGTCACGCCGTCCCGCTCGTCCCGCTCCACAATGGTGGAATAGGGCAGGGTTTTGTGGTAGGTCATCTCCATGCCCTTATAATCGAAGTGGAAGCCGCAGCGCATCCGGCAGCCGTCCAGTCCTGTGTAGCGGGAGAGTTCCTTCAGGTCGTGGAGAATCGTGTCGCCGCCCTCGTCGTAAAGGTTTTCCGGTGTGGTGGCGGTGTAGTCAAAGCGGAACTGGATGGTGGCCCCGGGGATTTTGCGGAACCGCTCCAGGTAAGGCACCAAATCCGCCTTGGGATAGTCCTTGTACAGCACGCAGTTGATGCGGAAGGGGACCGCCAGACGGCTCAGCAGCGCGTCGTTGGACTCCACCACGTATTTCTGCATGTGGCGGGAGACATTGAGACAGGTGATTTTCTCCCGGTTGCGGCGGGTAAATTCCACGATGTCGCTCTCTGACTGGAACTGGGATACCGGTAGGGTGGTGTTGATATAAATTTTATGGGTAGGGGGGATGCAGTCCAGCATTACCTGCAATGCGTCCAGATCCGCCAGGGGCTCGCCGCCCGTGAACACGAAGTCGCACTCCGGGGTGATGGCGTGCATCTGCCCAATGCTTTGGCAGATTTTTTCCACGGAAAAGCCCGTCAGGTCGGCGTACTCCTCCTTGTTAATGCAGAAGGGGCAGTGGTTGTGGCAGTCATACGGGACAAAGACGGTGACGGTTGCGCCACCCTGGCGCGTCTTGTAGGGATGAATCATGTCGATCGGCCTTTCCTAAAGAATCGAGGAAACAGAGGCATGAAGCTCTCTGAAATGTTCATACGTATACGATTAAATATTCTACTGCATTATTGGGGAGAGGTCAAGGGAAACGGCAAAAAAACAATTATAAAAAAAGCAGAAAGCCGGGGAAATTCTGTGCAGGACCTGTTGAAAACAGCGATTTGCCTGCGGAAAGACCGGGCGTCGGCGTCAGATGGTCGCAGGCGGCGCTGCTTTGGCCGGGTAATTCTTTAAAAATTACACAGACTGTCTTTTGACAAATGTGAAAGGAGGGAGCGCATGAACAGGCCAAGAGCGGCGTTTTTGGGTATCATGGCGGCGGCACTTCTGCTTGTCTGCCGGGAGGATGCGGCTGTTCAGGCGACGGCGTGGGCGGAACTCTCCGAGACAAAATTCGTGGCACTGACCTTTGACGACGGTCCAAGGGCCAACACCACGGGACGGCTGCTTGACGGCCTGCGGGAGCGGGGCGCCAACGCCACATTTTTTTTGGTTGGCAGTCAGATTTCTGGAAATGAGAAGCTGGTGCGCCGCATGCGGGACGAAGGGCACCAGATCGGAAACCACTCCTGGGACCACAAGGAGCTCAAGGACGTGCCCGCCGCGGTACTGGGCGGGGAAATTGACAGCACCGACGAACTGCTGCGCAACGTCTGCGGGGACGGGGACTATTGGATTCGCCCGCCCTACGGGCTTTTGGATAAAGGGGGACGGAGCAGTGTCTCCATGCCTCTGGTTCACTGGAGCGTGGACCCGGAGGACTGGAAGCTGCGGGATGCGCAAAAAGTATGCGCCCATGTGCTGAAAAATGTCCAGCCGGGAGACATCATTTTGCTGCATGATACCTACGCCACTTCCGTGGATGCGGCGTTTCAAATTATCGACGCGCTGGAGGAGCAGGGCTATGAATTCGTCACGGTCAAGGAGCTGCTTGCACTGTACGGAGTGGTCCCCCAGGAAGGGAAGTTTTATACCAGTGCGCGGTAACATATCCTGAAAACCGCCTTTGGAAAAAACGTCTGCCGTGAGATTCTCACGGCAGACGCTTTTTCAAGAGAAATCAGATGACGTTCAAAGCAAGGGTCAGAACGATAAACACGCCGCCAATCCACTTGGTCGCCCGCGCCAGCTTCGCGTCGGCGGTTTTTGCCTTGTTCTTCGACAGGAAAGAGTCGGCCACGCCGCCGATGGAGCCGGACAGGCCCGCGCTCTTGCCGGACTGGAACAAAACCACCAGGATCAGGCACACGCCGCACAAAAGCTGCAAAATCGTTATAAAAAGCTGCATTTCAAGATTCCTCCAAAAAATCATTCCCGCAAAAGGACTGCGGAAGATATATTCACAGACTTGAATTTTACCACAGCTTCTGCGCATTGGCAAGGGATTTTTTGAAAAAGAAGGTTCTTTCTGTGGGAAAAGACAAAAAGTCGAAATTGTGTGGAACGTTTGTTTGCATTCCGCTAAGGGATGTGTTATACTGCTTAAAAGACAAAGGCAGACGAGCCCCGGCGGCATGCCGGGCATGGGGCGGGCTGTGCCGCCCCACAGCACAATGAAAGCGGAGGTGCTTCCATGGAGAAACTTTCCAAAATGCAGCAGAGGATTTACGACTATCTGGCGTCCTCCATCCGGGAACAGGGTTATCCGCCTTCGGTGCGGGAGATCGGGGAGGCGGTGGGCCTGCGGTCCCCCTCTACGGTCCATTTTCACCTGAAGCACCTGGAGGAGGCCGGTTACATTGAAAAGGGCGCGGGCAAGGGCCGGGCCATTGCCCTGACAGGCCCGTTCCAGCGTGGCCCTTCCCGGAATCCGGAGGCGCCCCCGCCCAAGCAGGTGCCCATTGTTGGAAATGTGGCGGCGGGAAGTCCCATTCTGGCGCAGGAGTGTGTGGAGGAGTATCTGACTTTTGACCCGGAAGGCCCGGAGGACGAGTATTTTGCCCTCCACGTCCGGGGAGAGTCCATGATCGACGCGGGGATTCTGGATGGGGATTTGGTGATTGTGCGCCGCAGAGAGACGGCGGTCAACGGGGAGATTGTGGTGGCCATGATTGACGACGAGGCCACGGTAAAGCGGTTTTCCCGCAGAAACGGGCGGGTCTGGCTTTTGCCGGAGAACCCGGAATACGCCCCCATTGACGGGACCCGCGCCCAGATTCTGGGCAAAGTGACCGCCGTGGTGCGGCGGTATTGAGGTCTGCCCGCTTCTCAAAACGGGGCGCTGCATCTCAAGAGATTTAGTCGATGTGTTTAAAAATCCGGGCGGACAGAGGTCGCTGACCTTTGTCCGCCCGGATTTTTATATTTGTGCTGAACTGATTTCGGGAACTGGCAGTTTCCGTTGAAATAGAAATTTAGGAACCCGAAAGCGCCGCCGGTGCTCCGATTTGTGGGCAAAAGCGGCACGTCATCCGCGGTAGCCGGAGGGATACTAGTGCCTCCGTGGCTGAGGGAAATTCTCTTACCGCGCCTGAAAAAGCCGCGTGTACTTATGAGGCAAAAGAGCCTGCGTCCCGCCCCGTCCGAAGAGGGACATATACGCTTTCGCTGCGCCTTAAACGAGTCTCGCTCAGCTTTCCCGCAGGTTTACCGTGCACTCCGCAAGATTGTAAAAGGGATTGGCGGCGGTGGGCGTGAGATTGTCCACCACACCGCTTTGCAGTAAAACGGAAAGCGTTTTAAAGCAGACGGGCAGGATGGGAGCCTGCTCCTGAAGCTGGAGGCAGACCTTCTCCAGTGTGGCGGAGGGGTTGGCAGAGCTGCGGCAGGCGGCCAGCAGCGCATCCAGCGTCGGGTCGGAAAACCCACCGTAGTTCAAAGCGCCCCCGGTGGAGAGCAGGGAGCGCAAGTCCCAGTCCGCCGTCAGCTTTATCTCGCCGTAGTAAAGGTCAAAATTTCCCGCCGCCAGCGCGGCGGAATATTCCTCCCAGGGCAGGACCCGGACGCTGATTTTAAAATCAAAGGCGGAAAGCTGCGCGGCGACATGCCGCGCGGCGGCCACCTTAAAGCTGCTTTCCTCGTTGACAATCATGTCGAGGGACAGGTGCTCGCCGCTGCTTAGGCCCGCCGAGGTCATGGCCTGCTGAAACGCGGTGTAGGAATAGGTTTTCTCAAGTCCTGCGGGATAGTCCGCCGAGACGGGAGAAACGGGAAACTGAGCTGCGTTTGCATGCCCTGAGAGAAACGCGCTGACGGCTCGTTCCCGGTCAAGCCCCAGATTCAGGGCCTGACGCACCGCCGCATTGGACAGGACGGAGGAGCGGACGTTGATTCCCACGTATTGAAAGACGGTGGAAGCCGCCTCGTAAAACTGGATACTGCCGGTGACGCTGATGGGATTGGAGCCGGTAAGGTCCGAGGTCAAAAGCTGCGTCTCGTGGGAGGTGAACTGGAACAGCATCACGTCCGCATCGTCTGCCGCCCGCAGGACAATGCGGTCTACCGGCTGTTTGCCGCCCTGCCAGTGGGGGTTGGCGGAAAGATATGCATCCGTTTCGCCGGGGGTGAGGGCGTAGGGGCCGGTTCCCACGGGCACGGTGTCTGCCGTGCCCGATTTAACGATGGGGATATCCAGCAGGGCAGGAAACGCGGTGTTGGGGGAGGATAGCTGGACGCTTACAGACCCGTCCCCCGTCGTGATGGAGGAAACATCCCGCAGCCGCGCACCATACCGCCCGGAGGCCTGCGCCCGGCGCAGCGTGTCGGCCACGTCACCGGCGGTGAGGGGTGTGCCGTCGGAAAACAGCACACCGGGGCGGAGGGAAAAGGTATACGCGGTTCCGGAGGGGTCCTGTGTATAGGTGGAGCAAAGAAGGGGCTGGGGCGCAAAAGTTTCATCCAGCTCAAAAAGCCCCTCGCACAAAAGAGCCGCCGCCGTCTGCTGAACCCCGTCCGCACAGGTGATGGGGTCCAGACTCAGCTCCGGGTACCACGGCAGTGCCAGTTCCTTCGGCAAAACGGAGGGCGCCGCTTCGGAGCCGGACGGGTCCGTGCTTTCCCCGGTCTGCCCCGGGGGAAGCTCCTCTTCCACCGCACCGGGCGAGGGAGCACAGCCGCCCAGCAGCAACGCTGCGCAGAGCAGAGAGATTAAGATTTTTTTGAAGCGCTTCATAGCTCCCTCCGTTTCCGATTGCGGCTTATACCAGTGAAATCAGCGCCGCCTGCGCGCCTCGCTGCCCGCCAACCCGGCGATAGGACCAAAACAGGTCCGGGCGGCAATGAGTGCAAAGACCGCTCACATCAATGTGTTCCGGGGAAAGGCCCGCTTTCAGCAGCCACTGGCGGTTCAGCCCCGCAAGGTCTACATGCCATTTCAATTCCCGCCGTTCAAGATAGGGCGCGGCGTCCTCGCCCAAGGCCTCGGTCATGGCTTGAGGCACGTCGCTGTCGGTTTCAAAGCAGCATTGGCCGATGCACGGCCCGATGGCCGCCACCAGCCGCTCCGGTTTTGCGCCGTACAGCCGGGTCAACTCCCCGACCGTCTTTTCAAGGATGCCCAGTGCGCAGCCCCGCCATCCGGCGTGAACCGCGCCTACGCAGCCTGCCTCCGGGTCATGGAGCAGGATAATGCCACAATCGGCGGAGAAAACGAGAAGGGGAATGTCCTTCGTATTGGTGACCAGCGCGTCGGCGGTGAAGTCCCGCTCCCGCCACAGGCCCATGCCAGCCCGTTCCTCCGTGACGGGAAGGACGGTGGTTTCATGCACCTGCCGGGCCAGCACCACATGGCGCATATCCGCGCCCACGGCGCCGCAGAAGCGGCGGTAGTTTTCCTCCACAGCGGGGCGGTCGCTTTCCCGGCTGGGGCCAAGGTTCATAGTGTCGCAGGGAGGCTTGCTCACGCCGCCCTTCCGGGTGGAAAAACCGTGGGCGATGCCGCCGCAGCGGTCTAACAGGGGAGAGGTGAAATAGACGAGGTCGTTTTCCTCATGCGTTGTCAGGGGCATGTCAGTCCTCCTTTTGGGTGATGGGCTCGTTTGAAGAAACGCCGGGGGCGGTGCTTTCCGGATGATCGGCGTTTGGGACTGCTTCGGTATCCACGCTGCCGCCCAGCCAAAGGCCCACTACTTTCACAAGGCCACAGAGCAGTAAAACACCGCCCAGACCAAGAAAGAAATCATGAACAATGGCCATGGAGAACAGGATGGAGCCAACGCCCGCGATCATCAGGGCGATTCCCAGTAAAATATGCCGGATGTCCGACAGCATATGCATTGCACTGTCACTTGCGTCGTCTTTCATAAAGCGCCCCTTTCAGTAAGAGCCGTCCCCCGCCCTCCCGGCAGGAGAACAGGGGACGGCCTGAATCGCACTGCAATTTGTCAGGAGTGATACTCCGCGCAGTCGCAGTTTTTAAACTTTTTCCCGCTGCCGCAGGGGCAGGGATCGTTGCGTCCGATTTTTGTGACCTTACGGGGCTGCTTTTTTGGAGCGGTACTGTCGCCGCCCACGTTTTCCGTCATGCCCTTGGCCACCCGCTCCCGCTTGACCTCTTCGTTGGTCTTGATGCGCACGGAGAACATCCGGCGCACCGTCTCGTTCTGGATGGCGGAAATCATTTCCTCAAACATGGTGAGGGATTCCTGCTTATAGGCGATGACGGGATCGGTATTGGCATAGGCCCGCAGGCGGATGCCCTGCTTCAAATCGTCCATGGCGTCGATGTGGTCCATCCAGTATTCGTCCACCACGCGCAGCATAATCACCCGCTCCAGCTCTCTGGCAATCGCGGGGGTGAACTCCTGCTCCCGGGCCTCGTAGGTCTTTGCGGCCTCGTCGTAGAACAGGTCGCAGAGGGCCTGCTCGGTCTTCTCCGTCAGCTCCTCCTCGGTGAAGTGGAAGGTGCCCTTGGGGAAATACAGACCCTCCAGCACTGCCAGCATCTCTTGGAAGCCCGCCTCGTCCAGCGCGGTCTGCTCGCCAAAGACCTGCGCCACCTGATCGGTGATGGCGGAGCGGGTCATGCCAAGGAGAATCTCCTTGAGGTCCTTGCCGTCCAAAACCTGCTTGCGCTGACCGTAGATGATTTCCCGCTGCTTGTTCATCACGTCGTCGTATTCCAGCACGGACTTTCTGGACTGGAAGTTCCGGGACTCCACGGTGGTTTGGGCATTTTCGATGGCCTTGGTGAGCATTTTGCTCTCGATGGGGGTGTCCTCGTCCAGATCCATTCGCTCCATGATACCGGTGATCCGGTCGCCGCCGAACAGGCGCATCAGATCATCCTCAAGGGAGATATAGAACCGGGTTTCGCCGGGGTCGCCCTGCCGGCCCGCGCGGCCGCGGAGCTGGTTGTCAATCCGGCGGGAGTCGTGGCGCTCAGTGCCGATGATGAACAGGCCGCCCGCCGCCCGGACCTTCTCCGCCACGTCGGAAATCTCCGCCTTGTGGTGGGCAAGGGCCTCGGCATACCGCTTCCGGGCGTCCAGAATCTCCTCGCTGTCGGTTTCGGCGTAACCAGTGGCCTCACCGATCAGCTCGTCGGACATACCGGCCTTGCGCAAATCCGCCTGCGCCATATACTCGGCGTTGCCGCCCAGCATGATATCGGTGCCGCGGCCCGCCATGTTGGTGGCCACGGTGACGGCGCCCAGCTTACCTGCCTGCGCGATGATTTCTGCTTCCTTTTCGTGGTTCTTGGCGTTGAGGATGCTGTGGGGGATGCCCTCATGACCCAAAAGCCCGCTTAGAATCTCGTTTTTCTCAATGGACACGGTGCCCACCAGCACGGGCTGACCCTTTTCGTGGCACTCTTTGATCTGCTGGATAACAGCGCGATATTTCCCCGCCTCCGTCTTGTACACCACGTCGTGGTTGTCCATACGCTGGTTGGGGCGGTTGGTGGGAATCTCAATGATGTCCAGATTATAGATGGTGCCGAATTCCTCCTGCTCGGTCATGGCCGTTCCGGTCATACCGGAGAGCTTTTCGTACAGGCGGAAATAATTCTGGAAGGTGATGGTGGCCAGAGTCTTGTTCTCGCTGGCAACAGTCACATGCTCCTTGGCCTCAATGGCCTGATGCAGTCCGGCGGAATACCGGCGGCCAAACATCAGACGGCCGGTGAACTCATCCACGATGATGACCTCGCCGTTTTGCACCACGTAGTCAATGTCCCGCTTCATCACGCCGTGGGCCTTGATGGCCTGATTGATGTGGTGGGACAGGGTGGAGTTTTCGGGGTCGGACAGGTTTTCAAGATGGAAGAACTGCTCCGCCTTGGTAATGCCGTTGGCGGTGAGCATGGCGGTTTTGGCCTTTTCGTCCACAATATAGTCGGCGGACTCGTTTTCGTCGTCCTCTTCCTTATTGTCCACTTCGGCCACGACCCGCTTTTTCAGGCGGGAGACGAACATCTCTGCCATGTCGTACAGCTGGGTGGATTTTTCGCCCTGCCCGGAAATAATCAGGGGGGTGCGGGCTTCGTCGATCAGGATGGAGTCCACCTCGTCCACGATGGCAAATGCGTGGCCCCGCTGCACCAGCTCCGCAGAGTAGATGCACATATTGTCCCGCAGATAGTCGAAGCCCATCTCGTTGTTGGTGCCGTATGTGATATCGGCGTTATAGGCCTCCTGCCGCTGGGCGGTGGTAAGCCCGTGGACAATCAGGCCTACCTTCAGCCCGAGGAAACGGTGAACCTTGCCCATCCAGTCGCTGTCGCGCTTGGCAAGGTAGTCGTTCACGGTGACGATGTGAACGCCTTCACCGGTCAGTGCGTTAAGATAGGCGGGGAGGGTAGCCACCAGGGTCTTGCCTTCACCGGTCTTCATCTCCGCGATGCGGCCCTGATGCAGCACCACGCCGCCCACAAGCTGCACGCGATAGGGCCGCAGGCCCAGCACGCGGTCCGCGGCCTCCCGCACGGTGGCAAATGCCTCCGGCAGAATCGCGTCCAGCGTCTCGCCGTTTGCCAGGCGCTCCTTAAACTGGGCTGTCTTGCCCCGCAGCTCTTCGTCGCTCAGCGCCTTGTACTCGTCGCTCAGCGCCTCCACTTTATCGACAATGGGATAAATCTGCTTGAGCTCGCGGGAACTGTAATCTCCGAAAATTTTCTTCATGAAGCTCATAGGTGATTAAAGATCCTTTCTGACCCGGCTTTTTGGGAGAAAAAGTCGGAATGATATTCCTTATATAAATAGGTGGTCGTCAAAAGCAACGATAAGCATACCACACCTTTTTAAAAAATGCAAAGAAAATCAGGTTTATCGAATAAAATTTACATTTGGGCAATTTCTATGTACAGCCCTGCAAAAGTGGCGGAAATTCCTTACAGCTCGCAGCTGCCCCGCTCAACCAGCGCCACCCGGCCGGTGATGCGCAGGGTGGAGACGCGCCCGTTTTCCCAATCGGCGCAAACGGTGATGGTTCCACCCGGCTGGCGGAGGTCTGCGGTGACGGCTTTTCCCGCCTGAGCGGCGAGATACGATCCCACGGCGGCGCTGCCGCTGCCGCAGCCGGATTCCCACACCGCCGTGTCGGTGGAACGGACATAGACCAGCGGAGTGATGGCGCCTGCCGCTTTGTCATAGAGCATGATGCCGCAGGCATCCGCGTCCAGCGCGGCGCACAGGGGGCGGATGGCGGAGTTCGCCGCCTCCCGGGAAAGTGAACCGGCGGGGACGATGCAGTGGACAATGCCGTCAAACACCACGGCGGGAACGGCACTCCCGCCGGGAAGCTCCGCCGTGGTAATTTCCACAGGCAGGGGCATATTTACGGTACCCCACAGTCCGTCCTCCCGCCGTTCAAGACGGCAGGTGAGAATGCCCTCGTGGCCGGAAACTTCCAGCGGCACCTCGGGGCCGGCCAGCCCGTCTCTGTCCGCGGCGTAGGCTGCGGCGGACATGGAGGCGTTTCCGCAGAACTCGCCGCCCATCATTTGCAGACGCAATACAGCGCCGGGAAGGGTGGCAGGCTCGATAAAGCCCACCTGCTCAACCTGAGGACGCTGGGCCATCAGGTTTGCCGCCACCTGGGGCTGCATGTCACGGGGAACGGGGCTGGAAACCAGCAGGGTAATATTTTTCGTGGGGTCCCAGATTGTATAATCCAGCTTCATGAACGAATCCCTCCGGTTTTCAAAAATCCGGGTAGCCGCAGGCTCCCGCATTTACAGAAGTATTTGTACAGTATAGCACGGACACGGGGCAAAGCAAACCTTTTCACCCCAAAAGTGAATTTTTTAATTTCTTTTTAGGTAAATCAGTGGTATGATATCTTTGTAGAAAAAACTGCGGCGATTTGCGCCGCTGCCCTTGCAATATGGAAGAACAACGGAACGGGAGGCAAACATGTTCAATGGCTTTACGGACGAAACGGTGGATTTTATGTGGGGCATCCGCTTCAACAATGAAAAGCCGTGGTTCGAGGCGCATAAGGAGATTTATTTATCCAGCTTTTATCGCCCGATGAAAGAGCTGGGGGACGAGCTGTACGGCTGGTTTTCAGAGCAGAGGCCGGAGCTTCCTCTGCGGGGCCGCGTTTCCCGCATCTATCGGGACGCCCGGCGGCTCCACGGGCACGGTCCCTTCAAGGACCATCTGTGGATCAGCGTGGAGGCCCCAGCGGAAAGCGTGTGGACCGTGCAGCCCTGCTTTTGGTTTGAGCTGGGACCGGACGAGTGGAGCTATGGCCTTGGATATTACGCGGCAAGCCCCTCCACCATGATGAAGCTCCGCGCCCGCATGGAGCGGGACCCCAAGACCATGGAAACCCTGACCCGGAGACTGAACCGGCAGCAGGAGTTCTCCCTCGAGGGGGAGGAGTATAAGCGCCCCAAGGAAGGTGCGCCAAGTGAGCTGCTGGCGCCATGGTATCTGAAAAAGAGCTTTTCCCTGGGCCGCAGGGACAAGCTGAACGAGATTCTCTTCACGCGGGAGCTGGTGGACCGGCTGAAGACCGGTTATGAATTTCTGCTGCCCTATTACGACTATTTTGTAACGCTGGAGGGCGATCCCGACCCGCGGGAACCCGGTTGAACGGACTTGCAAACCCTAGAGAAGGCGCGAATCATGCGGCGTAATCACACAGGCGCGCGGCTTTTAGTAAGAAGCGCACCGCACATTTAAAACTAAAACGGAGGAGACATCCATGAAAGACTATCCCCAGAGAGAACAGGCGCTGGCCCTGCTGCGCAAGTACAACGACGAGCCTTTCCACATTCAGCACGCACTGACGGTGGAGGGCGTAATGCGGTGGTACGCCGTTGAGCTGGGGCACGGTGAGGACGCGGATTTTTGGGCCACGGTGGGCCTTCTGCACGACGTGGACTTTGAAAAGTGGCCGGAGGAGCACTGCCTGAAAGCGCCGGAGCTATTGAAGGAAATCAGCTGCGGCGACGAGTTGATTCACGCGGTTTGCAGCCACGGATATGGGATTTGCTGCGACGTGGAGCCTGTGGAAGAGATGGAGAAGGTCCTTTTTGCCGCCGATGAGCTGACGGGCCTCATCGGTGCTGCGGCCCGGATGCGGCCCAGCAAGAGCTGCCAGGACATGGAGCTGAGCAGCCTGAAAAAGAAATACAAGGACAAGAAGTTTGCCGCCGGCTGCTCCCGGGACGTGATTCAGACCGGCGCGGAGCGCCTGGGCTGGGAGCTGGACGAGCTTTTGAACAGGACGCTTGCGGCAATGCGCGCCTGTGAGGATGCTGTGACCGCTGAAATGGAGGCGCTGTGAGGCGCAGTTCCAGAAGAAGCGCAACATAGAAAGCAAAGGCCCGGACATTCGTCCGGGCCTTTTTCGTTGCAATGATTTTTACCGCAAAGGTTATTCGCCCATGGGGGCGCCGCACTGGGGGCAGAACTTGCTGTCGGAGGAGGTCCCGCAGATGGGGCAGGCCTTATTGGCGCTCTGGGCGGCCTCGGAAGCCTCTTCCTTCACGGGCTTGCTGGCCTCCAGCTCGGCAATCTTCGCCTTGGCGGCGGACACCGCGTCTACCAAATCCTTCACCGCGGGGGGAATCTCACCGCTGAATTCGCTGACATACCACTCGCCGATGGCGCGGAAATTCTTATCAATCTCCCGCTGCTCGCTGGCAATGGACATGTTAATTTTCGCCAGCTCCGCGGCGTCCTTCGCCTTGTCGGCGGCAACGGCGGCAACGGCCTGCGCCTTTTTTCCAAGATCGTTCAAAAAGTCAAATGCCATGTTGAAAACCCCTTTCATTTCCCGCGCTTTCGCGCTGTATCCGTTGGAGTGCAGTCCTTAGACCAGGTTTCTTGCGCTTAGTATACATGGTCGCCGGATAAAACGCAACCGATTTTTCCAAAATTCACAGTTCGTTTTCAAGTGGATGCGGCTCCATGTAACATTGGCGGTTCTGTGGCGTGGGGGTCACGGCTCCGGCTCAATCCAGCCCCGCGCCCGTTCCACGGCCCGGCCCCACCGTCTCAGCTCCTCCCGGCAGACCGCCTCGTCCCGCACGGGCAGAAACACGTGCTGGCTGCGCCGCAGGGCGGAGAGCTGCTCAGGACTGGCCCATACGCCCGCAGCCAGTCCCGCCAGCGCCGCCGCGCCAAAGGCGGTGGTTTCCACCTGCACGGGCCGGTCCACCGGCAATCGGAGCGCGTCCGCCTGAAGCTGGAGCAGAAGATCGCTGACGGACGCGCCGCCGTCCACCCGCAAAGAGGTGATGGGGCGGCCCGCATCGGCGGCCATGGCCGTCATCAGGTCGCAGACCTGAAACGCGATGGAGTCCAGCACCGCGCGGCAGAGGTGGGCTTTCCCGGTCCCCCGGGTGGCGCCCAGAATGGTTCCCCGGGCGTACATATCCCAATAAGGCGCGCCAAGGCCGGTGAATGCCGGGACCACCAGCACGCCGCCGCTGTCTGGTACGCTCTCCGCCAGCCGGTCGCACTCCGGGGCGCTTTCAATCAGTCCCAGCTCGTCCCGCAGCCACTGGATGGCGCTGCCCGCGTTGAACACGCTGCCCTCCAGCGCATAGCAGACCCTGCCGCCAAGGCTCCACGCCACGCTGCACACCAGCCCTGCGTTTGAAATCACCGGTGCGCCGCCCACATTCATCAGGGTGAAGCAGCCTGTGCCGTAGGTGTTTTTCACCTGTCCCGGCTGAAAGCAGCCCTGACCGAACAGGGCTGCGGGCTGATCTCCCGCGCTGCCGCAGATGGGAATGCCCTCAAGGCCCTCCAGACCGGGAATCCCCTCCGCCACCGTTCCGTATTGCTGCGAATTGCCCACCGGGCGGGGCAGGAGATTCATGGGCACGTCCAGTGCACGGCACAGTTCTCCGTCCCAGTCCAGTGTATGGATGTTGAACAGCATGGTGCGGGAGGCGTTGGAGTAATCCGTCACATGGACCCGCCCGCCGGTAAGGTTCCAGATAAGCCAGGTGTCCACCGTACCGCACAGCAGTTCGCCCCGCTCCGCTCTTTTTCGGATGCCGGGGAGATTGTCCAGCATCCATTTGATTTTCGTGCCGGAAAAGTACGCGTCGATCAAAAGACCGGTTTTTTCCGTCACCGTTTTGCCAAGGCCCCGGGCCTTTAGCTCATCGCAAAGGCCTGCTGTGCGGCGGCACTGCCACACAATGGCGTTGTAGACCGGGGTGCCGGTCTTTTTATCCCAGAGAATCGTGGTTTCCCGCTGATTGGTAACGCCGATGGCCGCAATGTCCTTGGGATCGATGTGGGCGGCGTCCACCGCCTCTTGCAGCGCCCGCTTCTCCGTTTCCCAGATGTCCCGGGGGTCGTGCTCCACCCAGCCGGGCTGGGGATAAATCTGGCGGAAGGGATGCTGTGCGCGGGAGACAATCTCCCCCGAACGGTTGAACAGAATTGCCCGGGAGCTGGTGGTGCCCTGATCGAGTGCGGCGACAAAGGGTTCCATGGCAAAACCTCCTGTGGAAATTTTACGCGCTGTGTGTTATGATGCCTGTATCAGAGGTATTATAGCACAGAGGGGAGCGCGTTGCCATGGTAAAGCGCGAATTTACCGTCCTTTCTCACGATGGAAAAACCCCGCTGCACGCGGTGGAGTGGCTGCCGGAGGGGAAATGCCGGGCAGTGCTGCAAATCGCCCACGGAGTTTCGGAATATGTCCTGCGCTACGAGGAGCTTGCGGCATATCTGACGGAGCGGGGCGTTGCCGTGGTGGGAAACGACCATCTGGGTCACGGCGGGTCTGTTGCAAGCGGCGCGCCCCGGGTGTATTTTGGCCCGGCGGGGAGCTGGGATACGGTAACGGACGACCTCTACGCCCTGCGCACGCTGGAGGGACGGAAGTTTCCAGGCCTGCCCTACTTCCTGCTGGGGCACTCCATGGGGTCCTTTCTGGTCCGGACATATCTCATTCGCTATCCCGGCACGGTGGACGGCGCGATTTTAATGGGCACCGGGCAGATGCCCTCGGCACTGACAGCGGCGGGGCGGGCAGTTTCTGCCGCCGAATGCCGCCGAATCGGCGAGGAGCAGGCCAGTCCCCTTGTGCAGAAATTGGCCTTTGGCGCGTATAACAAGGCATTTGCTCCCAACCGGACGGAGTTTGACTGGGTATCCTCCGACGAAAAGACGGTGGACTTTTATGCAGCCGACCCCTGCTGTGGGGAAAATCCCAGCGTGGGGCTGTTTCGGGAGATGCTGCGGGGCATTGCGTTTATTACCAACCGGTCCAATGTGAGACGCATGAACCTGAGCACGCCGGTGCTGTTCGTCTCCGGGGAGGAGGACCCGGTGGGCGAGCGGGGACGGGGTGCGCGGCGGGCGTATCGCAGTTTTCAAAGAGCGGGCGTCCGGGATGCGGAGCTGAAGCTCTACCCCGGCGCGCGGCATGAGATTTTAAATGATGTTTGCAGGCGGGAGGTCTGCCGCGATTTGGCGGACTGGCTGCTGGCACGGGTTTTTGACGCAGGGGGGACGTAAGCGTTATGTCTTTCCCCGCAGTGCCGCCACGCTGTGGGTGACGGAGAGAATGCGGAGGGTGCACACCGCGTCGGCGGTGAAGATCAGCAGCGCCAGAAAGGTGAGTATCGGGGGAATGCGGGCGATGATCGCCTCCAGTGTTGGATGGATCAGCAAAAGCGCCATGGAGGCCAGCGCGCCCCATGCAAGGGAGAACAGGATACACACCCGTCCCTGCAAGTTTCCCTGAACGTGGGAATAGTCCCAGAATTTTACCCCCAGCAGCGCTTCACAGGCCCAGTGGTAGAGAAACTCCACCGCCGTGGCCGCTGCGGCTCCCGCTATTGGGAGCCACAAGCCCTCCCGCATGGATGGGGGCAGGGCCAGCACTGCCATGGCACCTAGCCCGTACACCGGGCACAGGGGGAGAAACAGAAGGCACCGCCGGACGGGATGTGTCTCGCCGGTGGTGCGGCGGGCGTAAACCCGTTCTAAAAAGCAGCCCACAAGGCTGTAAAAAATGAAGACCCAGAACCAGTATGCCAAATGAAAACCCTCCGTCTGTTTTTTTCAGTTTGTCCGGGGGCGGGAAATTCATGCGGCACTTTGGATAAAAATAAAGGCGAGGAGGAGCGGCATGGACGACTGGCAGATTTTGCGGCGGGAGTGTCTGGATTGCCGGAATTGCGGTCTGGCGCAGACCCGCACCACCGTGGTGTTTGGCGATGGCTGCGAGACGGCGGAGGTGCTGCTGGTGGGCGAGGGACCGGGCCAGAACGAGGACGAGCAGGGCATTCCATTTGTAGGCAAAGCGGGCCAACTGCTGGACGATATGCTGGAGATCATCGGACTGGACCGGACAAAGGTCTACGTTGCCAACACGGTGAAATGCCGTCCGCCCCAGAACCGGGACCCGCTGAATGTGGAAATGGCGGCTTGCCGGGGCTGGCTGAATCGGCAGATGGAGCTGCTGCACCCCAAGATTCTGGTGTGTCTTGGCCGCATCGCGGCCAAGGAATTGATTAAAGCTGATTTTCGCATTACCGCCGAGCATGGGCAGTGGTTTGTCAGGGACGGCGTGCAGATGACGGCGCTTTACCATCCCTCCGCCCTGCTCCGGGACCCGTCGAAACGACCGGAGACGTTTGAAGATTTGAAGGGCTTGCAGGCGAAAGTCCGGGAGCTGTGCCCGAAAACGGGGATTTGACCTTGGGGCGCAGGCGCGGCGTTTGCTTTATTATGTGTAAAAAGAAAGGTCCCGGCGAACGCTTTGCGTTCGCCGGGATCGATTTTTTATGGGAAAATAGGAAAAACTCACTCCATGGAGATGATATAGTAGTACACGGGCTGCCCGCCGGAGAGAACCGCCACCTCCGCGTCGGGACAGGCCGACTCAAACAGCTCGGCGGTTTTCCGGGCATCCTCCTCGGACACGTCCTCTCCGAAATAGACGGAGATGAAGGAACTGCCCCGTTCCCGGGCATCCTGCGCCAGCTTTTCCGTCAGTGCGGCAATCGATTTGTCGGTGCCGAACAGCCGTCCCTCTTCCAAAGCAAGGAAGTCGCCCTCTTTGATGTCGAACCCGTCAAAGTCGGAGTTTCGGGCAGCATAGGTGATCTGGGCGGTGGTGACGGAGGAAAGGGAATCGGACATAGCGGCGGTGAGGACTTCGGTATCCTGTGCCTCAAAGTCCACGTTCATCATGGCGGTGACGCCCTGAGGTACAGTTTTGGTGGGGATAACCACCACGTTTTTCTCCGTCAGGGCGGCGCACTGCTGGGCGGCCATAATGATGTTGCCGTTGTTGGGCAGGATAAACACAGTTTCGGCGGGAATGGCATTCACTCCGTCCAAGATGCTCTCGGTGGAGGGGTTCATGGTCTGCCCGCCGGACACCACGCCGTCGGCTCCCAAATCCCGGAACAGGGCCTCCAGCCCCGCCCCGGCGCATACCGCCAAAAAGCCGTATTTCTTCTCCGGCGGGGCGATGCCCCGGGGGGCTTCCTGCTCTGTCTGCGCCTCAAGCTCGGCTTCCACCGCGTCCAGATCGTCGGTGCTCTGGGCCTGCCGTCCGGCGGCCAGCGCATCTGCCTGGGTGCGCATATTTTCGATTTTGGCCAGCTCAAGCGTGCCATATTTCTGGGATTCCGTCAGCGCCGCGCCGGGAATGTTGGTATGGACGTGGACCTTGAAGGCCTCGTCGTCCTCTCCGATGACCAGACTGTCGCCGATGCTGTTCAGATAGGCCCGCAGGGGGTCCAGAGAGAGATTCGCGGAGGCCTTGCGCACAATATACACCGTGTCAAAGGCGAAGGTGATTTCATCGGAGGAAAGACCGCCGAAGTCCGCCTTCTCCTTCTCCGGCGCTCCCGCGTCGGACAGCTCCGGCATCGGCTCGCCCCGCAGCTCGGCCAGCATTCCGTCCAGTATGAGGAGGAAGCCCTTGCCGCCTGCGTCCACCACGCCGGCCTTTTTCAACACCGGGTTCATGTCGGTGGTCTGGGTCAAGGTCTCATAGCCCACGCGGATGGCGGAATCCAGCATGGCTTCCAGCTCCAGTCCTTCCGCCGCCGCGTCCACCGCCCGCTTGGCGGTGAGCCGGGAAACGGTGAGCACTGTGCCCTCCGCGGGCTTCATCACCGCCTTATAGGCGGCGGAAACGCCCTCCTGCATGGCGGCGGCGAATGTGGCCGCGTCGGCGTGTTCCCGGCCCTTCAATCCCTTGGAAATACCCCGGAACAAAAGAGAGAGAATCACGCCGGAGTTCCCCCGTGCGCCACGCAACAGGGCGGAAGCTGTGACGGAGGCGGCCCGGTCAACGCTCTCCGGGTCGCACCGGCGCAGCTCGTCCACGGCGGCGGCAATGGTCATACTCATATTGGTTCCGGTGTCTCCGTCGGGGACGGGAAACACGTTCAAATCGTTTATCGCCTGCTTCTGGGCGGACACGGCGGCCGCTCCGTGCAGCACCATCCGCTTAAAAAGCGCACCGCTGATTTGTTTGTTCATCTGTTTTGAGCCCTCCCTCGGTCACAGAGTCATGGAGTCGACGCACACATCGACCGCCTTGACCTCCACGCCGGTATTTTTGGTGACCATATAGCGCACCTCGTTCATAATGGAGCTGCACACCGCGGGAAGATTCACGCCGTTTTCAACAATGATATGAAGCTCGATGGAGACGGTGCCGTCGTCATTGGCGGTGACGCTGACGCCCTTGCTCATGGCCTCCCGCCGCAGGAGATGGACCAGACCGTCCGTCATGGAGCGATAGGCCATGCCCTTCACGCCGAAGCAGTTGGTGGCGGCAATGCCGGTGATGTTGGAAAACACGGCGCTGCTGATGGTGACGGCGCCCTGTTCGGAATTCAGTTGGATCATAAGCGCATTCTTCCTTTCCATAGGCCGGTCCCCCGGGGGAAACACCGACCGAAAATGTGCCGTTTCGCATAGTCAGTTGGTTATTATATACGATTTTACGCAAAAGCACAAGAGCAACCGGCACAATTCCGGGGGCATTTCCCCGCCGCAGATTTAAAGGCCCCATGCGCTCCGCGGGAAAAAAGAGGAAAAGTACGGATTTCTTATTGAAAAAAAACGCGCCGTGGCGTACAATTGTAAAATATTAAATTTAAACGGCCTGTGGGCCGGGAGGGACAGGCAGGGACATGAGAAGGGGTGCGCTATATGTTGCGGCATGCTATGCCGCATGGGGAGTATTGCCCCTTTTTTGGAAAACCCTGGGAACGGTGGATCCCGTATATGTGCTGTCGGCCCGGATTTTCTGGTCCATGGCCATGATGCTGCTTTTGCTGACGGTCCGGCGGGAGTGGGGCTGCGTCCGCGAGGTACTTGGCAGGCGGAGGGAGACGCTGCGTCTGGCCGGGGCCGGGGCGCTGATTACCGTGAACTGGGGCCTCTATATCTGGGCGGTCAACAACGCCCACATTCTAGACGCCAGCCTTGCTTATTATATGATGCAACCCCTGTCGGCTGTTTTGGGAACGGCGCTGTTCCGTGAGCGGCTGACGCGTTTGCAGTGGTTTGCCACGGCTTTGGCGGCGGCGGGCGTTGTGATCGCCTCCTTCCGCTTTGGCGTGTTTCCCTGGGTGGCGATGGGGATCGGCGGGAGCTTCGCGCTGTACAGCGCGGTGAAGAAGACGGTGAAGACGGACGCGAATGCGGCCCTCTTTTTTGAAACCGCCGCCGTGACGCCGCTGGCCCTTCTCTGGATCGCGGTGGCAGATGCCCGGGGCGCCGGGGCCATAGGAGTGCTTCACGGGGCGCAGTGGCTGCTGCTGCCCCTTGCCGGGGTAGTGACCACGATTCCGCTGATGCTGTTTGCCGTTGGGATTCGGACCACGTCCTTGTCATTGTCCGGCGTGCTGATGTATATAAACCCCACGCTGCAGCTTTTGCTGGGCGTGCTGGCGTTTCATGAGAAATTTACACTGACCCATGGAATTTTGTTCGGCTTCGTGTGGACAAGCCTTGCGATTTTCCTGATTTCCGACCATTTGAAACGGAAAAAAACAATGAAGGAGAGCAAACCATGCGAGTAATCACCGGCTCCGCACGGGGCAGACGGCTCAAAGAGCTGGAGGGCATGGATACCCGCCCCACCACCGACCGGGTGAAGGAGGGCCTGTTCAGCGCCCTGCAATTTGAAATTGAGGGGCGCAGGGTTTTGGACCTGTTTGCAGGCACTGGCCAGCTTGGCATTGAGGCGCTGAGCCGCGGCGCGGCAAGCTGCGTCTTTGTGGACCGGCGCGCCGACGCAGTGAAGCTGATCCGGGAAAATCTGAAGGTCACAGACCTGACCGACCGGGCCAGAGTAGTGACAGGGGACTCTTTGGAGGTTTTGTCCTCCCTGAAGGAGAAGTTTGACCTGATTCTTCTGGACCCGCCCTATGCGGCGGGGCTGCTGGAGGAGGCGTTGGAGCGTATTGTCAGGTTTGACATTTTGACGCCCCATGGTATAATTGCGGCGGAGGCTCCTGCCGAAAAAATTCTGCCGGAGCCGGCGGCCCCCTATCGGATGGGCCGCACCTACCGTTATGGGAAAATTGCCGTGACGCTTTTCCGCAGGGCGGGAGAGGGAGAGAGCGAGGAATCGGCCACATGAGAACAGCAATTTGCTCCGGCAGCTTTGACCCCATCACTCTGGGGCATTTGGATATTATCAGAAGGACGGCTGCCTGCTTCGACACGGTTTGGGTCTGCGTCAGTCCCAATGCGGCAAAGAAGA
This sequence comes from Oscillibacter sp. GMB15532, assembly GCF_041020825.1. Taxonomy (NCBI): domain Bacteria; kingdom Bacillati; phylum Bacillota; class Clostridia; order Eubacteriales; family Oscillospiraceae; genus Oscillibacter; species Oscillibacter sp. GMB15532. The sequence continues at coordinate 92,556 of NZ_JBEVTO010000008.1, forward strand.
ACCAGATGTTTACGCCGGAGCAAAAGCTGCGGCTGGTGGAGGCGTCGGTTGCGGAATACCCCAACGTCCATGCGGAGCTGTGGTCTGGCCTTCTGGCGGATTACGCGGTCCGCCACGGAGCGGACATCATCGTTCGCGGTGTGCGCAACGCCACGGACTGGGACATGGAGCGGGAGCTTGCACGCATCAATGAGCATCTCCGCCCGGGGCTGGAGACGCTGCTGCTTCCCGCCGCCGCAAAATATGAACATTTCAGCTCGTCCATGGCGCGGGAGATGATTCGCTACGGACAGCCTTTGGAGGAGTATCTGCCCCCTGCGGCGGCTGAGCTGGTGCGCAAGATAAGAGAAGAGACGAACAAAGAGGGAGCGTGAAGCCGATGCCCAACAATACAAATAATGATGTCAGCCGCCTGATTGACATGCTCTACGAGCAGATCGAAGACGCGAAATCCCCGGCGCTGAAGCCCAATATGAGCATGGTGGACCGGGATGAGCTTTTGGATCTGCTGGACGAGCTGCGCGCCCAGCTTCCCATCGAAATCAAGCGGGCGCAGGAGCTGCTGGCCGCCCGGGACAAATTTGTGGAGGACGCGAAGCGGGACGTGGAGCGCATGATGCGCCAGGCGGAGCTGGAGGTCAAGGCCAAGGTGTCTGACAGTGAGGTTCTCACTGCTGCCCGCCAGAAGGCACAGACCATTGTCAGCAACGCCGAAGAGCGGTCCAAGCGCCTTTATCAGGTGGCCAACGAATACGCAGAGGACGCGCTGGCCCGCACGGAGGAGGCCATTTCCATGGCGCTGGACGAGGTGAAGCAGTCCCGCATCCGCTTCCGCAGCGTCTCTGCCAACAAGATGCAGGAGCAGCGCCGTCGCCTGGACAATCCCGACGAGGGAGCAGACGGGGATTCTCAGCAGGAGGAAACCTGAAAATTTTGTGAAAAATCACCATAACGGTCTATGGAATTTTGCACCAATTCCCGTATGTGGTATGTAAGTCTTTGAAAAAAGTTCCCCAACACAACATGTTGTGTTGGGGAACTTTTTCGCTTTATGTCAACGAATGCAACTCTTTGGAACATCTGTTTCAAAATACAGAAATTTCGACAAAAGTTGGCAAAAGAACCTGATTTCATCCACGCAGAGATTCCAAAAAACCTCTTGCAATTCCAGGGAAGTTTGATTATACTCAGAGATGCGAGTGGGGATAAGTGGTGATATTAGGTGACAAGTGGTGAAAAGTCCACCTCAATCCCACAAAACGAAAGGGAGGGACCGCGCCGATGACGGGAACCAATCAGCACACAATCGACGCCAAGGGCCGTCTGGCCATCCCTGCCAAGCTGCGGGAAGAGCTGGGAGACGTGTTTTACGTCACCATCGGCCCCGATCCCTGCCTGACCATTTATTCCGACGAGAGCTGGGCACGGCTAACCGAAAAGTTCGAGGCGCTGCCCTATTCCAAGGCCCGCGCCCTGCGCCCCCTGTTTTCCAACGCTGTCCGCTGCGAGCCGGACGGACAGGGCCGCATCCTGATCCCCCAGAAGCTGCGGGAATACGCCCGCCTGAAGAAAGACGTGTCTGTCATCGGCGTAAGCTCCCGTGCAGAGATTTGGGACAGCGCCACCTGGCAGGAGCTGGAGAAGCAGGAGCTGGAAAGCGGCAACATGCTCTCCGCCATGGAAGAGTTGGATTTCTGATATGGAGTATTTGCATAAGCCCGTGCTGCTGAACGAGAGCATTGAGGCATTGAACATCCGTCCCGACGGAATCTACGTGGACGGGACCCTTGGCCGCGCCGGGCACTCAAAAGAGATTGCCCAAAGGCTGACAACCGGGCGGCTGATCTGCATTGATCGGGACGGGGCCGCTATTGACGCCGCGAAGGAGCGGCTGGCCCCTTGGCTGGACCGGGTGACGCTGGTCCGGGGCAATTTTTCCGAGCTTGCGGAGATCCTGAAAAGCTGCGGCGTTTCCGCCGCGGACGGATTGCTGTTTGATCTGGGCGTGTCGTCTCCCCAATTGGACGACGCGGCCCGTGGTTTTTCCTATATGCACGACGCGCCGCTGGACATGCGGATGGATGCTTCCGCCCACCTCACCGCCCGCCGGGTGGTGAACGAGTGGAGCGAAGCCGAGTTGCGGCGCATTCTCTATGACTACGGCGAGGAGCGGTACGCGCCCGCCATCGCCCGGGCCATTGTCCGCGCAAGAGGGGACAGGCCTGTGGAAACCACCCTTGAGCTGGTGGAGCTGATTAGGTCCGCCATGCCGGCCAAGGCCCTTAGGGAAAAACAGCACCCCGCCAAGCGGAGCTTTCAGGCCGTCCGCATCGCCGTCAATGGCGAGCTGGACGCGCTGGAGCCCATGGCCGAGGCCGCTGCCGAGGTCCTTGCCCCTGGGGGAAGGCTGGCGGTAATTACGTTTCATTCTCTCGAAGACCGCATCATAAAGCGGGCCCTGCTGGCGCAGGCCCGGGGCTGCACCTGCCCGCCGGAGTTTCCGGTGTGCGTTTGCGGCAACAAGCCGAAGCTGAAGATTCTGACCCGCAAGCCCATTGTCCCCAACGAGGAGGAGCTGGCGGAAAACCCCCGCGCCCGCAGCGCGAAGCTCCGTGTGGCGGAGAAATGCGGGTCGTGATGGCGCGGAATGCGAAAGGAGCGGACGGTATGAGGCCCAGATTTGAGGAGATTTATACGCAGGGAACTCTGACTCAGACGGAGATTTGGGTGGACCATGAGACGGGTGTGCACTATTTGTTCCACCGCAGCGGCAGCGCGGCGGGCTTAACGCCGCTGCTGGACCGGGACGGGAGCCCGGTGCTTGCGGAAAAAGAAAACTAAGGGAACGGCGTTCCCTGAAAATGCGCGAAGCGCGAACTGTGTGAAGTACAAAGGATAGGAGGAATGGGCATGGCGGCTGCGGCAGCGCGGGATTTGCGCTATCCCCGGCGAGGGGCGACAAACGGGAATCTGGCATATGATCTGGACTTTGAGCTGCGGGAGCGCCAGCTGTCCCACGCGGGGGAGCTTCCCCGGCGGCGGGAGGAGGCCGCGGCTGCTCCGCGGGTGCGGTCTGCCGCTTCAGTGCAGGTCCGGGAACGGCAGCACATTTCCTTCTTGACGGTACTGAGCTTTGGTGTCGTGGCGGCGCTGGCGGTGATGACGCTGCTGTGCTACGTGCAGCTTACAAGCTTGTCCAGCGACGTGGTGGCTTTGAACAAGGAACTGTCCACACTTCAGACTGAGAAGGTCATTCTCACCGCGCAATACGCCCAGATGTTTGATCTGGATACGGTGAAAAAAGCGGCGGAGTCCGCCGGAATGGCAAAGCCCGGCAGCGGGCAGACCTATTATCTGGACCTCAGCGGCGGAGACAGCGCTGTGGTGTACAAGGAAAAAGAGGCGGGGCTGCTGGAGCGGCTTGCGACCTCGCTGAACCACGGCGTTTACGCAGTGGTGGAATATTTCGACTGAGGCGCAATACAGTGAACAGGGGGAGTAAGAAGGAGGGCCGCTCCTTCTTACTCCCTGAACCTTACCGGGACGCGAAACGTGTCGAGCGTCGTTTTCAGGATGGAGGATATCAATGACAAAGCCAGGCAAACGCAGAAAAAGCGACGCCGCCCGCTGGGCAAACCAAACGGTCCGAAACCGGACGGTGCTGATGATGGGAATTTTGGGCATTGCGGTATTTGTGGCGCTGCTGTTCAAGCTGTACAGCCTGCAAATCGTGCGGCACGAAGAGCTGCAGGAAAAGGCCGTTGCCCAGCAGACCCGCAGCGCGGTGGTCACCGCCTCACGCGGCGCGATTTACGACAAAAACGGGGAAATCATGGCGGTTTCCGCCTCGGCGGAGACGGTGTGTATTTCTCCGCGCGATATTGAAAACAGTAAGGATACGCAGGACCCGGAGTTTGTGGCCCGGGGCCTTGCCCGCATTCTGGAGCTTGACGAGGCCGCCGTTCTCAACAAAATGGCGGATACAAACTCCCAGTATATCGAGCTGAAGAAAAAGGTGGAGCAGAAGACCGCCGACGAGGTTCGCCGCTTTATCAACGGGGAAATCGACGATGAGGGGAATGCTTTGACGAAGCTGGATGAGGATGGGAAAACCATTCTCATCAGCGACCCCTCCAAGCGCCCCGTCCGGCTTCAGGGCATTTTTCTCAACGCCGACTCCAAGCGCTATTACCCCTATGGTACGCTGGCCTCTCAGGTCATCGGATTCGTAGGCAGCGAGAATACGGGACTGTACGGTCTGGAGGCCAAGTATGAGGATGTGCTGGAGGGAACCTCCGGCCTGACCGTCACCGCCAAGACCAATACCGGCGAGGATATGCTGTATCAATACGAGCAGTATTACGACGCGGAAAACGGCGACAGCCTGATGCTGACGCTGGATGTGAGTGTCCAGTCGGTCCTTGAAAAGGGCATTGAGTCCATGGTGGATAAGTTTGGGGCGAAAAACGGCGGAACCGGCATCGTCATGAACGTGAAGACCGGCGGGATTCTCGCCATGGCCTCCTATCCCACCTTTGATTTGAACGATCCCTTCACCATTTACGATAAAAAGCTGAAAGCGCAGACCGAGGCGGATTTGGTGAAGGCGTTGGCCGGCCTTACGGAGGGGAGCGAGGAATACACCGCCGCCCGCAGCCAGGTAAACCGCGCGGCGCTGGGCGAGCAATGGCGCAACCGCTGCATCAGTGACACCTATGAGCCCGGCTCCACATTCAAGCCCGTCACACTGGCGACGGCGCTGGAGGAAGGGCTGGTGAACCTGAATTCCACCTTCACCTGCACCGGTTCCATCCGGGTGCCCGGCTGGAACAAGCCCATTTACTGCTCCAACCACAGGGGCCACGGGCTTCAGGACCTGATGCAGGCCACCGGAAATTCCTGCAACCCGGCTTTTATCACAATGGGTCTGAAAATCGGAACGGAGAAATATTATCAGTATCTGAAGTCCTTCGGACTGATGGAGAAAACCGGCATCGACGAAATCAGTGAAACCACAGGCCTGTTTGCCAGCGAAAAGGACTTTGGCACCAACGTGGTGTCTCTGGCCTCCTATTCCTTCGGCCAGACCTTCACCGTCACACCGCTTCAGGTCATCCGCGCGCAGGCCGCCACCATCAACGGCGGATACCTGCGCACGCCGTATCTGGTGGAGCAGGTGGTAGATGATCAGGGGAACGTCAAGTATCAGCACGACTCCACTCCCGTGCGTCAGGTCGTCAGCAAGGAAACATCCGACACCGTGCGCGAGTGCCTTGAGTACGTGGTGGCCTCCGGCACCGGGAAAAATGGGCAGGTGGTGGGCTACCGCGTCGGCGGAAAAACCGGTACCGCCGACAAAACCGGAAACCCCGACAAGGAAGTTGTGGTGTCCTTTATGTGCTTTGCCCCGGCGGACGATCCGGAGGTCATTATGCTCATCACCATGGATACCCCCAGCCGAAACACCGGCGTCTACGTCTCTGGCGGCAACATGGTGGCCCCCACTGCCAGCTCCGTCATGGGTGAAATTCTGCCCTATGTGGGCGTGGAGCCGGACTATACCGCCGAGCAGATGGTGGGCGCGGACATCACCGTGCCCAACGTGGTGGGCCAGACGGCGGAGGCCGCGAAGGAACGAATTACAAATCTGGGCTTTACCTGCCGCACCGTGGGCGATGGAGCAACTGTTACCGATCAGACGCCCCTTGGCGGCTCCATCATTCCCGGCAGTGCATCGGTGATCCTGTATCTGGGCGAGGAGAAGCCCAATACGCCCAGCACGGTTCCCAAGATTGTGGGTATGACCGCCGCCCAGGCAAACGCGGCGCTCACCAACGCAGGGTTGATTATGCGGGTGTCGGGCGCCACCTCCGCCAGCAGTGGAAATGTGTTTGCCCTGAACCAGTCTGTGTCGCCCGGGGCGGAGGTCCCGGCGGGAACGGTGGTCACCGTGCAGCTTGGCGCGCAGGGCAGTATGGCGGACTGACAGCTTTTGCATGGTTTTGAGCACCTTCTCCCGTATACTTTGCAAATCGCGCCGGATATACTGTGAATGGTATATTACTCACCATTCCACACTGTAAAGGGGCGTATTCAGAGATGAAATTAAAGGATTTGCTTGTCGGCGCGGAGGTGCTGGAACTTCACGCGGACGAAAACATGGAGATCTCGGGGGTCAGCTATGATTCCCGAGAGACGAAGGCGGGGGACCTGTTTGTGGCCATCAGCGGCTATGCCATGGACGGCCACGCCTATATCGGCAAGGCACAGGCGGCCGGCGCAGTGTGCACGGTCTGCGAGAAAAAGCCGGAGGGGGAGATTCCCTTCGTGCTGGTGAAGGAGTCCCGGCGGGCGCTGGCAATTCTGGGGGCCAACTGGTTTGGCCATCCGGCAAAGCAGATGGTTATGACCGCCGTCACAGGCACCAACGGAAAAACCACCACCACCTATCTTCTCAAGGCCATTCTTGAGCAGGAGGCGGGCGCGAAGGTGGGCCTGATCGGAACCAACCAGAACATGATCGGCGGGGAGATTCTCGCCACAGAGCGAACCACACCGGAGAGCTTTGAACTCCACAAGCTGTTCCGCCAAATGCTGGACGCGGGCTGCACCCATGTGGTCATGGAAACGTCGTCCCACGCACTGTACGAGGGACGGGTGCACGGAATCCGGTACGACGTGGGCGTGTTCACCAACCTGACGCAGGACCATCTGGATTTCCACGGGACCATGGAGGACTACTGCGACGCGAAAGCCATCCTGTTCCAAAACTGCGGCGTGGGTATTTACAATGCTGATGATCCGTGGTCCGGGCGGCTGCTGCAACGGGCCACCTGCGAAAAATATGCCTACGCGGTGGAGGCCCAGGCTGCCCTGCGGGCCGAGGAAATTGAGCTGGGAGCGGACCATGTGGCCTTCACCGCCGTGACGAAAAACGGGCGGGTGAAAATTTGGGTTGGCATTCCCGGCGAATTTATGGTATATAATACGCTGGACGTATTAGCAGCGGCGCTGAAGCTGGGCGTTCCCCTTGAAAAGAGCGCCGAAGCCCTGCGCCGGGTCCCCCATGTGAAGGGCCGGGTCGAGGTTGTGCCCACGCCGGGGCGGGACTATACCATTTTGATTGACTATGCCCACAGCCCTGACGGTCTTAAAAATGTGCTGACCGCTGTGAAGGGCTTTGCCAAGGGGCGCACCGTGGCCGTGTTTGGCTGCGGAGGGGACCGGGACCGGACAAAGCGGCCCCAAATGGGAAAAATCGCGGCGGAGATTGCGGACTATGTCATTGTGACCTCCGATAATCCCCGCACGGAGAAGCCCGCCGCTATCATCGACGAGATTCTCGCCGGGCTGGAGGGAACGCCCACGGCCTATGCCGTGGTGGAGGACCGGGTGGAGGCCATCCGCTTTGCCATGGACAACGCCAGGGAGGACGATGTGATCGTTCTGTGCGGCAAGGGGCACGAGACGTATCAGGAAGTGAACCACGAAAAGCGGCACATGGACGAACGGGAGATTGTGGCGGAGCATCTGGGAAGGGTGCGCTGAAGCGCCCGGAACAGCGCGCGCACCCCGTTTAAAGGACAGCTCCCGCATATGCGGAGAAGCGCGCGTTTTATACGGAGACTGCATGAGGGAAGGACCCGGCCCCGCCGGGTAAGGGGTAGGCACATGGATATTGCAAATTTGCTGGCGGCGCCGGTGAGCTTTTTTCTGACGCTTGTCATCGGGAAATTTCTGATTCCCGAGCTGCGGAAGCTGAAGGCCGGACAGGAGATTCGGGAGGATGGTCCCAAATGGCATGCCGGAAAGGCCGGGACGCCCACTATGGGCGGCATCATGTTCATCATCGGTACGGGTGTGACGGTGGTGGCCTTGGGCTGGCGGCAGATGCTGGCAGGCGAATTCGTCCATCTGTACGTCTATCTGTTTGCGCTGGTGTTCGGACTGATCGGCTTTGTGGACGACTATCGCAAGGTGCGCCAGCACCAGAACGAGGGGCTTACCGCCCGGCAGAAGTTTATTTTGCAGCTGGCGGCGGCGGTGGTGTTTTTAAGCATCATGCGCTATGAGGGCCTTTTGAGCAACCGCCTTTATATTCCCTTTGCAGACGTGACGCTGGAGCTAAACTGGGTGATGTATCTGGCCTTTGCGGCCTTTGTCATCGTGGGTTGCGTCAACGCTGTGAACCTGACCGACGGAATCGACGGGCTGGCCACCGGCGTCACCTTTGTGGTGATGATGTTTTTCGCCGGGGCCACGGTTGCGGCCTATGGGGGGCTGAGCCTGGTTTCCTCCGCCTTGGCGGGGGGACTGGCGGCGTTCTTTGTTTACAACTGCCACCCGGCAAAGACATTCATGGGCGACACCGGGAGCCTGTTTCTGGGCGGTGCGGTGGCGGCGCTGGCGTTTGCAATGGATATGCCGCTGGTGCTGGTTCCCATAGGGCTGATTTATATTGCGGAAACGGCGTCGGTCATTATTCAGGTGGCGTATTTTAAGGCCACCCATGGCAAGCGCTTTTTCAAAATGGCGCCGCTGCACCATCATCTGGAGCTGTGCGGCTGGAGCGAGGCGAAGCTTGTGACGGTGTTTTCCCTCATCACGCTGGTGGGTTGTGTCGTGGCGTGGCTGGGCATTCAGGGGAGAATTTGACGCGTCCGCCAAACGGAGAAGGGGGAGTGCCGATGGTCCGGGAACGCAAACCGAATAACGCACGGCCTCGTTCTTCCCGGGGGGACCGGGACCGAGGGTTCAGCTCCGTCCGTCGTCCCGCCGTCAGCCGGGAGACGCTTTTGGCCCGCCAGCGGGCCAAGGAGGAGCGTCTGCTTCGGGAACAGGAGGGGCGGGAACTGGCCAGAGGGCCGATTGATCTGCCCTTCTGTCTTTTGGTGCTGCTGCTGACCGCCATCGGCCTGATCATGCTGTTTTCCGCCAGCTTTCCAAGGGCCTATTACGAAAGCGGCAACCCGACCTATTACGTGTCGAAGCAGGGCGTATTCGCCATTATGGGCGTGGCGGCCATGGCATTTGTGGGAAAAATCAACTACCAGAGGTTCCGGGCCCTTGCAAAGCCCCTGCTGTTTCTGGCCATTATTTTGCTGGTGCTGGTGATTATTCCGGGCAACCCTATCGCCTTGACCCGGAACAATGCCACCCGTTGGCTGGGAATCCCCAACACCGCGCTGCAATTTCAACCCTCAGAGGTGGCAAAGCTGGCGGTGGTGCTCTATTTTTCTGATACCGTTTCCAAAAAGAAGGAGCGGATGCAGACCTTTCGTTACGGTATCCTGCCCTACAGCGTGATTCTGGTGGTGCTGGCGGGGCTGATGATGCTGGAGCCTCACCTGTCCGGAACGCTGCTGATCTTAGGCGCAGGAGCCGCCATCATGCTGGTGGGCGGTATCAGCTGGAAGTGGGTTGCCGGGGCGATGGGTGTGGCCGCGGCAGGGATGTACGCCGTGGTGGGAATCGTCGGCTACGGTGCGTCCCGCATCGCCATGTGGCACAACCCGTTTATAGACCCACGGGGAGACGGCTATCAATTGGCCCAGAGCCTGTTGTCCATCGGCTCTGGCGGGCTTTTGGGCGTGGGCCTTGGGAAAAGCCGGCAAAAATTCATGTATCTGCCGGAGGAGCACAACGACTTCGTATTTTCCATCGTGTGCGAGGAGCTGGGTCTGATTGGTGCGGCAGTGATTATGCTGCTGTTCGCGGCGCTGATTCTGCGGGGATACTGGATTGCCCTCCACGCCCGGGACCGGTTTGGGAACCTGCTGGCGGTGGGCATTACCACGCTGCTGGCTTTCCAGACCTTTTTGAACATGGCAGTGGTGACGGGGCTGCTGCCCACCACCGGCGTCTCCCTTCCCTTTTTCAGCTATGGGGGGACGGCGCTGACTATTCAGCTCTTTGAAATGGGCATTGTATTGAGCGTGTCCCGACAGATGAAAATGTGATGCGGGGCACGCAGACTTTAAGGAAGTGTTTTAAAATGGGCAACGCGCCCGGACGGGTCATTTTCACCTGCGGGGGGACGGCGGGACATGTCAATCCCGCCGTCGCTCTGGCGCAGTTGATGCTGGCGCGGAAGCCGGATACGGAGATTTTATTTGTAGGTGCGGAGCGGGGGCTTGAAAAGGACCTGATTCCAAAGGCGGGCTTCGCCTTTCGCACGGTGCACATCTCCAGCTTCCACCGCTCGATGAAGATGCCGGAAATCAAGCACAATTTAATCTCCGTGGGAAACTATCTCCGGGCGCCCAGAGAGGCGCGGCGTATTCTCCGGGAATTTCGCCCCCAGGTGGTCATCGGCACCGGGGGCTATGCCAGTTTTCCCATGGTAAAGGCGGCGGCAAAGCTGGGAATCCCCACTGCTGTCCACGAGTCCAACATGGTCCCCGGGCTGACCACCCGGCTGCTGGAGCCTTTTGCCGACCGAATTATGGTGGGCTTTGAGGAGTGCCGGGGGCAGTATCGCCATCCGGACAGGGTGGTGGTCACGGGAACGCCGGTGCGGGGCGATTTTTTTACCCGCACCAAACAGCAGGCCCGGGAGGAGCTGGGGATTCGGGACGAAAGGCCCCTGATTGTTTCATTCTGGGGCTCTCTGGGCGCGGCGGGAATGAACGGGGAAATGGCCGCGTTTTTGTCTCTGGAATCGGCAAAGGAGCCCTTTCACCACATTCACGGGGCAGGCGGGGGATACGACGCGCTGCTGCGGACGCTGAAGGAACGGGGTGTAGACCTTAAGCGGCATCCGTCGCTGGAAGTGCGGCCCTACATTTATGATATGGACCGGGCCCTCCGGGCCGCCGATCTGGTGCTGTGCCGGGCTGGCGCGTCCACCATCAGCGAGCTGACGGCGCTGGGTGTTCCGGCGCTGATTGTACCCTCTCCCTATGTGACCAACAATCATCAGGAGAAAAATGCAAGGGTTTTGGAGCGGGCGGGCGGTGCCTGCGTTTTGCTGGAGGACGATGCCAGCGGGCAGGCCCTCTTTCAAAAAGCTTGTGAAATTCTTCGGGACGACGCCCGCCGCGCGTCCATGTCCGCCGCCATGGAGAAGCTTGGCATTCCCGACGCGGCGGAGCGCATCTATCAGACGGTGTTGGAGCTGCTGTAACCCTTAAAGGCTCCCCACGCATACGATGGACTGTTGAACCATTCTGTATGCGGAGGGAATTGCATTATGAGTCAGATCATCGTAAAGGGCGGGAACGCTCTTTCCGGCTCCGTCCGGGTGCAGGGCGCCAAAAACAGCGCACTGCCCATCCTGGCGGCCACGCTTTTAAACCGGGGGGAGACGGTTCTGAAAGGCTGTCCCCGACTGCGGGATGTGGACGCGTCGGTCCGCATTCTCCGGCATCTTGGCTGCGAGGCCCGCTGGGAGGAGGATACGCTGACGGTAAACACCGCCGGCATGAATTGCTGCAATATCTCCGACGCGCTGATGCGGGAGATGCGATCCTCCGCCATTTTCCTTGGGGCCGTGCTGGCCCGCTGCGGTCAGGCGGATCTCAGCTATCCCGGGGGCTGCGAGCTGGGACCAAGACCCATTGATTTACATTTGGCAGGCCTTCGGGAGCTGGGGGCCGACATCCGGGAGGACGGCGGGCGGCTTCGCTGCTCCGCGCCCCGCCTTGTAGGGCGGAAGGTGGTGCTGAGCCTGCCCAGCGTGGGCGCCACGGAAAATCTGATGCTGGCGGCCTGCGGAGGAAGCGGCGTCACGTCCATTTACAACGCCGCGCAGGAGCCGGAGATCGTGGATTTGCAGGATTATCTGTGTGCCTGCGGCGCAAAGGTTTCCGGTGCGGGAACCTCCACCGTTACGGTAGAGGGCGGCGCGCAGCTTTTTGGCTGTACGTACACCGTGATGCCCGACCGCATTGCCGCGGCTACTTATCTCTGCGCGGCAGCAGCCGCGGGGGGAGAGGTTCGCCTGACGGGTGCCAAGGAAGGGCATTTATCCACCGTGACGGCGGCACTGCGGGAGGCGGGCTGTACCGTGGCGGCGGATGAGGAGGGCATCACCCTGCGCAGACGGCGGGCGCTGCGTGGCATCCGTCCCATTCATACCGCGCCCTATCCGGGCTTTCCCACCGACGCGCAGGCCGTTTTAATGGCGGCGCTGGCCCGCAGCCGGGGCGCAACCGTATTTGAGGAAAATATTTTTACAAACCGCTTCCGCCATGTCGACGAGCTGAGCCGCATGGGGGCGGATATCCGAGTGTCCGGCCGGGTGGCTGTGGTCAACGGGGTGGAACGGCTCCACGGCGCCTCCGTACAGTCCACGGACCTGCGGGGCGGGGCGGCGCTGTGCGTGGCCGCACTGGCGGCGGAGGGCGAAAGCGCCGTGTCCGGCGTAGAGCACATTGACCGGGGCTACGAAGACCTCGCGAAAACACTTGCAGAGCTGGGAGCCGACGTCCGCCGGGACGAGGGGAACAGCGAGGAATAGAGACAGACTGGAGTACGGCAGATGGCCAGACGAAGAAATTACAACAGAAAGCGAAGGGGGAGATTCGGACTCCTCTATAAGCTGCTGTCCGTTTTGGCCATCTGCGTCGTGATTGTGGTGGCGCTGACCCTGTTTTTCCGGGTAAATACCATTGCCATCACCGGGGAGGGCCGCTATTCCGAATCGGAAATCATTGAGGCCTCCGGCCTGAAAACAGGCGACAATTTGCTTCTGCTGAATAAATACGCCATTGCAAAGGACCTTCAGCGGAAGCTACCCTATATCGCACTGGTGCGCATCAATCGAGTCCTGCCCGACACGCTGGCAATCGACGTGGCGGAGAGCGACGCGGCTTTGGCGGTGGTGCAGGAGGGCTATACGTGGCTTGTGAGCCCGGAGGGCAAAATTGTGGAGCAGAGGGCGGTGGGTGCCGCCGCCGATTTCGCGAAAATTGAGGGCTGCGAGCTGCTTTCTCCGGCTGTGGCCACTTTTCTTCAAATGCCCACAGAGCGCCTGACACAGCAGGAGAGCCTGCTGGCGCTGATGGGCGCGCTGGACGAGCAGGAGATGCTGGGCGAGGTGAACTCCATCCGGTTGGATGATGCAGCGGTGCTGACCATGGAGTATATGGAGCGGTTTCGCGTAGAGCTGCCTTATGGCGCGGACTACGCCTATAAGCTCCGCACGCTCCGGGCAATCCTTGACAGCGGAAGAATCGAATCCAACGAGACGGGCGTCCTCCGCATGACAGGCGACAACGGTCAGAACGTGTTCATTAAGGACTGATTGGAAAAACTGCGGAAAAACTGCGGGAAGACTTGACCCGGAGCGCAAAGTGTCTTATTATTAGTAAGAATAGGGCTATGCGTGCCAATTTACACAGGCAAGGAGGAGATTCCTCCCGATACGAACGACAGCAGGAGGCAGCTTTATGGCATTTGGATTGGAAACCGGCCCGGACGCCGTGGTGAACATTAAGGTGATCGGCGTCGGCGGCGGCGGAAATAACGTGGTTAACCGCATGGTCCGCTCGGGCACCAAGGGTGTGGACTTTGTGGCCATCAATACGGACAAGCAGGCGCTGAATGTGTCCAGCGCTACCTATAAAATTCAGATCGGTGAAAAACTGACCCATGGGCAGGGTGCGGGCTCGGACCCGGAGGTGGGCCGCAAGTCCGCCGAAGAAAGCCGCAGCCAGATTGCCAAGGCGCTGGAGGACACGGACATGGTGTTCATCACCGCTGGAATGGGCGGCGGCACCGGCACAGGCGGCGCGCCCATTGTGGCGGAGATCGCCAAGGAGCTGGAGATTCTCACTGTGGCGGTGGTAACCAAGCCTTTCGGCTTTGAGGGCCGCCGCCGGATGCAGCAGGCGGAAAAGGGCATCTCGGAGCTGAAGGACAAGGTGGACTCTCTGGTCATCATCCCTAACGAGCGGCTCAAGCACGCCACGGACCAGAAAATTACATTTGCCAACGCCTTTGAAATCGCGGATGATGTGTTGCGTCAGGCAGTGCAGTCCATCTCCGATTTGATTCGGGACACCGGGTTCATTAACCTGGACTTTGCCGACGTGACCACCATTATGAAGGGCGCGGGTCTGGCCCACATGGGCGTTGGCCGCGCAGCGGGCAAGGGCAAGGCCGAGGAGGCCGCCAGGATGGCGATTTCCAGCCCCCTGCTGGAAACCTCTATCGCCGGGGCCCACGGCGTACTTATCAACGTCACCGGCTCCATGGACATCGGACTGGAGGAGGTGGAGCAGGCCGCCACGCTGGTGCAGGAGGCCGTCAACATGGACGCCATCACCATCTTCGGCGCGCAGTTTGACGAAAACCTTGAGGATGAAATCCGCGTGACCGTCATTGCCACCGGTTTTGAAAAGGTTGCCACTGAGCCTCCCGCGCGGCAGGCCGCCCCTGCTGTTCCTTCCGCTGCCTTTGCGGCTCCCTCTGTGGAGACGCCTGCGGTCCCGGCGGAGTCCGCCCCTGCGGCACAGCAAATTACAGCCGAAGTGCCCCAGCCCCTGAGTACGGTGGACGATCCCAAGCCTCAGGAGCCGGAGGACGACCCCTTTGAGGATATCTTTAAGATTTTCAGCAAGCGGGACGACTAATCCGCCTGTTCCGGCGAGAGAAGCGGACCTTTGTTTGAAGAAGCCTTTTTTCCGGGACTGAAAAATTTCGGGAAAAAACCTGCGGGGAATACAAACCCTCGCGGGAGCAAAATTCTGTGCCGGACCAAAAGGCAACAGATTTACTTAAATCCGTCAGGAGGCTTTCTGAGAGCTTTCTGACGGATTTTTTTGCCCACTGGCGCTTTTAAAAATTTACAAATTTTAGGGTAAACGCATAACTTTGCAGGGGATATTTTCAGAAACCGCCGGGGCGCGGCGCTGGAAGCTGTTTCCATGGCAGGACCGCCGGTATTTTCAACGGCAGAAATCTGCCGGTTTGCAAACAGTAACCTTGCCGGCGAAAAACAGAAGAGACAAAGAGAGAGAATGCCGGCTTCTTTTCTGAAAGCCCGGCGCGCGCCGGACTTTCAGAAAGGGGCGATTCAATGGATGAAACGGCTGAGAAAGCAAAAAATTCAAAAAGCGGCCGCAAGGGCGGGGCGGCGCTGGGGCTGGCGGCTATGCTTCTGGCGTCCGCGCTGACAGTCCCGGCGGCCGCGGCGGACCTTTCCTCCGCCCGGACGTTGGTCCCCGTGGGACACACTGTTGGTATCAAACTGTTTTCAAGAGGCGTCCTGGTGGTGAAGCTGGCGGATGGAAACACCCCCGCCAGAGCCTGCGGCCTTTCCGCAGGTGACGTCATTGTCCAGTGCGCTGGAAACCAAATTACCTCCACGGAGCAGTTTCAATCCCTTTTGCAGGATGCAGCGGGAGAAAGTGCGAAGCTGGAGGTCCGCCGGGGAAGTAAGCTGCTGGATTTAAGCATCACCGCCGACGACAACGACGGAGATGGAAGATTCGCCATCGGCGCATGGATTCGGGACAGCATGGCCGGAATCGGCACCATGACCTTTTATGACCCCGAGAGCAACACCTTCGGCGCGTTGGGCCACGGCATCACGGACGTGGACACCGCCGCGCTGATGCCCTTTTCTTCCGGTTCGATTCTGCCCTCCACCGTGAAAACGGTAAAGCGGGGCGAAACGGGCGCAGCGGGAGAGCTGAAGGGAAATTTTGACATGACGGTAGATACCGGGGACCTTTACGCAAATACCGCCAACGGCGTGTTTGGGACTCTGACGGATCAGGAGCTGATGGAGCGTTTGGGTGACAAAGCACTTCCCGTGGCAGAGAACGATCAGGTCCACACCGGAAAAGCGACAATTCTTGCAAATGTGGACGGAGACGCAGTGAAGGAATACGAAATCGAAATCACAAAAATTCTCAGCACCGACCCTGCGGGCCGAAACCTGCTTATTACGGTGACGGACCCGGAGCTTCTGGAAAAAACCGGAGGCATCGTACAGGGGATGAGTGGCTCACCTATCTTACAGGACGGACGACTGGCGGGCGCGGTGACCCACGTTTTGCTGGGCGACCCCACTCGGGGCTATGGGCTTTTGATCCGAAATATGCTGAAAAACACGTAAACATTCAAAAAATCTGTCGACTTTCCCGTAGTATCTGCATAACGGAGCAAATAAAAATGCCAAATATTTAAAATTTGCGTCTAAGATGCAATAAGGCAGTAAACAAAAGCCGCGGATGCCAGCGCCGCTTTCCTATTTAAAACTCCTTTAATAGCAAGAGAAGCTCCCGGATGGACCATCCGGGAGCTTCTTTTTATGATGTTTATGATGGTAAAAAAGGTGCCTGGATGCGAAGCAAAGCGGTAATGAAAAAAACGCAAAGTTGGATATTTTTTTACAAAAAACAATTTGTTTCCATTTGTTTCGACATATGATATAATCACCAGAAAGCGCTTCTTTCAGGAATTTTCGCGGCACGGCAGCGGCAAGAGATTGAAAAGCGGCGGTAACAAATTTAAAAGTTTAAAGTAGTGGAGAAGTATTCATGAAATCAATCAAGCTCAGACTGGTCGCAGCATTCACACTCATTATTCTGCTGGTCACAGCCGCACTGGGAGCCGCTGCAATTTATGTAGTCAGCAAGGACCTGCTTTCCGATGCCCGGGATGATCTGGGGGCTATGGCACAGGCACAGGCGCAGTACATTTCCTCTGAGAACAGCGCACAGCTTTTGTACATGGATGGGCTGGCACAGGTTCCCGCAATCACCGACAGCACGGCCTCTCTGGACGAAAAGGTTGCCTATTTCGAGGCGGAGGCCAAGCGTTCGGGCTATATTCTCTTTGGCTTTGCGGATAAAACCGGCAAGGCCGTCATTCTGAACAGCAGCCGGGAGACGAACGACGTGTCTGACCGTCCCTTTTTTCAGTCCGCCATTCAGGGAACGCCTGCTGCTTCGGATCTGATGTTCAGTAAGCTTGACGGAGAGCCGGTGCTGGTATATGCCGCCCCAGTGTATGAAAACGGAAAGATTATCGGGGTTTTATACGGCAGAAGGGACGGGCTGACCCTCAGCCAGATCTGCGAAAATGTCACTTATAAAAACACCGGATACGGATATATCGTCAACAACGAGGGCGTCAAGGTGGCCCACAAGAACATCGATCTTGTGCTCCGGCAGGACAACGACATTGAGAATGGAAAAGCCGACCCGGCGCTTGAAGCCTTGGGTACCCTCACTGAGCAGATGACCACGCGCCAGAAGGGCGGCGGCGAATATACATACAACGGCAAGGAAAAGCTGGTGGAATTCACTCCCATCGAGGGCAGCCCCTGGATTCTGGCGATGACGCTGGAAACCAACGAGGTGATTGAGCGGACGCATGTCCTCACGCAGATGCTGATGCTGCTGTGCGTGGTGATGGCGGGCGTAGGCGCGGTTGTCACATGGCTGATCAGCGGCTCTATCGCAAAGCCGATCAAGTCCATTACAAAGGCTGCCCAGCAGATTGCGGACGGGGATTTCGACGTTCAGCTTTCGGTCAAATCCAAGGATGAGCTGGGTCGTCTTTCGGATGCATTCCAGCTTACGATTCAGAGACTTGTCAATTATCAGGGATACATTGATGAAATTTCCGACGTGCTGTCCTGCGTGGCGGGCGGGGATTTGACGGTTGAACTCCAAAGAGAATACGACGGGCAGTTCAGGAAAATTAAGGATAATCTCCAGTCCATGCTGGACAATCTGGACGGGATGCTGCTGCAAATTCATCAGTCTGCGGATTTTGCGGACGGGGATGCGGAGCAGGTCGCCACGGCTGCACAGACCCTCTCCAGAGGCGCCACAGAGCAGGCCAGCGCCGTGGAGCAGCTTTCCGCCTCCATTGAGGAGGTCACCGGGCAGATTCGGCAAAATGCGGAAAACGCCAAGCTGGTGCAGGAAAAAGCGGAGTTTGCAGGGCGGGAGCTGCATAGCAGCAACAACCACATGCAGGAGATGGTTGCTGCCATGGGGGAGATTTCCTTCAAGTCCTCCGAGATTATGAAGATTATCAAAATTATTGATGACATTTCATTCCAGACCAACATTCTGGCGCTGAACGCCGCAGTGGAGGCCGCCCGCGCCGGACAGCACGGCAAGGGCTTTGCTGTGGTGGCGGACGAGGTACGAAATCTGGCGGGAAAATCGGCGGTGGCTGCAAAAGACACCACCGCCCTCATTGAGCAGACGCTGGCCGCCGTGGAAAACGGAAGCAGGACTGCGGACGTGACCGCCAAGGCTCTGGAAGCCAGCGCCAGAGAGACGGCCGAGGCCGTGGGGCTGATTGACAAGATTGCCGCCGCCTCGCAGGAGCAGGCCATGGCAATTGTCCAGATCAATCAGGGCGTGGGGCAGATTTCGTCGGTGGTCCAGACCAATGCTGCCACGGCGGAGGAGAGCGCCGCCGCCAGCCAGGAGCTGTCGGAGCAGTCCGCCCTGCTGAAGGGGCTTCTGGCCGGGTTTAAGCTGCGGCAGAACCGTACCCCCGTGGAGAAAGATTCCGCGCCCGATTTCCAGAGCGCGGGCGTTTTGGACTGAGGCGTCCGGTGCATTTTTTCCCGGAGTGATGGCCTTTTTCTTCGAAATATGCTGAAAGACAAACAGATTTGAAATGTTCCTGCCGAATTTACTGTGACAGATGCATAACGGGTCGAATAAAAAATCCCAATTATTTACAATTCCGTCTTGCAAAGACTGTCCGTTTATGGTAAATTATAGAAAACCCAATCCGAACTTTTGGGAAACCGGAAGAAATTTCAATGAAGAGATGGAGGACAGGTTGCGTTATGGAGATCTGCAGGAAAGTGGTTATAGCCGACGCCAATGAGAGCTACCGGGCGATGCTGAGGGAAACAATCGAACAGACGGGAGAATTCACGGTGGTCGCCGGCGTAGGCGACGGGAAAAACGCGCTCCGCCAGGTGCGGGAGCAGCTACCGGACTTGCTGCTGCTGGATGTGGTGCTTCCGGAGCTGGACGGCTTCGGCGTGCTGGAGCAGCTTCGCAGAGAAGAGCTTCCGACGCGGACAATGATGATCTCCTCATTTTTTACGGAACAGGTGGTGGGAGAGGCTCTTGAAAAGGGCGCGGCATTTTTTATGCCGAAACCTTTTGAAAACAGCGCACTGATGGAGCGGATGCGCTCCGTCTGCCGGCCTGTTCAACCGGTATCCCATACAAAAAGTTTAAAGAACATGGTCACCGATATTATCCATGAAATCGGCGTTCCCGCCCACATCAAGGGATATCAGTATCTGCGGGAGGCCATACTAATCGCGGTGGACGACATGGACGTGATCAATGCAGTGACAAAGGTGCTCTATCCCGAGGTAGCCCGCCGTTTTTCCACCTCGCCCTCTCGCGTGGAGCGGGCCATCCGCCACGCCATCGAGGTGGCATGGGATCGGGGCGATTTGGAAACGCTGCAAAAGTTTTTCGGCTATACCGTTTCCAACACCAAGGGCAAGCCCACCAACAGCGAGTTTATCGCCATGATCGCAGATCGGCTGGTGCTGGAGGGCCGCAGCTTCGGCGGAAGCGCGGGATAAAGGACTCTCGCCGCCCGCCTGCTTGACGCTGGCGCGGCAATATGGTATCCTTTCCGAAGGGATCAAAAGCGGAAAGGAAGCGGAACATGACGTTTACATTTCACCCCCGGGGGACCTGCTCTCAGGAGATGCATTTCCGGCTCAATGCAGAAAATGTGATTGAGGAGCTGGAGGTTGTGGGCGGCTGCAGCGGCAATTTGCAGGGCATCGCGGCACTGCTGCGGGGGATGGACGCCCGGGAGGCCGTCGATCGGCTCAAGGGCATCCGCTGCGGCATGAAGTCCACCTCCTGTCCCGACCAGGTGGCAATTGCTCTGGAGCGGGAGCTGGACCGACAGGCGGCAAATTTGGAAGAATTGGAAAAATCATAAAAAGCGGCCCGCCCTTTTTTGCGGGGCGGGCCGCTTTTTTGCGTCTTGTCGCTTTTCAGAAAATCCTCTTGACAAGGCGCGAATCAACCGTTATAATGATTTCGTTAAAGCCATAATAAAATGGCCCTTAAGTGCTGCGGGTTTCCCGGCATTCTGGAGGGAGGGAAATATAAATGTCTGAAATTCATATCAAAGAGGGCGAGAACATCGACAGCGCCCTGAAGCGTTTTAAGCGCAGCTGCGCTAAGGCGGGCGTTCTCGCGGAGGTTCGTAAGAGAGAGCACTACGAGAGCCCCAGCGTCAAGCGCCGCAAGAAGTCTGAGGCAGCTCGGAAGAACAAGAATAAGCGCTTCTATTGATTCTCGTTTGATAAAGGGCGCCGTGGAGAATTCCACGGCGCCTTTTTGTCGACTTGAAACGCAAGCCTTCAAATGGCGTGCGAGAATCGTGCCCATAGGGAAGTGGTGTTTGGGGAACAACTATTTTGGATATGCGGCGGGTGCGGGGAAGCGCCGCTTGCTCTGAAGTTCCGGAATGAGGAAAAGAGAGAAAGCCCGCGGTGCGCGCTTAGCAGGATTTTACTTTCCGAACAGCTTTCCCAAAAGGTCGCTGACCTCGGGATACTGGAAAAACGCTGCCTGAGCGCCTAGGTTTTGGCCGATGCGCAGCTTTTGCAGCAAAGTGTCTCCGTCGTCAAACAATATGAAATGGGTTTCGCCACGGCAGGCGTAGGTGAAGTACCGGGCGCACAGGTCCGGAGAGAAAAACACGGACGGCTGTTCCCGCTCCATCAGCTCCGCCAATTCCTCCCGCCGCAGAGGGCGGCCCTCTCCGGAGGGACAGGGGAGAGGGAAGTCCATCATCAGCCGTTCCAGATCCAGCGCCAGCCGCCCCGTGCTCCGGGCGGAAGCAGCGTCCCGCAGCCGCTGGGTCAGGTTACCGCCGGACAGGGCCGTGCAGACCGGGACAATTGCCGTGGGCGCGGCGGAGGCATAAGGCTCCGGCACGTAGAGCGTCAGACGATTTTTTTGAAAAAGCTTTCCCATGGTCCCCGCCAGCAGCAGCAGGTCTCCCCTGGGTTGGGGCGCTTCAAAATCCAACACCGCCCCGCCGTAGTTTCGTCGGGAGCACTCCCGCACCGCGGCGGCAGCCAGTTTTTCCGGCTCCTCCACCGTGGGCGCATCGTGGTCGCTGAGGCCCAGCAGCCCGCCCTTGGTCTGTACCAGCAGGTTCTGGCGCAGCAGGGCGGACTCCGGTCCGATGCGATAGGCCATATGGACAAAGTGACGGGTGAAACGGGACGCCTCCCGGAGCTGCTGCGGCGTAACGGCAAGATAGACCTGCAAGCCAAGACCCCCCTTGTGTGCTTTGAAAAAAATTGGTATACTAAAGATGATGAAAGATCAATTCGTAAAATGCTATGAAGGGGGAAGACTGAATATGCCTTTTTCCCTGGTACCGGACAGGCTGTTTGCCCGCTATGACGAGGTAACGCCCGATTTGCTGCGCAAGCTGGGCGTGACGCTGCTGCTGAGCGATTTGGATTTTACGCTGGCAGAGAAAAAGACACGCCGCCCCGATGGGGCGCTTAAGGACTATATCGCCGGATTGAAGGACGCGGGCATTGGCTTTGTCATCGTGTCCAACAACCGCTCGGGAAGCCGGGTAACGGAATTTTGCGACGAGCTGGGCGTGCCCTATCAGGGGCGGGCGGGAAAGCCATCTCCCCGGGGGATTCTGGCCGCCATGGAGAAAGCGGGTGGCACGGTGGACCACACCGCCATGCTGGGCGACAAGCTTTTGACCGATTGCCTGGCCGCCAAGCGGGCGGGGGTTTTAGCGCTGACCGTGGAGCCTGTGGGCGGGGCCGTGACGCTCTGGCAGAAGGTGCTTCACGCACTTCAGGCGCCCTTTAAGGCCGTTTGTTGCCGCAAATTGCGAGGAATTGATAAAAAATCCTTCTGAATTTCCCCCAATCAGCGGGAAAACCCTTGCATTCATCCCGTATCTGGGGTAAAATATCCTAGGCTATTTTGTAAATTTGAAAAGCAGAGAAAATGTCCTCCTGACGGGTCGTTTTCTCGTAGATTTGTAAGGAGGAAAAACTATGCCTACGATTACTGCCGGTGATTTCCGCAACGGTGTCACTTTCGAAATGGACGGCAAGATCATGACTGTGGTGGAGTTCCAGCACGTCAAGCCCGGAAAGGGCGCGGCGTTTGTGCGCACCAAGATGAGAAACGTGGTGACCGGCGGCGTCACCGAGACTTCCTTCAACCCCACCGCCAAGTTTGAGCAGGCGTTTGTGGAGCGCAAGGACGCGGAGTACAGCTATCAGGACGGCGACCTGTACTACTTCATGGATCCCGAAACCTATGACACGGTTCCCCTGAACCGGGACGTGCTGGGCGACGGCTTCCGCTTTGTGAAGGAGAACACGGTGTGCAAGCTCTTGAGCTACAAGGGCAGCGTCTTCTCCGTGGAGGTCCCCAACTTTATGGACCTGGTGGTGACCGAGACGGAGCCGGGCCTGAAGGGCGACACCGCCACCAACGTGACCAAGCCTGCCATCGTGGAAACCGGCGCAGAGATCAAGGTGCCTCTGTTCATCAGCACCGGAGACAAAATTAACATCGACACCCGGACAGGCGAATATCTCTCCCGCAGCAAGGACTAAACGAGAGCGCGCCTGATTCAAGAGGAGGGTTCCTCTATATTACAAACAACGAAGCAGGAAGAAAGGAGCGTGTACACGATGGAAATTACCGAGAGAGTCGCTTATCTGAAGGGGCTGGCCGAGGGCCTGGGCCTGGACACCGAATCCAAGGAGGGCAAGCTGATCACCATGATCATTGATATTCTGGACGATGTGGCCCTGGAGCTTCAGGACCATCAGGACCAGATTATCGAAATTTCCGAGGGGTTGGACGCTGTCAGCGACGACCTGGAGGACGTGGAGGAGCTCGTCTACGAGGACGACGAGCTGGAGGATGACGACGAAGACGACGACGACGATTCCGAGGACTGCTACGCCACCACCTGCCCCACCTGTGAGGAGACGGTTTACTTCGACGAGTCCATTTTGGAGGAGGGCGAAGTGGTCTGCCCCAACTGTGGGGAGAAGCTGGAATTTGACCTGTCCGACATCGAAGAATGCGACTGCGGAGAAGATCACGAGGACTGAGCGGTTTTAAAAGCATAAAAGCGGCGGCTCCATCAGGAGCCGCCGCTTTTTATGCTTATCGCTTGTCTCCGGGGCGAAACAGCAGCGCCATCAGCGTGGCAAAAATGACAGCCGCGGCAATGCCGCCCGCCGTGGCGGTGAGCCCGCCGGTAAACACGCCCAGCCACCCCTGCTCCGCAACGGCTTTCTCCACGCCCTTGGCCAAAGAGAAGCCAAAGCCGGTAAGGGGTACGGTGGCCCCTGCTCCGCCCCATTCGGCAATGGGCTTATAAACGCCCACCGCCCCAAGCAGCACGCCCGCCACCACATAGCCGGTGAGAATGCGGGCGGGGGTGAGCTTGGTTTTGTCAATCAAAATTTGCCCGATTGCGCAGAGAATGCCGCCACAGAGAAATGCTTTCAGATAGTCCATAAGAACCTCCAAACCGAGTTTTTTCTCTCCCAGCTTTTCCATGTTTGCCCGAATTATGCGGAAGGTGGGCGGCGGGGAAGAAAAAGATATGTCTACCGCTCCGTGCAGATGCACACCGCGTGGCACACGCCGGGAATGGACTCCCCCTGAAAGCTGGAGGTGGGAGAGAGCAGCGCCCCGGTGGGGGCGAAGAGAATCCGCCGCCACTTTCCCGCCCTCAGTCCCGGCAAAAGATACCCGCACAGAATCGCCGCCGAGCAGCCGCAGCCGGAGGCTCCGGCGTGCATGTCCTGCTTTTCCCGGTCATAGAGCAGCATGCCGCAGTCCAGATAGTTTTTGCTCATGTCCACGCCGTCCCGCTGGAAAAAGCCGCGGACGATGCTGTGGCCCAGCTCTCCCAAGTCGCCGGTGAGAATCAGGTCAAAGTCCGAGGGTTTTGTCTTCGTGTCCTTGAAAAAGGCGGAGATAGTGTCGTAGGCCGCAGGAGCCATGGCAGCACCCATGTTGTTCACATCGGTTACGCCCTTGTCCACGATTTTGCCGCAGGTGACATGGGTGACGAAGGGACCCTCTCCCTCCCGGCCCAGAATGCAGCAGCCGGACGCGGTGGCGGTCCATTGGGCGGTAGGGGAACGCTGGTTCCCGTACGGAACGGGCATACGATACTGTCTCTCCGCCGTGCAGAAATGAGAGGAGGTGATGGCAGCGGCCCGGTCGGCAAAGCCGCCGTCGATGCTCATGGCCGCCATAGCTAAGGATTCCCCCATGGTGGAGCAGGCGCCGTACAGCCCGAAAAAGGGAATTTCAAACTCCCGCAGACCAAAGGAGGTGCCGATGCACTGATTCAAGAGATCACCGGCAAAAATATAATCCAGATCGCCTGCGTGCAGCTTTGCCTTGTCCAGCGCCGTCTGCACCGTTTTTTGCTGCATC
Organism: Oscillibacter sp. GMB15532; assembly: GCF_041020825.1. Taxonomy (NCBI): domain Bacteria; kingdom Bacillati; phylum Bacillota; class Clostridia; order Eubacteriales; family Oscillospiraceae; genus Oscillibacter; species Oscillibacter sp. GMB15532. Next base: position 116,990 of record NZ_JBEVTO010000008.1, read on the forward strand.
CGGGACTCTGCCTTTTCCCAGGTTTTCTCCCCCAGAAAGGAGTCCTCGCACAGCTCGTCGAAGCAGGCCGCCAGCGGCCCCTGCTTTTCCAGCTTTCCGCCGATGGCGGCAAAGGAGAGAATGGACGGGGGAGCGTCCAGTTGGACGGTCCGCCGTCCAACGCGTTTTTTGCTCATAAAAAAACACCGCCTTGTGATGATTTTCCATAGGTTGCCCCATTTGGAGAAAAATTATAGCAAACATCTGCAAGGGCAGTTTCCGTTCCGGAACAATGGAGCATGACGGAGGCGTGGGACTAAAAATCGCACAAAAAATGCCGTCGGGAGAACTTCTCCCGACGGCAAAGCCGCGCGTTAAAGGATTGGGCGCATTAAAACAGAGCGGGAATGGTTTCACTCAGACGGCAAAGCAAAATCGGCAGCAGGCAGGCGGGGGTCATATTCATGACCTTGATTTTGGTGATGCCCAGCATATTCAGCGACAGGGCGATAATCAGCAACGACCCTGCACAGGTCATCTCCGCGATGACCGCATCTCCAAGCAGAGGGGAAATCAGGGCCGCCAGCGCGGCAATGCTTCCTTGAAAGAGAAAGACAGTCACGGCAGAAAATGCCACGCCTACGCCCAGAGAGGAGGCGAAAATCACGGCGCTGATGCCGTCCAGCAGCGCTTTTGCAAACAGGGTGGAATGATCGCCCGTCAGCCCGTCTTGCAGCGCACCCACAATTGCCATGGCTCCCACACAGAACAGAAGGCTTGCAGCGACAAAGCCCTCCGACACAGAGGAGGCTCCGCCCGGAACCAAATGCTCCATCTTTTTCTGTACCCAATCGCCAAGAGAGCGCATCCGCCGGTCCAGATCCAGCAGCTCTCCAAGCAGTGCGCCAAAGACCATGGAGAGAATGGTAATCAGCATATTCTGCCCCGTCAGGGACCCGCTCACGCCGATATAGAGCACGCACAGCGCCACGCTTTTCATAACCAGATCCTGGAGCCGCTGCCCCAGCGTGCCGCCCTCGGCAACGGGTAGATGCCTGGCAATCCGTGTCAGGCCCAGCCCGGCTGCGGAACCGGCCAGAATGGCCAGCGCGTTAACAATCGTTCCGATCAGCATACCAACCCCTCCGTTTCCTTCAGCAGGCTGCGCACCACGGCGCTGCCCAGCAGCAGTCCGGCCGTGGCCGGGACCCACGGGTTGCTGGCGGGGACACTGCGCCGCCCCGGCGGGGGCGCTTCCATCTGCCGAACGGAGGAGACAGGTTCCTCGGGGCTGAATACCACTGGCAGATGACGAATCCCCCGGTTTTTCAGCTCCCGGCGCATCACGCGGGCCAGAGGGCAGCCGGATGTTTTTGAAATGTCCTCAATTCGCAGCAGGGAGGGGTCCAGCTTGTTTCCGGTGCCTAAAGCAGCAATGAGAGGAATATGCAGGCGCAGGGCGGTTTCCGCCAGATCCAGCTTGCAGGAGACAAGGTCGATGGCGTCTGCGATGTAATCGTACCGGCAGCCTGCGGGGAAAAACCGGTCCCGGTTTTCGGCATTGTACAAAGCATGGACAGGGTGGAGTTTCAGCGCGGGGTTAATATCCAGCAGGCGTTCGGCCATGGCCTCCGCCTTGGGGCGGCCCACGGTGGAGTGGAGGGCCTCCAGCTGGCGATTCAGGTTGGTGAGCGAGACGGCGTCGCTGTCTACCAGCGTCAGTTCGCCCACGCCGGAGCGGGCCAGACATTCCGCGGCATAGCTCCCCACTCCGCCAAGACCCAGTAAAAGCACGTGGGCGCGGGTAAGACGCGCCTGCCCATCCCGTCCCCAGAGCATTTCGTTACGCAGAAATTGATGATCCATAGCGATTTCCTCTTATCTGTCTAAGCGTTCTTTTTAGAAAAACACGGACCGGCTTTCGCCGGCCCGTGCTTCACGATGCAATTCAGCTCGCGGACACGTATTTGACGCCGCCGGTTGCCTCACCGGTGTACCCGGCGATGACACCGTCGTACCATGTGCCAAAATCCTGATTCCGCAGGGTGCTGTCCGCTTGTACCTGCCAGTAGGGGAGATTCTCACCCACAAAGTACATGATGTGATAGCCGTAATCGGTTTCCACCACGCCGGTGTCTCCGGCCTTGCGGCTGGAATCAAAGCACCAGTCGTTGAAGGTGGGCACCATCTGGCCCTGATAAATCTGCTCGTACAAACCGCCGTTGGCCTGAGAGCCGCCGTCCACGGAGTTTTCCTTGGCAAGCTGGGCGAAAGAATCCTCAGTGGCCGCGCCTGCCTGCCACTGGGCCAGAAGGTCCTCGGCCTTTGCCTTGGCCTCCTCTTTCAGCTTGGCCTGCTCCTCGTCGTAGCCGTCCTCGCCCTGCGCGATCTTGCCGGCTTCGGGCTGGAGAAGGATGTGGCGCACGTTTACGGTCTTATAGTCCTGACGATAGCGCTTACCGAAGGATACCACGTAATAGGCGGCGTTGTCCTCGTCGGCCAGAACGGCGGAGTCCCCTGCCTGACGGCCGCTGTCAAACAGCCAATCCATCAGCACGCCGGAGGAATAGGAACCGGCCTCGCCATTGGTATAGGACATCTTGTCGTTGTCCTTCGCCAGATCGGACAGGCTTTTTCCGGACTTGAAGCTGGCGTACAGCGTATCGGCGGACTGCTTGGCCGCTTTTAATGCGGCGGCGCTTTCCTCCTCGGTGGGATCCACGCTGTTTCCGTCGGCGTCCGTGGTGGCCTCGGCAGTGCCGCTGATGCGGACGCTCTGATAATCCACCACGTCATAGGTATTCCGGTTGGCGGCGTATTCGGCCTCCAGCTCCTCGTCCGTATAGGTCAGGCTGTCGTTATGGCTCTGGGAAAAGTCACTGGCCAGAATCACGCGCTTCATCTCGGCCTCGTAAACACTGCGGCTCATGGTCGAACCATAAATCTGCCGGAGGTATTTGACGATGCTCAGATTGGAGGCGGTGGCAGTGGAGGTAAGAGATTCTTCGTTAGCGTCGAACTGGGCCTGCATGGCGTCGTTCCAGACGTAGCCCTCTTCCTCCGCCTCGTCGTTCAGCGCGTAGATGGCGGACATCTGATCAATGGCCTGATCGACGAAATAGTCAAACCAAGTCTGCGTCTCGTCGCCGGGATAGGGCTGAGAGCGCAGGTCCTTGCTGGTGTCCAGCCCCATATAAGAAATATACGCGCTGTTCTGCTGGACAAAGTTCTGATAGATATTTACGAAATAGTAGTTCAGCTGGGGTACCTTCACGTCTGCCAGCACGGTCTTTTCCGCGGAGGAGGAGCCGCTGGCGGCGGGGTCCTCTGCTGAGGTAAGCTGGGTATACAGCGTGGCGGCGGTGGCATTTTTCTGGATGATGTTAGACTTCCATACCAGTACGGCCACCACCAGAAGGGCGAACAGGACGGCGATGACGGCGTACATAATGTTGCTGCGCCGGGCCTCCTTCTGCTGCTGCGCCTCCCGCGCGGTTCTGGAATGATTATCGTTTGCGCTCATTTTCGTTTCAGTCCTCTCAAAATCTTAAGTGAAGATGCGGGAAATCCCACGAATACACACCGACATATTATATAGGATAAACTGTGAAACTGCAAGCATAATTTCACGGATGCGGACGCCGGGGAATTTGCCGCCTGTCGGATTTCTCCAGCATAGTCGTCGGGGCTGAAAGCAACCTGAAAAAAGTGCCGCCGAAAGCCCCGGTTTATAAGCAGAGAATAAATAGAGGTTAAACAGAAACGAAATAAGGCAAAAAATCCATTACTTTATTGACGGAAGCCTAAGCCTTGATACGGCGTTTGGCAATTTATCCTGCGGACGCGGCGGCGCGCAGCGCGGCCACCTCGTCGCCTACCTGCAAAATATCGGGGAGGCTGAGCTCCAAAATCAGCTCGTCCTGCCCGGGGGCGCGCACCACACGCCGGATGTAGGGGGAGCGGGTCATAATCTGATTGTGTGCGCCCGCAGCCTCCTCCTCCACCATTTCCACAGATAACACCTCGTCCACCGTCAGGCCAAGACTGGTGTCGCCGCTGAGCACCAGCACCATCTCGTGAAATTCCCGGATGCGGAAAATCTCCTTGGCTTCCTCCAGCACGGAGAGAACCTTTGGCATATAAATGCTTCGAACCTCATCCAGCGCAGTCTGCTTACAATTGGCGATGGCTTCGCAATCCCCAGTGGCTTCGCACTGTTCCATCCGCTGGGCCGATTCGTGGAGCAAACGGTGGGGCTCTTCCATTCTGGACAGATGAGAGGCAAGCTCCGTACTGTCGGTTTTGAAGCTGTCGTACCACCTGCCCAGCTTGCACTTGTGGGGGTCTGTGGCCAGTGAAAAGGGTTCGCCGGTTTTAACAGAGCGCTCCAGCGCGGCAACCCAGTTAATGTGATCCTGCTTGCGTGCGTCCAGCATGGTGGTGAAGGCATCAAATTCCTCGTGAAGGGATTGCAGCTTCAAAGCAGCCCGGAGATTGAACAGGGTAACGCTGCTGCCCCGGAGGGAAAAAATTCCGGAAATATAGGGAGGCGCGTCCGGCACGGGGGTGTATTTCGGAAGCTCCATGATGGTGGAGACGTAGCGGCTGTCCGCGCAGTACAGTCCTCCGTTCAGACGGAACAGGATGGAGGGGCTTTGCACGCTGTCTTCCGCTTGATAAATGCTCATGGCAAAGAATTCCTTTCTTATTAAATATAATGAAGGGCCGTGTTCTTTAAAAATTACAATAGAAAGCGCACCACAAGGCGGGCAGAGACGGCGCGGCCCAGCTTGGTTACATTGTGGCCATTGTATCACAAAATCCGCACAATGCAAACACAAGAAACCCGCGGTAAAAAGATTTTCCGGCCTCCTGCACCCAATCTTGACAAAATGAGGCTGCGCGGTTATACTAAGCTGGATTTATGAATAGGAAAGCTGCGATGAGGAAAAGCAGTACCCGCGGACGGATGCAAAGAGAGGGGACGGACGGTGCAAGTCCCCGTGAAGTCGGCGGAGAAGTCGTTTCGGAGCATTGGCCTGAACTGGAAAGTAGGGCCAACGGGACCTCCCGTTACAGAGGCGGGCGCAAAGCGCCGGGAGAGTGCGGGAAATTCCCGAATTCAGGTGGTACCGCGGACTTTTGTTCGCCCTGAGCCGATCGGCTCAGGGCGATTTTTGTTTGGAGGGGCATATGGAAAGATTTGTATTCGATACGACCCAGGGTGCGGTACTGGAGGCTGCGGAGGAGGCGGCGCTGATGGATTGGGTCCGGGTGCGGAGCAACGCGGCCCGGGCCAGCATCCCGGTTGGGGTGATGGCCCTGTGCTTCACGGTATATTCTCTTGTGCAGAAAAACTGGGAGGCGGCGCTGTTCACGGTGTTGCTGGCGCTGATCATCATAGGTTTTTTCTTACTTCCGATGCAGCGGGGCAGGCGATTTCGTCTGGGAGTCCGGGAGGCACGGGCCCGGTGGCTGGATTTGACTGATGCGGTGCGGGCCCGGCCCATGCGCTTCGTGTTCGAGGGAGACGACTGCCGCATGCTGGACGGAAAGGGCGAGGAAATCCGCCTATGGAAAAATATCCGCATGGGTGAGGTCCGGGAGAGCAACCTGGTTTTTTGGATTCCGGCGGAGGACACCTCCGTTCTGCTGCATAAAAGTGCATTGATCGAGGGGACGGAAGATGCGTTTCGCGGGTGGCTGAAAAGTCGCAGCAAGCGCTATCGCGTTTACCGCGTGACAGAGCGTCTGCGCCGGAGTATGGAGCGGGAATAAAGCACCATAGGGCGTGCGCGAACGTCCCGCTGTTTGAGGGAGCCTGTATTTGTATAGAATTCAGATATCTGAGTATGAGGAGAGCAAGACATGAAAAAAGAACTGCCGAAGGTATATGAGCCGCAGCAGGTGGAGTCCCGCATCTACGAGAGCTGGATGGAGGGCCGCTGCTTTACGGCGGAGCCGGACCCTGAAAAGGAGCCGTTTTCCATTGTGATGCCGCCCCCCAACGTGACGGGTCAGCTCCACATGGGCCACGCGCTGGACGCGACCCTTCAGGACATCCTGACCCGCTTCAAGCGGATGCAGGGATATTCTGCCCTGTGGATTCCCGGCGTGGACCATGCGGGCATCGCCACCCAAATCAAGGTGGAAGAAGAGCTGCGGGAAAAAGAGGGCAAAACCCGGTACGACCTTGGCCGCGAGAAGTTTTTGGAGCGGGTCTGGGCATGGAAGGAAAAGTACGGCGACCGCATTGTGGAGCAGCAGAAGAAGATGGGCGTTTCCTGCGACTGGGACCGCTCTCGCTTTACCATGGACGAAACCTGTGCCCGGGCGGTGCGGGAAACCTTCTGCGACCTCTATGAAAAGGACATGATTTATAAGGGGAGCCGCATCATCAACTGGTGCCCCCACTGTGCCACCGCCCTGTCCGACGCGGAGGTGGAGTACGTGGATAAGCCGGGTCACCTGTGGCATATCCGCTATCCTTTGGCGGACGGGTCCGGCGATCTGGTGGTGGCAACCACCCGGCCTGAAACCATGATGGGCGACACCGGCGTTGCCGTGAACCCGGAGGACGAGCGGTTCAAGCACCTGATTGGCAAGAACTGCATTCTGCCCATCATGAACCGGGAGATTCCCATTGTGGGGGACGAATACTGCGAGATCGGCTTCGGCACCGGCGCGGTGAAAATGACCCCCGCCCACGACCCCAACGACTTTGAGGTGGGTTTGCGGCATAACCTGGAGATTATCCGCTGCATTGCGGACGACGGCAGAATCAACGAAAACGGCGGCCCCTACAACGGGATGGACCGCTACGAGTGCCGCAAGGCCATCGTAAAGGACCTTGAGGAGCAGGGCTATCTGGTGAAGACCGAGGATTACAGCCACAACGTGGGCACCTGCTATCGCTGCCATAACGACGTGGAGCCGCTCATTTCCGCCCAGTGGTTCGTGAAAATGGAGCCCCTTGCGAAGGAGGCCCTGCGGGTGGTGCAGGACGGCGAGGTGAAGTTCGTCCCCGAGCGGTTCTCCAAGACCTATATCAACTGGATGGAAAACGTCCACGACTGGTGCATTTCCCGCCAGCTCTGGTGGGGCCACCAGATTCCCGCGTGGTACTGCGACGAGTGCGGCCACATCAACGTGGGGCGGACGGACCCGGAGAAGTGCGAACAGTGCGGCTGCACCCACCTGACCCGGGACCCGGACGTGCTGGACACCTGGTTCTCCTCTGCCCTGTGGCCTTTCTCCACCATGGGATGGCCGGAAAAGACGGCGGATTTGAACTACTGGTATCCCACCTCCGTGATGGTTACGGGCTATGACATCATCTTCTTCTGGGTGGCCCGGATGATTTTCTCCGGCTGCGAGCAGATGAAGGAGATTCCCTTCCACACGGTTTTGATTCACGGGTTGGTCCGGGATGAAAAGGGCCGCAAAATGTCCAAGTCTCTGGGCAACGGCATCGACCCGCTGGAAATGGCCCAGGCCTACGGCGCGGACGCGCTGCGCTTCAACCTCATCACCGGTAACAGCCCCGGAAACGATACCCGGTTTTACACCGAAAAGTGCGAGGCCATGCGCAACTTCGCAAATAAAATCTGGAATGCTTCCCGTTTTGTCCAGATGAACCTGAGCATTGACTGCTGCGCCCTTCCTGCGAATCTGGAGCAGGAGGACAAGTGGGTCCTGACCAAGCTGAATGGGCTGGTCAAGGAGGTCACGGAGAATCTGGATGCCTATGAAATCGGCGTGGCCTCCGCCAAGGTATACGACTTTATCTGGGACACCTATTGCGACTGGTATATTGAGCTGACCAAAACCCGTATGAACGGCGATGATGCCCAGAGCCGCCTTGCGGCGGAGAATGTGCTGTGCTACGTGCTGATTCAGGTGCTGAAGCTGCTGCATCCCTTCATGCCGTTCATCACGGAGGAAATCTGGCAGTCCCTGCCCCGGGAGACGGGAGAAGAGGGGAGCTTCATCATGACCTCCCACTGGCCCGTGTATGACGAGGCGCTGAACTTCCCCGCCGAGACGGAGGCCATGGAAGCGGTGATGGACACTATCCGCGCCATCCGTGCGCGCCGGTCGGAGATGAACGTGCCCCCGTCCAAAAAGACGGAGCTGGTTTTGAAGACCGACGAGCCGGAGATTTTCCAGAATGCGGTGCACTTCATCACCCGCATGGCCTATGCCGAGCGCGTGACGGTTTCTGCCGCCGCACCGGAAACGCTGGACGGGTTGGTGAGCATTGTCACCCGCAAGGCCGTGGCCTATATTCCGCTGGCGGAGCTGGTGGACGTAGGAGAGGAGCTGGCCCGTATTGCCCGGGAAAAGGAAAAGGCGGTCAACGGTCTGCGCATCACAGAGGGCAAGCTGAAAAACGAAAAGTTTGTGGCAAACGCACCTGAGGCCGTGGTCAATGTGGAGCGGGAAAAGATTGCCAAGTATAAGGAACTGATTGCCCGGCTGGAGGAATCCGAGCGGGCGATGAAGGGATAAAACGGTCGAAAAAATTCCCTTGGTCGAATTTTAGAGAGATGGCGTGTCGCCTGTGGGCAATGCAAATTAAGGGGCTGGGGAAGTTATTTCCCCAGCTTCTTTGCGTTTGATTTTTTCTTATGCCACATATGAGATGCACGCCGATGGGAAGACTGTTTTGGTGAAAATTTTCATGGGAGGGAAAACGGCAAACTGTGTTTTGCCTGCTTTCTTAAAAAGTGAGGCATTAGGAAGTCCGCGTGGGAAGTGTGAAGACAACGAGCCGGGAGGGACGATGCGGTGGGTGCTGTGAGATTAGACTTGCAAATGCGAACGTTTGTGCTACAATAAAACAAATGAGCCGCAGCCGCGCTTTGGCGCGGGGAAAGGGGGGACGGCGTGGATCGGGTGATTTTGCACTGCGATATGAACAGTTTTTACGCCTCGGTGGAGCTGCTGTCCCATCCAGAGCTGCGGGACGCGCCGGTGGCGGTATGCGGCGACCCTACCTCCCGGAGGGGAATTGTGCTGGCAAAGAACGAGGCAGCCAAAAAATTTGGGGTTGTCACGGCGGAAACCATCTGGCAGGCACGGAGAAAGTGTCCCGGGCTGGTGCTGCTGCCGCCCCATCACCACCTGTATCGGGAATATTCCGAGCGGGTCAATGCCATCTACGAGGAGTATACCGATTTGGTGGAGCCCTTCAGCGTGGATGAAAGCTGGCTGGACGTGACCGGGTCCCTCCACCTGCTGGACGGAGACGGGCGGGCTGTGGCGGACCGGATTCGTGCCAGGGTAAAAAAGGAACTGGGACTGACGGTGTCCGTAGGCGTCAGTTTTAACAAGGTGTTCGCAAAGCTGGGCAGCGATTACAAAAAACCAAACGCAACTACGGTGATTTCTCCACAAAACTGGAGGGACATTGTGTGGCCCCTGCCGGTGGGAGCTTTGCTGTTTGTAGGAAAAATCGCGCAGGCAACCTTGGCACAGTTCGGCGTGCGGACCATCGGGCAGCTGGCGTCCATGGATGTGGGCCAACTGGAAACACTGATGGGGAAAGCGGGCCGTCAACTCCATGAGTATGCCAACGGTTTGGAGCATGAGCCGGTGCGGCCCCGAAGTGAGCTGGAGCCGCCAAAATCCGTAGGCAGCGGGTCCACCTTTCAGCGGGACCTGACATCCCGGAGGGAGGTGGGCGCGGCGCTGTCCCTGCTTTCCGACGAGGTGGCCATGCGGCTGCGACGCTGCGGCATGTATGCCGGGGGCGTGGCGGTCACGCTGCGCACGCCGGATTTTCAGGACCGATCCCGGCAAAAGCGCTTTGCCTCGCCTACGCACCTGATGCGGGAGCTGGCGGACGGGGCCATGGAATTGCTGGACACCTTCTGGAAGCCGCCCGCTCCTATTCGGATGCTCACCGTCACCGCCATCGCCCTGACGGAGGAGGCCGACGCCTATGAGCAGACGGACCTGTTGGATACCGCGGCCCCCCGACGGGAAAAGCAGGAGAAGCTTGAATCCGCCATGGACAAAATCCGGGGGAAATACGGAATGGGCGCGGTGCGTTTCGGCGCGCCGAGCCCGGAAAAAAAGGAGGACACGCTGTCATGACGATTGCGGAAGAGAAACAGGAACTGCGGCTGCGGGTACGGGCGCAGGAGAGGGCGCTTTCGCCCCGTTACAAGGAGGAATCCGACGCGGCGATTGCGGACCGCGTCCGCGCACTGCCGGATTATCGGGAGGCACACACCGTTTTCAGCTTTTTCGGCACCAAGCGGGAAATCAACACCCGCCCTATTCTGGAGGATGCGCTGCGGGCAGGGAAGCGGCTGTGTCTGCCGCTTTGCACCGAGGTACCGGGCATTATGGAGCTGCGGGCAGTAACCTCTTTGGACGATTTGGTTCCCGGCGTGTTCGGGATTCTGGAGCCGTCCGCAAGCTGCCCGATTCTGACGCCCGACGAGGTGGATTTTGCCGTGCTGCCGTGCCTGAGCTGCGGCCGGGCGGGCCGTCGGCTGGGTCAGGGCGGCGGGTATTACGATCGCTTTTTGACCGCTTACCGGGGCAGCGCGGTGCTTTTGTGCCGGGAGATGCTGCTCCACGAGGACATTCCTGTGGAGCCCCACGATATGCCGGTTCCGTGGGTTGTGACGGAAAAGGGGCTGTACGAGGACGGCGTTCCCGCGCGGCTTGAGTGACTTTTTGAATGTGGAAACCGCGCCGTTTATTTCCAATTTAAATGGAAAATAGTTTTAAACCGTCTTCACAAATGATAGTACGTGTGCTAAAATATAAAATGGCCGGGTGTTTTGGCAGGCCGTGTGAAAAATATGTTGACTAAAGCGTGTGGACAAATACACAATGATAAAGGAGACATTCAGATGGTGCACGAGACGATGGATTTTATTTCCAAGTTTGACCCCGAGGTTGGCGCTTCCATTAAAGAGGAATTCGCCCGCGAGCGCCGGAACATTGAGCTGATTGCCAGCGAAAACGTGGTCAGCGAGGCGGTCATGGCGGCGATGGGCACCTGCCTGACCAACAAATATGCCGAGGGATATCCCGGACACCGGTATTACGGCGGCTGCTATGCCGTGGACATCACGGAGGAGATTGCCCGCAAGCGTGTCTGCGAACTGTTTGGCTGCAATTATGCCAACGTTCAGCCCCATTCCGGGGCCAACGCCAATCTGGCCGCGTTTTTCGCGCTGGTCAAGCCCGGCGACACTGTGATGGGTATGAATCTTGCCCACGGCGGACACCTGAGCCACGGCAGCCCTGTGAATATCTCCGGAAAATATTTCAACATCATCCCCTACGGTCTGGACGAGGAGACGGAGCAGATCGACTATGATGCGCTCATCAAGCTGGCCGAGGAACACAAGCCCAAGCTGATTGTGGCGGGCGCTTCTGCCTATCCCCGTTCGATTGACTTCAAGAAGTTCCGCGAGGCGGCGGACGCGGCGGGCGCATATCTGATGGTTGACATGGCCCACATCGCGGGCTTGGTGGCTGCGGGCGAGCATCCCTCTCCCGTGCCCTATGCCGACGTGATTACCTCCACCACCCACAAGACCCTGCGGGGTCCCCGGGGCGGCCTGATCCTGTGCAATGATGAGGCTATCTACAAGAAGATCAACTCCGCCGTGTTCCCCGGCACACAGGGCGGCCCGCTGGAGCACATCATCGCGGCAAAGGCCGTGAGCTTTGGCGAGGCTCTGCGTCCGGAGTTCAAGGAGTATCAGAAGCAGGTTGTGAAAAATGCCAAGGCGCTGGCCGAGGGCCTTATCAAGGAGGGCTTCCGCCTTGTTTCCGGCGGAACGGACAACCACCTGATGCTGGTGGACGTGCGTAACTTCCACATCACCGGCAAGGAGTTTGAGCATCGGCTGGACGAGGTCCAGATTACCGTCAATAAGAACGCCATCCCCAATGACCCGGAGAAGCCCTTTGTCACCTCCGGCATCCGCGTGGGCACCCCTGCGTCCACCTCTCGCGGCTTCAAGGAGCCGGAGATGGAGAAGATTGCCCATTGGATGGCTTTGACTGCCCGAGATTTCGAGGGTACCGCAGAGCAGGTCCGCACGGAGGTCAATGCTCTGTGCGAGTCATTCCCTATTTATCAGTAAAAACGGCGAAGGCTGCGGCCTGAACCAAATGCGCCCCCGGCGGGACAGAGGTCCCGCCGGGGGCGCGATTTCGTATTCGCCGGGAAAATTGCAGCATCTGCTTTACAGGCGGTTTACAGTTGCTGGGTCCACTCTGGCTCCTTAAAGCCCACCAGAACGAAGTCTGCTCCCACCAAAATGGGACGCTTGACCAGCATTCCGTCGGTGGCGAGAAGCCTGAATTGCTCGTCCTCGGTCATAGAGGGCAGCTTTTTGGAAAGCTCCAGAGCCTTGTATTGCAGGCCACTGGTGTTAAAAAAGCGCTTGAGCGGCAGGTTGCTTTTTTTGTGCCAGACCCGTAGCTCGTCCTCGGTGGGGTTTTCCGTTTTGATATCCCTGAACTCATAGGAAGTGCCCTTCGCGTCCAAAAAAGTCCGGGCTTTTTGGCAGGTGGTGCATTTTGGATAGCATACAAACAGCATGTTAAATTCTCCTTTGTCGGTAATAGGAAGTCTTGGATATGGCGAAAGATCCAGCGCCGCGGGAATCCCGCCGCCGATGAGATGTTCTTTTTCCTGCCTGGAAAGGGTCTTGATGCGGTATTCCAGCCGGGACGCCGCTGCTCTGCCGTCCGCTTCCCACGCCGCTGCAAAGCGGACGGGCCGGCGGGCCGCCGTGTATTTTGCGCCGCCGGGAAGACGGCCCCCATGTTGGGCAAGGCGGCGGGCAAGGTCGGTGGTGATGCCGGTGTAAAGACTGCCGTCCCCGCAGCGCAGAATATAAGTATAGTACGCCGTTTCCCCTCGCCCCCCTGCAAGCTTTTTTTATCAGTATACCACAGCGTTTAACAAATGCACAGCTCTTTGGCAACCGGGAAAGGCAAAACGGGTGTTTACAGAGAGGCACCCGTTTAAAAATGTGGCAAAGAGCATTGCGGGAGATAAAAATGTTTGCTATACTGCTTTTAATATGGTTATTAAATGAAATTGGCGCAGAATAAAATAAAGAGGGTGTTTTTATGGAGTTACAGGAAATCATGCGCCAGCGCGTTTTCGCCGTGGTGGGCAACACGCTGGATTCCGAGAAATATGCCTATAAAATCAAAGAGGGTATGATCGAGAAGGGCTACACGGTTTACGCCGTGGGTAAGGAGCTACCCTCGCTCAACGACGTGCCGGAGGAAATCGACATCATCGACCTGTGCATTCATCCTGCCAAGGGGCTGGAGCTGATGCGGGCGTGCAAAAAGAGCTTCAAATGCATCGTGCTTCAGCCGGGGGCGGAAAGCGCGGAGCTGGTGGCCTATTTGGAGGAGAAGGGAATGCCTTATATCAACGGGTGCCTGCTGGTGGGCATGCGGATGTTTACCTGATTTCCGGTTTGTGATCCACCGGCCGACATCCCTCCATGTTCGTATTTTCAATAGAACGGCTAAATTTCATTTTTCCGGAAACCCTATGCAGGGGTGATGAAATGGGATTAACTTATACCGATATGTATGCGAACATTGGACCTGACCCGCAGGCGGCGGCGTATTTTAACGACCTGCCTGAGGTGATTCAGGCACAGATTCTGGCGAAGGACCCGCCGCCAAGCTCCTTGGACGCCCTGAAAAAGCTGGTCAAGGAGGCCGACTATATCTTCTGACCCGGGCCGCCTCGTTAAGAGGCGGCCATTTTTTGCGCGCATTATCCGCATCACTTAATTTTAAAACAGCGGTCTGCAAAAAATGGACGGAGCCCCGCGGCATCACCGCGGGGCTCCGTTTACACTGTTCTATTAAGGCTGTGTCAAAGGAAGTGCCAGGCACATTTTCGGACAGGCTTACTTCTTCCGATGCTTGGGGAAATAGCCTTCCTTCCGGCTCCACACAAAGCCAATCGCGGCCAGTGCAATGCCGGACAGCAGGAGGAAGAAGCTGGGGGCAACGCCGCCGGTCTGAGGAAGCTTGCCGGGAATACCGTCTTCCTCCCAGCCCGCGACCTCCGGTTCTTCGTCCAGGGCGGCGTCTTTCAGGGTATAGGACTGAGCTGCGCCGCTGGCAGGCAGGGTCACAGCCAGTGCGTCCTCAGTCAGCAAGTACCCGTCCGGTGCGGCTGTTTCGCAGACCGTGTACTTCCCGATGGGAAGGTCGGTAAAGACAGCCAGACCATTCCTGCCGGTCGTCTCTCTAGCAAAGACGCTGCCGTCCGCCGCGTACAGGGTGAATTCCGCGCCGGCCAACGGTTCACGGGCCGGATTGACCTTCATGATCCGAATGGAACCCAGAACGGAAGCGGGAATCTCAGGCTTTGCCTCGTTAACCACGGTCAAAGTACGCGTCTCGTTCTTGGACAGGGTCACGTCCTGATTTCCGGCCACGCGGACATAGCCGCTGGGAACGCGGGTTTCCGCCACGGTGTATTGCCCGGCGGGGAGATTTTCAAAGGAGACCTTTCCGTCCGTCCCGGTCGTGCCCGTTGCGACCGCGCTGCCGTCCTTGTTGTAAAGCGTAAACTCCGCACCAGAGAGGGGGGTGCCGTCCGGGTCGGTCTTCAGAACAAGGATTGTGCTCGCGTCGGCAGCGGCTTTTTTGTTGACTATAGTAAAGCTGCGGCTGGTGCCGCTGGTAGTTGAAAGCTTTAGCTCCTCGCCGCTCAGCACATAGCCGTCGGGGGCCTTAGTCTCGCGGATGGTGAAGCTGCTGTAAGCCGCCAGTCCGGTAAACTCCGCCAGGCCGCTGGGACCGGAAACCGTGCTGGCAATCGCCTTGCCCGTGGAGTCATAGAGGGTAAATTCCGCGCCTGCCAGAGGCTTGCCATCTTCATCTTCCTTCATAACCGAGGCTCTTCCGGAGGAGGGGGAGGAGGGAACGGGGGCGTTTTGAAGAGCGGGGGCCGCTGTTACGCTGCCGTTCGTATCCCAATAGACAAGCGGGAGCAGCGTCGTTTGATCGGCGTTCCACCGGACCTCCGCTTTGAGCTGCTTTTCGGTGGAGTAATAGCCGGAGGGAGGGGTGATTTCCTTGATGGTGTACGTCTCGCCCGGCGCGTTTACGGGGACGTTCTTAAATGTTACCACGCCGCTTACAGCAGTGGCGGTTGCGGTGTAGATACCGGTGGTGGGATCGATGGTGCCGCCGGTTACGGAGGCGAGGAAGCCCGCAGCGGCCTGCCCCTGAATCTGGAAGGTGCCGCCGTTGATGATTGTAGTGGCGGAGGAAGTGCTTTCCTTTGCAAAGGACACATCTGCCACAGCCGCGAGGTTAACCACTTCGGGCAGAACGGCAGTGGCGTCGATGCCCTGAGAGTCAAAGAGCGGGGTGCCGGTCAATGCGGAATTGTCGTACAGCCGGACCCGCAGACCTGTGGTGGCGCCTGTTGTCTTATAGTTGACATCCACCCAAAAGACGGGGGTAGCGTCGGGGTTGGCATTGGGGTTCAGATATCCGGCGGGAACTGTTTCATAAATGGCGTATTTCCCAAAAGGAACGTCGGAGAAGGCCACCTTGCCGGAAACAGAATCGGGATTCTGAACGGCGCCCACCTGTGCTCCGCCCGGGTAGGTTTTCAGGGCAAACTGCGCGGCGGGCAGAGGACCGATTCCCCTGTTGGGATTGGCGGAATTATTGTCGGTGCGCAGCTTGTAGAAAGCAATGTCGGGATTGACCCCGCCGTTGATGGGGGTAGCGTCGTTTTTCAGGGTCAGGGGCGTGGATACTGCGGCGTAGGTAACGCCGTCCGTCGAGTAGGTAGGCTGGGCTTCGGTGTAGCTGCCCGGCTTATAATCGACCTTAACGTAAATTTTTTCAAAGGTCTTTTCGTGGTTGTCGGGCGGGGTGATTTCCCGAATGTAGTAGTCGCCAAACTCCACGCCGGTGAACTTTACCTGACCTCTGTCGGGGTCGCCGGAGGCGGGCACACTTTGTACAAGGCTGTCGTCGGCTTTGTTATACAGCCCGAACAAGCCGCCGGAGAGGGCTTCGTTCGCCTCTCCAATTTTCTTAAGTTCCACATCCACCTTTGCAAGCGTGTTGGTGATCGTCACATTGTTTAGGTCCTGGTTTGTCTTGCTGATGGGATTGCCGTTATTAACCGTGTGGATTCTGTCGGCGGGATTGGCAGGCAGGAGATAGCCGTGGGGCGGCTTTGTTTCCTGAACCTTGAAGACCCATGCGGGCAGGTTGTTGAAAAGAGCTTCTCCGCTGGTATCGGTTTTCCGCTCAACAGCACGCAGCGCTTTACCGCCTGTGCCCTCGTTGAATGCAGTTTCATTCTTTTTGACATTGCCGTTTGCGCTGTTCAGAAGGGCAAATTCCGCACCGGACAGGTCCGTGGACGCAGTGGAGCCGGAGTTGGACGGCGCGGCGTCCGCTAATTTTTTGACGGTAATCTGATTGGCGTACATCCCGCCAATGGCGGAGGCCTCCGTCACATTGATATTGGTGACTTCCTTCCCATCCTTCATTGTGGAATCTTCCAATTCGATTTTGTTGGTGATGCCGTTGGTGGTTTCGTTCTTTTTCAGCGCGGTGTCAAATTGCAGGAGATAGGCGTTGCTGGTGTTATGAGGAAGGTAGAGCGTGAGAACGTGATTCCCGTCTTCGCCGTTATCGGCATAGGTGTAATACGCGCCCGTTTCCGCCGGTGTCTCCGTGGCCAGCTTCTTCAAGGAAACAAAGGTTTTTGCACCGGTCTGATTTCCGTCTTTGTCCACGTTGATTTCGTAAAGCTGGATGGAGTTGTCTCCGAGCACCGGCTGCCGCTCGTCAAGGGTGCTTTCCGGCCGGTCAATCAGCTCAATTTTGGCGTGCAGGGTGTCCGTGACTTTGCCATTTTGCAGAAGAACCTTGGAGGGGTTGATGACTGCCTCCCACGAAATGATTTCGTTGCTGGTGCCGATGGTTTTCTTGGAGATCATGGGATTTTTACCGGTTACGGTGTAGGTGTCCGATTCGGAGCCGCCTCCGAGATTCGTCCAATTCAGCGTTGCTGTATTGGGGAACTTGTGCTGCTTATTCGTGTCCCAGAAGCCGCTGCCGTCTCCGATTTTCTTTAGGAAGTCGTCCGTCACTTTTGTCCAGAAGGTGACGGTGAACTGGGCAGAGGTGGAGGTTGGCAGGGAGATCAGGAAGCCTTTGCTTTCATCCTCGCCGGGATACGCCTCACGCTTGGTCCCGGTCAGCTCGGCGGGAGACGAAAGGCTCACGCCATAAATCAGCTCCGTTTTGACGGATTTCGCGCTGCCGGTCATGGCCTGAATTTCAAACTTGTGGGTTGCATCGACCCACAGCTCCAAGCCCTCTGGAAGTTGATCGGAGATAGTTGCGCCCGTCAGGGGAAGCTGGTTGCGGTTGGCCACCACGGTCCACTGAATGGAGCGGTCGGCCACGTTGTAGCTGGTGCCGCGCTTGTTCAGCATTTCGAGGTTGAATTTTTTCTCGGCAGAGGCTTCGCCGGACTTGGTAAGTCCGAGCCACAGCTCCGTGTTGTTGACGAACGCTTCGGTGGTATTGGGAGAGGTGTGGCCCTTGCCCTTATACAGCTTTTCAAGGCCGCTGTCCGTCACATAGGTGTAGTATTCGATAATATAACTGTCCGTGCAGTCTGCGGTGGAGGGGAGTTCAAGGGTAAACCCGCTCTTGTCCGCACCGCTGGCAGTGAGTGTGGTTGAGCTGCCAGTCTGGGCGGAGCCAGAGAAGGCGGTGTACGTGTCAATGGTGGTAACGGCTCCGCCTGTCGTCTGGCTCTTCACGGTAAACTTGTGGTCAGTGCTGTCTATGAACAGCTCGTGCCCTGCCTGAATGAAATCCTTGACAACGGGGGCCGTCAGCTTCACATGGTTGCTGTTGACGGTGGTGGTCCACTTGATGTAACGGCTGCTTTCGCCCACAAAGTTGGCCGGGTTGGGGCCCGGGGTGGACTTGGCGATGTAGCCGTATTGCTGAGACTCCTTCTTCACCTCGCCCGTGCCGAAGGAGATGGTGGAGCCTCCGTCGCCGTTGGGGTCCCACGTCCACTCAAAGCGCGCGTTGTTGGTGAATTCCAACTGCGTGTTGTTATTAGCCACGGTGTCCCAGTCCTTCACCTTGGTGGAGTAAGTAAGCACCACGGTGTCGCCGGATTGGGGCTGGGGAGAGGCAAACAGATAGGTCAGCGTATGCTTAGGGGCAGTAGGAGGATTGGCCTCAACAAAGCTGTATTTTCCAGGCTCGTCGGCGGTTGTAGGGGAAACGGTGTCAAAAGCCGAGCCGTTATAGCTGTACTGCACAGCGGGAGTTGTGAGAAGCTCCAACTGGGGGTCCATTTCGTCAATAATTTTAGCGTTGGGAAGGGTAATTTTTATTTCGTTGCCATTGGTGTCATACGCCTTGGGGACGTTCACTGTGATTTTCCAGTTAATCCGGCCCTCTTTGTCGGGCTGAACGTTGCCGCCCTCTTTTTGAATGACGGCGCCGGAGGTCAGTTCCTTCTCCGCTTTCAGGGGATTGGTGTCGGTGGAGCTTCTATAAAGCTTGGCGGTATTTTTGAATTTTTCGGAACCAGAGTTGGCGCTGGAATTCAGTTTCGTCTCATAGGTGACGATCTGCTTACCCTCCGTACCTTCGGGGAAGGTGTAGGAAATGGAATTTGTGCCCTTGGCAATGTCCGCTTCGATAATGGTACGGGGCGAGGAATCCGTCAGGCTTTTTACCGTAAAGGAATCTGTGGCATAGGTCTGATTGGCGCTGTATGTATCCTCGAGACGATAGCCAGCAAGGCTGGTCGTGTCGGATTCTGGCGTGACCGTAACGGTCCAGCGGATGTTGCCGCTGGGAAGAAATACGCCGTTTTTATCCAGATTGACCTTGCCCGGGGCCGGTGGGGGATCGTCGGTGTCGCGCTCAATCACGACTGTCTGCGAGCCGAGACTGAAGGAGGTTTCCTCCGGTGCACCGGAGGCGATATTGTTAAAAGTACCGTTGATGGTAATATTGCCCCAGATGCCGTACTGCCCCTCAACGTTGGCGTTGAACACCACGGTGAGCGTGTTTCCGGAAATGGACGCGGTGCCGATGGTTACACCGCTGCCATCTTTTACGGTAATGCCCGATAGGGGCGAGAAAGTAAGCCCCTCGGGCAGCCGGAAGTCGAAAAAGTCGCCCTCCTCGTAGTCATAGGTCATAACGCCGGATTCGCCTTCCTCCAGATGGAAGCCCAGCTTCAGCATCAAATTTGCGCCGGAGGGGGCGTTGTAATAAATGCCGGAAGAGCCGCTGCTTGTGGGCGGAATTTCGTTACCGGTGGCGGGGTCGGTAATTTTGATTTCGCTTTTCTGTTCCGACGGGGTATAATCATTTTCGTGAATGACCAGATACTTCGTATCAGTAAGGTCCTTTAGGGAGCCCCCTGCGACAAGAGGCATCATCATCGATCCTCCGGACGGCGACTCCTGAACAGCCTGAACAAAGTTCAGCGGCAGCAGCTGCATGGCCAGCAGCACTGCCATCAGCAGGGAAAATGACTTCCCTTTTCGTGCTCTCGTGTTTCGTACTCTCATACAACAATCTCCTTCTCTGTGAATCCCACAAAATTTCTTAAAATTATGTCGCCGCACGGCGGCGAAGGCCAGATGCTGTGTTCGGCCGGGGTATCTATTGAAAACGGCTTTTGCCGGAAAGCTCGGATTTTTTAAAGTCTAATATATGAACCGCAAAAAAAGAGGCGAAAGGGGAAGTAAAACGCGGGTATATAGCATTATCCGAAAAGGTGTTTGATATGGAAGAAAAATAAATGCCTTTTCCAAAGTTGAAACACTGGAACGGGTATGATAAAATTTGTGGACCCCCTCTGCGGAGGGAGAGAAAACCGACAAAATGTGTCACTGTTGCGGCGTCCTGCCGGACATGCCGCTTTGCTTTGCCGCCTGGGCGAAAGAAGCACGCTTACGGAAAATACGAATGACAGAGGGAGAGACGATGGGGAAAAGCACTGAAAAGCGCCGAAGAGGCCCGCGCCTGATGATGGTGCTGGGCCTTGTGCTGGTGGCTGTGGCCGTGGCCATAGAGGCGGCGGATTATCCATGGGGGCGGCTGTTCGGGGTTGTCCCCGAAGCGCTGCCGGACCCTGCCCCCATTGTTCTGACCGGCGAGGATGCGGACAGTCTTCTCACCGATGAAGCCGAGCCTGTGCCGGAGGACGAGAGTGGAATTCTTCCCGGGGAGGAGACGGAGGACGGGCCGCCGGAGGCTTATGTCCGGCTGGGGATTCTCAAAATTCCATCACTTGGCGTGTCGCAGCATGTACTGGAGGGCACCGGGCGGCAGATGCGCTACGGCGTGGGTCATGTGGTGGGAACAGCGGGCCTGGGGCAGGAGGGCAACTGTGCCATCGCGGGACATCGGCCCAGTCCCTTCCGGTATCTGGACAAGCTGAGGGAGGGAGACAAGATCACCCTTGGTGAGGGGGAGACGCTGTATACCTATACAGTTTATGAGTCTTTCAGCGTGCTGCCTGAGGAAACATGGGTGCTTTCCGACATCCCCGGGGAGACGGACACACTCACACTCATCACCTGCACGCCCTATTTGGTGTCCAGCCACCGGCTGGTTGTCCGTGCGCGGCTGACCGACACCGGCGTAAATCCCTCCGCGTCCTGATTTGGAAGGGACAAAAAAGGAAAATTTTTTAAAAGATTTTTCAAAAAGCCTTGCATTTTGACACAAAGTCGCGTATACTTTAGAAAACGCATATATACGAATATGATACACAGAACGATAATAGCAAACCATCCGAAAGGATGGGACGCAAAGCCACGGGTCTAAGGTTTTGAAAAAACTATGATAGCCGGGCTGCCGAAATTGATGTCTCATTAGGAATTTAGTGAGTCCTTTTTGGTAGCAATCAAAAAGAGACTCGCTTTTCTTTTAGGCACGATTTCAACTTCTTGCGGAAGGGAGTTTTTAATCGTGAGAAGGCTGAAGAAATTTTGGGCGGTTCTTGCCGCCGCTGCTCTTACCGCCGCGCTTGCCGTTCCGGCGCAGGCTGCTTCCTGGGAAAAGGGAACGAATATGAATACATCCTCCACCGCTGCTGCGGAGAAAAAGGAAGACAAAACCCTCACTGCCGAAGAATTTTCCGCCGAGGTGCTGCGCCTGGTCAACGAGGAGCGCGCCAAGCAAGAGCTGGAACCCTTTGAAGCAGACGCTGAGCTGGCCGAGGTTGCGGCTGTACGCGCCGAGGAAAGCGCCGCCAAGTTTGCCCACGAAAGACCGGACGGACGGTCCGTTTCCACGGCATTTACAGACGAGGACGTCACGTTTATCAAGGTCGGCGAAAATCTGGGCAAGGGACATAAAACGCCGGACGAACTGGTGAAGGCTTGGATGGAGTCCAAGACACACAGGGCCAACATTCTCAGTGAAAAATTTACAGTTGCCGAGCTCGGGTTTTTCAAAAACAGCGCCGGTACAATCCATGCCGCACTCATGTTCCTCACCCCTTCGGAGAGTTGAGGAGCAGGAGCCTTTCGGATTTAAACGGCATAGCGTCCGCTTGGCGCTATGCCGTTTTTCGAGCTCGAAAAACCACGCGGACCGCGTGGTTTTTGATTTGAAAAACTGGTGAAAAACGGTGGATCTACTTTTTTCTACCGTATTTTTCCTTGAGACGCTGCAAGTAGACGTATTCCAGTACCGCCCGTCTCCCGCCTGCCCCCAGGGACAGGACGTAAGAGAGAAGCCCACCTGCTGTTGTACCGTCGATTATCTGCTCCTTCAGGGCGGAAAGGCCGTCTTTGCAGTCGGTTCTTCCCAAAAGATAATCTGTCGATACGTCATAGTAGTCGGCCAAAATGACCAGCGCCCGGATCGGAAGATCGCTTCCTCCCATCTCATACTTGGAATATTGCTGCTGCGTGGTACCAATTAAGCCGGCAATGTCGGATTGCTTTAAATCTTTGTCTTCACGCAGTCCGCGAAGAATTTCTATTGTTGTCCTCATGCATTGCACCTCTGTCGAAAATCATATCAAAACAATGGTAAATATATTGATATATACAATCTATAAGTTTAATGTCAACAAGATTACGCCTTTAAGATGTTCATAATATCTGGCGTGTATGCAGGAAAATTGAGAGCCGGGCAGTTAAGGGACGAGGCCGAGCCCAAAAGGTTCCGCGTTTTCAGGCATTATAAAAATAGACACGCAAATTTAGAGAGAAAAAAGCGCATTTCAACTGCATGGAAGGGGATATTATTTATGGGACGGATCGCAAACATGAAAATTTCCACGAAATTGGTGGCAGGCTTCTTGGCCATAGCGCTTATTGCGGGCGCGGTTGGCATCGTTGGACTTATGAATATCAATGCGTTAGCAAAGTCGGGCAGAATGCTCTACGAGAAAAACACCATGGCGGTTTTGTATTCGGGGGACGCCAATACTTCTTATCAGCGGATTCGGTACAACGTGGCCGAAATGCTGCTGATGCAGGCTGACTCGCTGAGAGACAATTACGTAAAAGAATGCGAGGCACTTCTTAAAATCATTGAAGAGGACATGGCCAACTATGAGGCGGGCATCTCCGAAGATGCCGATCAGGAACTGTTTTTTGACCTGAAATCAGACTGGGTGGATTTCAAGACTTATATGCAGCAGGGCCTTTCCTATGCAAAGGTGGGCCAGTATGACCATGTGCGGCGCGTTTTGCTGGTGGAAGCGAACGCGGTGAGCGGCAGCCTGATGGATTCGTTTACGAAAATCTATGAGTATAACTCCAATCAGGCGGCGGAAAGGGCGGCGGAGAACGATCAGCTTGCGAAAATCTCCAATCTGATTATGCTGTCCGTGATGCTGGTCGCGCTGGTGGTGGCTATTACGCTTGGAGTGCTGCTTGCCCGCGGTATCAGCAAGCCGCTGAATAAAGTCGTGGAGGCTGCCGACAGGCTTGCAAAGGGCGACTTCAATATCGATGTGGCGATCAAATCCAAGGATGAGACTGGAATGCTGGGTCGAAGCTTCACCAACATGTCTGAGACGCTCAAGGCCATTATCGAAGATCTTTCCCGCGGACTGGAGGCATTTGCCGACGGCAATTTTGCGATTGACTCCTCGTCGGACGAAATCTATACGGGTGATTACCGTCCGCTGCTGGACAACACCCGGAAAATGAGGGACAAGCTCAGTGTTGTGCTGCGGGGTGTCAGTACGGCGGCGGAGCAGGTGACGGTCGGCGCCGATCAGGTGTCCGGCGGGGCGCAGGCGCTGGCCAGCGGCTCCACCGAGCAGGCGGCCACTGTCGAGGAGCTGAACGCCTCGATTGCGCAGGTTGCCGAACAGGCTGAGAATAACCTTGCTACCATCAAGACTGCCGCCGGACATATTGAGCAGGCCGTCGGAGGAGTGAAGGGGAGCAACGAATATATGCACCAGCTCTCCACGGCAATTGGAGAAATCAGCACATCCTCCAACCAGATTGTGAGCATTACCAAGGTCATTGAAGACATTGCTTTCCAGACCAACATTCTGGCGCTGAATGCCGCCATCGAGGCTGCCCGGGCAGGCAACGCGGGCAAGGGCTTCGCCGTTGTGGCCGACGAGGTGCGCAACCTTGCCGGAAAATCTGCCGAGGCCGCCCGCCGGACGGCGGATCTGATTGGAGTTGCCGTGGCCACTGTGGCCCGGGGAACGGAAATCACCGAGAAGACGGCGCTGGAGCTGCGCAACACAGAAGTAAGCGCACAAAAGGTGGCCGAGAGCTTTGGCCTGATTGAACAGGCTTCCATGCAGCAAACTGACTCCATTGAGCAAATTCGGGACGGGCTGAACCAGATTTCTGCCGTGGTGCAGACCAACGCCGCCACAGCGGAGGAAAACTCCGCCACCAGCGAGGAGATGTCCGCTCAAGCAGTCACCCTGCGTCAGGAAGTGGGTCGGTTCAAGTTAAAAGAGGAGAGAGTCGACTTCCTCCGGGACGTGGAAAGCACCCCGACGTCCGATGCGTCCGACGGGGACGGCATGTCCGATGCGGACGGAGCGGCCCCCAATGCCGACGGTGCAGCGGCTCCCGATGCGGACATGGAAAGCAAGGCCACGCCTGCCAATTTACCCGCGGGAAAATATTGACGCAAAGGAAACGGAGAGCCGCGGGCGCGGACTTTCGGGTCTGGCCATTGCTTTGAAAAATGAGCGCCCGGTTTTCTTACAAAGTACTTAGAATACGTCTTTTGCACAGAAATGTATCACAAAAACCCGTTTCCAACCGGAAACGGGTTTTTGTTGTTTGGTGCGTGTGCCGTCTTAGGAAATCTTGCAATTTTACGTGGCGTGTGGTATGGTGGGAGGGCGAAAAACAGTGCCGCCGAAAGGCGGACATGGAAGGGGGGAGCGCCTTGCAGCAGCGCCCATTGGCGGATGAAATACGGCCCGGGACCATCGACGAGGTGGTGGGGCAAAAGCACCTTTTGGGGCCTGGTGCGGTGCTTCGCCGCCTGATTGAAAGCGGGACCTCCACCAATATGGTGTTTTACGGGCCCTCCGGGACCGGCAAGACCACCGTGGCAAACATTATCGCGGAGAAAACACAGAAAACGCTCTACCGACTCAACGCCACCACCGCCAGCCTTCAAGATGTGAAGGAGGTCATTGCAAACGTGGGGACGCTGCTGGCCCCGGGGGGGATTCTGCTGTATCTGGACGAGATACAGTATTTCAACAAGAAGCAGCAGCAGAGTTTGCTGGAGTTTATGGAAAACGGGCAGATCACCCTGATTGCCTCTACTACGGAGAATCCGTATTTTTATGTATACGGCGCGCTGCTCTCCCGCAGCACGGTGTTTGAGTTCAAGTCTGTGCCGCCTGAAGAGGTGCTGCCCGCCGTGGAGCGG
The DNA here is from genome assembly GCF_041020825.1 of Oscillibacter sp. GMB15532. NCBI lineage: Bacteria > Bacillati > Bacillota > Clostridia > Eubacteriales > Oscillospiraceae > Oscillibacter > Oscillibacter sp. GMB15532. Next base: position 141,908 of record NZ_JBEVTO010000008.1, read on the forward strand.
GCGCTGGAAATAGAGAAGGGGCGGCAGGAACTGCCCCTTGTCTGGGAAGAGGGCCTGCCGCTGGACGTTGCCACCGCCTGCGGAGGAGATGTGCGCAAGGCGATCAACGCCGTGGAGCTTCTCTGCCGCGCGGCGCGGCCCGACAAAAACGGAGAGCTGAAGCTCACCCGGGAGGACGCGCGGCAGCTCTCCCAGCGCAGCGCCATGCGCTACGACCGGGAGGGTGACGCGCACTACGACATTTTGTCCGCGCTCCAGAAGTCCATCCGGGGCAGCGACCCGGATGCGGCGGTGCACTATCTGGGACGGCTGCTGGAGGCGGGAGATTTGCTGTCCCCCTGCCGGCGGCTGCTGGTCATCGCGGCGGAGGACATCGGCCTTGCCTATCCCATGGCAATTGCGGTGACAAAGGCGTGCGTGGACGCGGCGGTGCAGCTGGGCCTGCCGGAGGCGCAGATTCCCCTGGCGGAGGCCGCCATTCTGCTGGCCACCGCACCTAAGTCCAATTCCGCGGTGAACGCTGTGGCGGCGGCGATGGGGGATTTGAAGGCCGGGCGGACGGGGGATATCCCCCGCCAACTCCAGAATGTCCACGCGGACACCACCGGCTTTGACAGCCGACAGAACTATAAGTACCCCCACGCCTATCCGGGCCATTGGGTGGAGCAGCAATACCTGCCAGACGCGCTGAAAAACGCCCGGTATTATGAATACGGCGAGAACAAGACCGAGCAGGCCGCCCGGCGGTACTGGGAGGAAATCAAAGGCGCAGAGCGGTAAAATCCGTGGCCGCCGGGGGCTTTTCATAGCAGGCGGGAGAATAGACCCAGCGTTCCAGCGTTCCGTCGGTGATTTGATAGCGCAGGGGCACGGGATAAACAGAGGGCGTAAGCCGCTGGATGATTTGCAGCTTGATTTTCATGTGCTCAGGGCGGATGGAGCGAATGTAGACCGAAACCCGGTCCCCCTCCGCCACGTCCTCTTTCAGGTCCGCAAGTCCGGAGAGGTTGGGGGCCAGCTCCACAAAGGCCCCGTAGTCCCGGATGGAACGGACGATGCCCTGAACGGTTTCGCCGGGGGAAAAATAGCTGGCGTTTTCCATCCAGGTGCCCAGCAGCTCCCGATGGGTCATGGTGAACCGGCGGTTTTCCCGGTCAATGGACAGCACTGCCGCCAGAATTTTTTGTCCTGTGCGGAAGCGGGCCGCGGGGTGAGGGATACGGGAGACGGAGATGCGCTCGATGGGCAGCATGGCCACCACTCCGCAGCCGATGTCCAAAAACGCACCGAAGGATTCCATATGCGTCACCCGGCAGGTGAGGACCGTTCCCGGTTCCAGCGTCTCCATAAAATGCGTGATGGCCCGCTCCTGTACGGCCCGACGGGACAGGAGGGCCCGGGGTGCGCCCTTTCCGTCGGCGGTAAGGCTTGCCACCGAGAAGCAGACGGGCTTTCCCACAAGGGATAAAAGCGCGATGTCCCGTTCCGCGCCGCCAATCCATGGGGAAACGGCTTCACTCCGGGGAATCAGGCCCTCCATAGGGCCGAGGGAGACGTGGAGCGTTCGCTCCCCGTCGCACCGGATCACAGGGGCCTCCAGAATTGTGCTGTGCTCCTGGGCGTCCCGCAGCAGGGCGGGGGTAAGGGGGGCGCGGGGGCGCAGGCCCTCCGGCAGATACATTTTATTTTCCGGCATGGCAACTCTCTCCATCCGCCGCGCAGAGCGGCGCAAATTCAGCATCTGAATCACTATATGCGCCCTTTGGCGGGGGATTGACAGGAGGAATTTCATGGACTTGCATCTTCACGACCATGTGGAACTGAAAAAGCAGCATCCCTGCGGCAGCAAGCACTGGGAAATTCTGCGGGTGGGCATGGATATCAAGCTGAAATGTCTGGGCTGCGGGCACGAGCTGATGCTCCCCCGGAGCCGGGCGGAAAAGAGCATCCGAAAAATTTTGACGGAGGAGGAAAAAAACAGATGAACAAGGGAACCCGCATTGCGGCGATTGTAATTGTGGGACTGCTGGTGTTTTCGCTTTTGGCGTCGCTGGTGGTGCCGTTTATGGCGTGAGGCCGGGATTAATCCGGAGAAAGCCGTCCCGGCGGGGAGCGCTGAAAAACTCTCGCTAAAGGCGGTTTTAACGCCGCAAATCCCATTGACAATGTGAAAAAGTGTGCTAAAATAGCAACGTAATCTGAAAATGCCATGACGGAGCCAGCCGTGCGGACAGGTTTTAGCGAGGGGGAGACGGTGAAAGTCCCCCACCCAAGACTGTGCGGCAGCCACTTCCGAGCATCCCGCGACGAGCGGGACGGTTCATCCCCGATACAAAGATGGCTAAGACGCCCCGCAAGGGGATAATTAGGGTGGTACCGTGAAGCATCGCTTCGCCCCTATGCCGGGGCGGGGCGTTTTCTTTTTTATCGCAGATTTGAGAAATTTTGAGAAATACGGAGGAAACATATATGGCACATCCGGTATACGGACTGAACGAGCTGCGGGAGAAATTCCTGAGCTATTTTGAGAGCAAGGGACATCTGCGCCTGCCCAGCTTTTCCCTGATTCCCCACAACGACGCAAGCCTTCTTCTGATCAACAGCGGCATGGCCCCCATGAAAACCTGGTTTACCCGGGAGGAGGAGCCTCCCCGCAACCGGGTTTGCACCTGCCAGAAGTGCATCCGCACCGGCGACATTGAAAACATCGGAAAAACCGCCCGTCACGGCACCTATTTTGAGATGCTGGGCAATTTCTCCTTCGGCGATTACTTCAAGAAGGAAGCCATCCCCATGAGCTGGGAGTTTTTGACCGAGGTGGCGGGGCTGGAAGCGGACCGGCTGTATCCCTCCATTTACGAAGAGGATGAAGAGGCCTTTGAAATCTGGAACAAGGACATGAACATCCCTGCCGAGCGCATCTTCCGCTTCGGCAAGGCGGATAACTTCTGGGAGCACGGCCCCGGTCCCTGCGGCCCCTGCTCCGAGATTTACTATGACCGGGGCGAGAAATACGGCTGCGGTCGGCCGGAGTGCACCGTGGGCTGCGACTGCGACCGGTATATCGAAATCTGGAATAACGTCTTCTCCCAGTTTGTCAACGACGGCGAGGGCCACTACGAGGAGATGACGAATAAGAACATCGACACCGGCATGGGTCTTGAGCGGCTGGCGGTAGCCAGCCAGGGTGTGGCGTCCCTGTTCGATGTGGATACCGTAATGCACATTACCAACCATGTCAGCAAGATTACCGGCGCCCACTACGAGGAAAGCGCCAAGACCGACGTGTCCCTGCGGGTCATCACGGACCATATCCGCTCCTCCGTCATGATGATCTGCGACGGCGTACTGCCCAGCAACGAGGGGCGGGGCTATGTGCTGCGCCGCCTGCTGCGCCGCGCCGCGCGGCACGGAAAGCTGCTGGGGGTAGACGGGCCGTTCCTGTACAAGGTGGTGGCCACGGTAGCGGAGGTCAACAAGGCCGCCTATCCCGACGTGGCGGAAAAGGAAGCCTATATCACCAAGGTGGTCCGGACGGAGGAGGAGAACTTCCTCAAGACGCTGGACGCGGGCATGAAGATTTACACAGAGATGCTGGCGGCCCACAAGGAGGAGAGCAAGACTTTATTCTCCGGGGCGGACGCATTTAAGCTTTATGACACCTATGGTTTCCCTCTGGACCTGACGGCGGAAATGCTGGAGGAAGAGGGCATGCAGGTGGACGAGGCCGAATTCCGCGAGCTGATGGAGCAGCAGCGCGTCCGGGCAAGAAAGGCCCGCGAGGCGCTGGGCGACGTGGCATGGGCTGGCATTGATCTGGGTCTTGATGCAACGCCTACCCTCTTCACCGGCTACGACCACAACCAGGATTCCGGTACGGTGCTGGCCATCGTGGCGGAGGATGAGCTGCGGGACGCCATCGTCAAGGGTGCCGAGGGCGTGCTGGTGCTGGACAAAACGCCGTTTTATGCGGAGATGGGCGGACAGGTGACGGACCACGGAACCATTTCTCTTGGCGGGGCGGTGTTTGCCGTCCAAAATGTCCAGAAGGACAAGGCCGGGAAGTTCCTGCATCACGGCGTGATGGAGTCCGGCGAACTGAAAAAGGGAGACACGGTCACCTCCGTCATTGATGTGGAGCGCCGTCAGGCCGTCCGCCGCGCCCACAGCGCCACCCATCTTCTGGACGCGGCACTGAAAAAGGTGTTGGGGGACCACGTGCATCAGGCCGGTTCCTTGGTGGAGCCGGACCGGCTGCGATTCGACTTTACTCACTTCTCGGCCATCACGGCGGAGGAGCTGTCCCAAATCCAGCGGCTGGTGAACGACGAGATTTTGGCGGGCCTGCCTGTTGGCACACAGGAGCTTCCCGTGGAGGAGGCAAAAAAGCTGGGGGCCGTGGCCCTGTTCGGCGAGAAGTACGGCAAGACCGTCCGCGTGGTTTCCATGGGAGAGGGCGAGGAGTTGGCCTCCATGGAGTTCTGCGGCGGAACGCATCTGGACAACACCGCAAAGGTTGGCCCTTTCCGTATCCGGTCCGAGGCGGGCATCGCCTCCGGCGTGCGCCGGATTGAGGCCACGGTGGGCAAGGCCTCGCTGGAGACGATGAACCGCAATCAGGAACTGCTGTTCCGGGCGGCGGAGCTGCTGAAGACCAGCCCCGCGGACCTTGCGGACCGGGCGGAGCAGGTGATGCTGGAAATGCGGGAGCTGCGCCGCGAGGTGGAGCGGTATCAGGCGCAGGCTTCTCTTGGCGATGCACAGCAGTTTTTGATGTCTGCCAAGGCCGTTGGCGGCCTGAAAATCGTGACCCACAGCCGCCCGGGCACGGACGCCAACGCTCTGCGTCAGATGGGTGATTTCCTGCGGGATAAGGAACCGGGCGTGGTGGCGGTGCTGGCAAGCGCCGCAGAGGAGAAAATCACGTTCCTTGCCGTGTGCGGCAAGGAGGCTGTGGCAAAGGGCATCAAGGCGGGAGAGCTGGTGAAGCTGGTGTCCGGCATCGCGGGCGGCTCCGGCGGCGGCAAGCCCGATTCCGCCATGGGCGGCGGCAAGGACCTGTTGAAGCTGGACGACGCGCTGGCCGCGGTGGACGATTTCGTTGCGGAAAGGCTGAAATAAGATGCTGCCAAAGGACCCTGCCATTTTGCTGAGCGTGGTAAATACCAAGCTGCGGGATGATTACGCGGATCTGGAGGACCTCTGCGCCGTCGAGGATGTGGACCGGGCGGAATTGGTCAAAACTCTGGAAAAACTGGGATATCGCTATCACGCCCTGTACCGCCGGTTTATCTAAGATAAATTCACGAAGATGAATTTACCGAATATTTTTTAAGAGGGAGGACTCATGATGTCGGACTGCTTATTCTGCAAAATCGCCGCCGGGGAGATTCCCAGCGACACGCTGTATGAGGACGAGCTGTGCTATGCCTTCAGCGATATTGCGCCTCAGGCCCCGTCCCATTTTCTGGTGATTCCGAAGAGCCACATTGCCTCCGTGTCCCAGATTGACAGGAACAACAGCGCGCTGGTTGCCCACATTTTCGAGGTGATTGCAAAGCTCACCGCCGAAAAGGGCATCGGAAGCTATCGCGTGGTTTCCAACATTGGGGAGCAGGCCGGGCAGAGCGTGCCCCATCTGCACTTCCATGTGCTGGGCGGGCGGGACATGACCTGGCCTCCGGGCTGAGACAGCCCAAATTCCAGGGCCGATGACTGAAAAGGCCTGCGGTCTGAATGTGTGCGAAGGAACTGTCGAAGACGGTTCCTTCGCGCATTTTGCGAGAAAAATCCCGCCCTTCGCACTTGTTCTTTGCGGTTAAATTTGTTATACTATGCAAGTTAGGGCCGCGCGGAAGCTGCCCTTGCGGAGAGCGGAGGCTAAATGCCTGCCGCGCCGGAGAAAAGCAGCGGATGGGCTTCCCGTCCGGCGTGGTTCCGGAATCTGCCGGACGAGGTATAAAATGACAAACGACATGAGAGAATTGACGGCGGTGGTTCCGGATGCTGTTCGGGGACAGGGCCTGTACGAATGGGTGCGGGCGCTGGTGTCCTCCGTGCTGGCGGTGGTGCTGGTGTTTGCTTTCGCCGTGCGGCTGATTGGCGTGGACGGACAGTCTATGCTGCCCACGCTTCAGGACGGGGACCGACTGGCGGTTACCGTGGGCCTGCTGGCGGGGAAGTATAAGGCCGGGGACATTGTGGTTTTACGAAAGCAGAGCTTTTTGCAGGAGCCCATTGTCAAGCGGATTATCGCCGTGGGTGGGCAGACGGTGGACATTGATTTTGATGAGGGCAGCGTACAGGTGGACGGAAAGGTTTTAAACGAGCCGTACATCCGGGAGCTGACCTTTCGCTGCGACGGAACGGAGTTTCCCCTGACGGTGCCGGAGGGCTCCGTATTTGTAATGGGGGACAACCGCAACCACTCCAACGACAGCCGGGACGCGCGGCTGGGCACGGTGGATGAGGGGTATATCATCGGCAGGGCGGCGCTGATTCTGTATCCCGGCAGGGATTCGGAGACAGGGCAGCGGGATTTTTCCCGTATTGGCTTGCTCCGGTGAGGGCACAAGGAGGAAACACGTGGAAAACAGACAGAATCTGAATATTCAGTGGTATCCCGGCCACATGACCAAAACCCGGCGGATGATTGCCGACCAGCTGAAAAACGTGGACGCGGTGTGCGAGCTGCTGGATGCCCGCATTCCCATTTCCAGCCGGAACCCGGACGTGGACGAGCTGACGGCGGGAAAGCCCCGGCTGGTGGTCCTAAACCGGGCGGATCAGGCGGACCCCGCCAAGACGCGGCTGTGGGCGGCCTATTTCCGGGAAAAAGGCTATGCGGTGCTGGAGTGCAGCGCAAAGGGCGGAGACGGAGTGGAACGGTTTCCCGCCGCCGTGCGGGCCCTGCTTACGGACAAGCTGCGGGCCTACGCCGAAAAAGGGCAGGTGGGCCGCACTATGCGGGTGATGATTCTGGGAATTCCCAACGTGGGAAAATCCACCTTCATCAACCGGGTGGCAAAACGGAAAACCGCCAAAACCGAGGACCGACCCGGTGTTACCCGGGCGAAGCAGTGGGTCCCCATCGATCAGGGGCTGGAGCTGTTGGACACGCCGGGAATTCTCTGGCCCAAGTTTGAGGACCAGAGCGTGGGGCTGAATCTGGCCTTCACCGGCGCGGTGCGGGACGAGGTGATCGACATTGAGACGTTGGCCTGCAACCTTATGAGCTATCTTGCCGCCCGGTATCCGGAACAGCTTTCCGAGCGGTATAAATTTCAGCCCCAGCCGGGGGCATCCGGCTATGAATTACTGGAACAGGCCGGACAGAAGCGGGGCTTTGTGATTCGGGGCGGGGAAATCGACACGGAGCGGATGGCCAAAATCCTGCTGGACGAGTTCCGGGGCGGGAAACTTGGACGCTTTAGCCTTGAAACGCCGGAGGAGCAGGGAAATGGCTGAGATGGAACATCCGTGGAGCATTGAGGAGCAGTGCTTTGCCGCCGGGTATGAAACCGTGTGCGGCGCGGACGAGGCGGGGGCCGGCCCGCTGGCGGGACCGGTGTATGCGGCGGCGGTGATTTTGCCCCGTGGGCTGGTCATTGATGGGCTGAACGACTCGAAAACGCTGACGGAGAAAAAACGGGAGGCGCTGTTTGAAATTATCCGGGCCGAGGCCGAGGACTATTGCGTAGCATGGGTGGAAGCCGAAGAAATTGACGGCATTGACATTCTCAATGCCCGTATGAAGGCTATGCAGCTTGCCATCGACGGGCTGAAAAAGCGGCCCGATTTTGCGCTGATTGACGGGAATCGTGACCGGGGCAGCCTGTGCGCCATCACCGCGCCTCACGAAACCGTGGTGGGCGGAGACGGCAAAAGCGCATCCATCGCGGCGGCGTCCATTCTGGCGAAGGTCAGCCGGGACCGGTTTGTGACCGAAGTACTGGACAAAGAGTATCCTCTCTATCAATTCGCAAAGCACAAGGGGTACGGCACCAAGCTGCATTACGCCATGCTGGACGCTTACGGTCCCTGTCCCGCCCACCGGCGGAGCTTTTTGAAGAAATGGGAGAGGGGACGTCCATGACCACGAAAAGCGCCGGAAACCGGGGCGAGGCGGAAGTGGCCGGATATCTGCGCCGGAGGGGCTATGCGCTGCTTGCCAACCAGTGGCGATGCCGCTTCGGGGAGATTGATTTAATTGCCCGTGATACGGAGGGCCTGCTGTGCTTTGTGGAGGTGAAGCTGCGGAGCAACTTGCAGGTTGGGCTTCCAAGGGAATATGTGACCGTGGCTAAGCAGGCGCGGCTGCGGTCCGCCGCCGCGCTGTACATGAGCGTGAAGGATTTGGACGAGCCCGCACGGTTTGACGTGGCGGAGGTTTACGACGAGAATGGCGCGCTCCGGGTGGAGTATCTGGAAAACGCGTTTGAATAAGACTGCCGGGAGCCTGACGGAAGACACGCGGCGGCGCGACAAGCAGGAGGAAGAGACATGAAGTATTACAGCACGCGGGACACTGCGGTGGATCTGAGCGCGGCGCAGGCCGTGCAGCAGGGGTTGAGCCGGGACGGCGGCCTTTTGACCCCTGCGGAATTTCCAACGCTTTCACAGGAAGAACTGGAAGCCCTGCTGCCCCTGAGCTATCCCCGGCGTGCGGCGGCGGTGATGGGTCTGTACCTGACGGATTACAGCGCGGAGGAGCTGCTGGACTTTGCGGAGACGGCTTACGGCCCCACCCGGTTCGACACTGCCGCCGTGGCCCCGGTGCGGACGCTGGACGAAGCCACCCATTGCCTGGAGCTGTGGCACGGACCTACCTCCGCGTTTAAGGATTTGGCGCTTCAGATGCTGCCCCGGCTGCTGTCCGCCGCTTTGAAGAAAACGGGAGAGCGCCGGACGGCCTGCATCCTCGCGGCTACCTCCGGCGACACCGGCAAGGCCGCCATGGAGGGCTTTGCCGACGTGGAGCAGACAAAAATTCTGGTGTTTTACCCGAAGGACGGCGTTTCCGCCGTGCAGGAGGCCCAGATGCTGACGCAGCGGGGCGAAAACGTGGGTGTTTGCTCCGTGGTGGGGAATTTTGACGACGCGCAAAGCGGCGTGAAGCGCATTTTTTCCGACGAAGCCCTCCGGGAAGAACTGGACGGACGGGGCTATTTCCTCTCCTCTGCCAACTCCATCAATTGGGGCCGGATTCTGCCGCAGGTGGTCTACTATATCTCCGCCTACTGCGATCTGGTACGGGATGGAAAGCTAAAAATGGGAACGAAGGTCAACTTCTGCGTCCCCACTGGGAACTTCGGCGATATCCTTGCGGGGTATTACGCCAAAAAGATGGGCCTTCCCGTTGGAAAGCTCATCTGTGCATCCAACAAAAACGACGTGCTGACGGAGTTCTTGACCACCGGGACCTATGACCGCAACCGCAATTTCTACAACACCATCAGCCCCTCCATGGACATCCTGATTTCCTCCAATCTGGAGCGGCTGCTGTTTGACCTTTCAGGGCAGAACGGCGAACAGGTGAAGGATTATATGGACCAGTTGGCCATGAGCGGCAGCTATCGGGTGAGCGACGGGATTTTGGAGCAGATCCACGAGTTGTTCTGGGCCGGGTCCTGCGGCGAGGCGGAAACCGCCGCCGCCATCGGGCGCTATTATCGGGAGCGGAACTATCTGCTGGACACACACACCGCCGTGGCGGCGGACGTGCTGGAGCAGTACCGCGCCAAAACCGGAGATAACGCTCCCGCCGTGTTTGTATCCACCGCGTCCCCCTTCAAATTCTGCGACAGCGTGCTTGCCGCCATCGGCGAGATGGCGGAGGGTACGGGCACGGAGCTGATCGACCGGCTGCAATACGTCACCGGGAGGCCCGCTCCGTGGAGGCTGGCGGCCCTGCGGGAGAAGGAGAACCGGTTTGACCTGTGCCGGAAAAAAGAGGAGATGCCCCAGACCGTGCGGGACTTCCTCAGATAACCTCCGGGGTATCCGGCGCGGGAGGTTACAGCCTGCAAGAAATCAAGAAAAGGAGGGCGTGAATGGCCCTGTATGCAATTGGCGACCTGCATTTATCCCTGACGGCGAACAAGTCCATGGAGGTTTTCGGGGAGGCGTGGAAGGACTACGTAAATCGAATTGCCGCGTCCCTTTCCTTACTGACGGAAGAGGACACGCTGATTCTGGACGGCGACACCTCCTGGGGCATGAGCATGGAGGAGGCAGAGGCGGACTTCCGCTTTTTGGAGCAGTTTCCCGCAAAAAAGCTGCTGGTGAAAGGAAACCACGACTACTGGTGGACCACGGTGAACAAGATGAGCGGCTTTTTTGCGGAGAAGGGACTGACCAGCTTTTCCTTTCTCCACAACAACTGCCATTTTTACGGAGAATATGCCCTGTGTGGCACCCGGGGCTGGTTTCAGGAGGAGCGCCAAAAGCCCCCGGACGCAAAGGTATTGAACCGGGAGGTCATGCGGCTGGAAACTTCTCTCCGGGCGGCGGGGGACAGGCCGATTCTGTGCTTTCTCCATTATCCGCCGCTGTACAAAGGCTATCAGTGTCCCGAGATTCTGGCGCTGCTGGAAAAATACCGGGTGAAGGCCTGCTACTACGGGCATCTTCACGGGCCGGTGATCCGCCGCCGTTTTGAGGGCCAGCAGGGGGGAACCGACTTTTCCCTTATCTCTGCGGACTACTTGGAGTTCATTCCAAAAAAAATTATCGAATCATGAAAAAAGTGTGGATTTTTCCGCATTTGTCTGATATTATAAGGAATTGTACCGGCTTGCACCGGTCATGAACGGAGGAGTAAACAATATGAACGTGAAAAACTGCGAAAAACAGGAAAAAAGTACCGTCGCCCTGACTGTGGAGGTCAGCGCGGAGGAATTTGAGGCCGCTCTCGTAAAGGCATATCAGAAGATGCGCAAACAGATCAATGTGCCGGGCTTCCGTCCCGGTAAGGCTCCCCGCAAGATTATCGAGGGGATGTACGGCGCAGAGGTGTTTTTCGAGGAAGCGGTTAATATCGCCATGCCCGACGCCTACGAGGCCGCCGTGGCCGAGCAGAAGCTGGAAGTCGTGGGTTATCCTCAGGTGGATTTGGAGGGCGAGCTCACCAAAGAGGGCTTTACCTTTAAGGCTGTGGTTCCCGTTTATCCCGAGGTGAAGCTTGGCCAGTACAAGGGCCTTGAGGCCCCCAAGTCCGACGTGAAAGTCAGCGCTGCCGATGTGGACGAGCGCCTGAAGGAAATGGCCGACCGCAACACCCGGCTGGTATCTGTGGACCGGGAAGCGAAAAACGGCGACGTGGCCGTCATCGATTTCGAGGGCTTTTTGGGCGGCAAGCCCTTTGACGGGGGCAAGGGCGAGGGCCACAGCCTGGAGCTGGGCTCCGGTAGCTTTATCCCCGGCTTTGAGGAGAAGGTGGTTGGCATGAAGGCCGGCGAGGAGAAGGATCTGGACGTGACCTTCCCCGAGGACTACACTCCCGAGCTTGCCGGCAAGGCCGTGGTGTTCAAGGTGAAGCTCCACGAGGTGAAGGAGAAAGACGTTCCCGCCATGGACGACGAGTTCGCCAAGGACGTGAGCGAGTTTGACACGCTGAAGGACCTGAAGGCAGACATCGAGAAGAAGATTGCCGATGAGCGCGAGCAGGTGGCGAAGCAGGCGTTTGAGGACGCCCTGATGCAGAAGGCGGCGGAGAACATCACCGCCGAAGTGCCTGATGCGCTGGTGGAATCTCAGGCCCGCCGCTTTGTGGACAATTTCAAAAATCAGATTCAGCAGCAGGGCATTCCCTATGAGCAGTATATGCAGATGACCGGCATCACCGAGGCCAAGCTGCTGGAAGACGCGAAGGAGCCTGCTCTGCGGCAGGTCCGCATGGATCTGGCTCTGGCCGCCATCATTAAGGAGGAAAAGATCGAGATTTCCGACGAGGATGTGGAAGCCGAGTACAATACCATGGCCGGACAGTACGGCATCGAGCTGGAGAACATCAAGAAGTACCTGCCCGCCGAGCAGATCAAGGATCAGCTCAGCAGCCGCAAGGCGATTGATCTGGTGCGGGACAGCGCCATCGCCGTGGAGCCCAAGGCCGCGGAGGAGGAAGAAAAGCCCGCCAAGAAGCCCGCCGCCAAGAAGACTGCCAAGGCCGCGGACGGTGAGGAAAAGCCCGCCAAGAAGGCTGCCAAGGCCGCCGATGGCGAGGAGAAGCCCGCCAAGAAGCCCGCCGCCAAGAAGACTGCCAAGAAAGCGGACTAATCTTCCGGAAAACCGTTTACTTTTTACAGATTCGACACATTCTCTCATGGTACCTGTGGTATCATGGGAGAATGTTTCTAGACGGACCAACCCCGGCAAGGGGCCGGGGACTCCGCAGACCAGTATCAAAGTGGAGGTTATACCAATGAGTTTAGTACCTTACGTAGTGGAACAAACCAACCGTGGCGAGCGGTCCTACGATATCTTTTCCAGACTGCTGAACGACCGCATCGTCTTTTTGGGCGAGGAGGTCAACGCCACCACCGCCAGTCTGGTTGTGGCCCAGCTTCTTTATCTGGAGGCGCAGGACCCCGACAAGGACATCCAGCTGTATATCAACAGCCCCGGCGGCTCCGTCACCGACGGAATGGCCATTTACGATACCATGCAGTACGTCAAGTGTGACGTATCCACCGTGTGCGTGGGCATGTGCGCGTCCATGGGTGCGTTTTTGCTGTCCTCCGGCGCCAAGGGTAAGCGCATTGCCCTGCCCAACGCCGAAATTATGATTCACCAGCCCTCTGCCGGGACGCAGGGCCAGATTACCGACATGGCCATCCATCTCAAGCGGCTGGAAATTATCAAAAAGCGGATGAACGTCATTCTCGCGGACAACACCGGAAAGTCCCTGGAAGAAGTTACCGCCGCCTGCGAACGGGACAATTTCATGTCCGCCGACGAGGCCAAGGAATTCGGCCTGATCGACAAAATCATCACCAATCACTGATTGCGCCTTTCCGGAAAGGCAGAACTGAGGTAATACCATGCCGAATGACGACAAAAGAACTCTTCGCTGCTCCTTCTGCGGCAAGCACGAGCAGCAGGTTCACCGGATGATTCAGGGACCGGGCGTGCGCATCTGCGACGAATGCGTTCAGCTTTGCATGAGCATTTTGAACGATGGGTTCGAGGACACCGGCGCCTCCGGTTTGGAGGAAATCCCTGACAAGCTGCCCACGCCCCAGGAAATCAAGGGTGTGCTGGACCAGTATGTGATTGGGCAGGACGAAGCGAAGGTCGCCCTGTCCGTAGCGGTGTACAACCACTATAAAAGGATTTACTTCGGCGGCGACGAGGAAGTGGAGCTGCAAAAGAGCAACATTCTCATGCTGGGGCCCACCGGCTCCGGCAAGACGCTGTTTGCCCAGACGCTGGCCCGCATTCTGAAGGTCCCCTTCGCGATTGCGGACGCAACCACCCTCACCGAGGCAGGCTATGTGGGTGACGATGTGGAGAACATTCTCCTGCGCCTTTTACAGGCCGCCGACTTTGACGTGGAGCGGGCCGAGCGGGGCATTATCTACGTGGATGAGATTGACAAAATTGCCCGCAAGAGCGAAAATGTCTCCATCACCCGGGATGTGTCCGGCGAGGGCGTGCAGCAGGCTCTTTTGAAAATCGTGGAGGGCACCGTGGCCAACGTCCCCCCGCAGGGCGGACGCAAGCACCCTCATCAGGAGTTCATTCAGGTAAACACCAAGAACATCCTGTTTATCTGCGGCGGCGCGTTCGACGGGCTGGACAAAATCATCGAGCAGCGGCTGGACCAGAAAAGCATCGGCTTCGGCGCGAAGATCGAGGGGAAGAAGGAGCGGAACCTGAGCCGGATTTTGGCCGGAGTTCAGCCTCATGATGTTTTGAAATACGGCTTGATTCCCGAGCTGGTGGGCCGCCTTCCTGTGATTGCCACGCTGAACGCACTGAGCCGCGAGGATCTGGTGCGGATTCTCATGGAGCCGAAAAACGCCCTGGTGAAGCAGTATCAAAAGCTGCTGGGCTATGACAATGTGGAGCTGATTTTTGAGCAGGAGGCGCTGGAGGCTGTGGCCGACAAGGCCATTGAGCGGAACATCGGCGCGCGGGGTCTGCGGGCGGTGATGGAGTCCATGCTGACGCAGATTATGTATGACATTCCCTCCGACCCCACCATTGAAACCGTGCGGATTACCAAGGCCTGCGTGGAGGGGACGGAGCAGCCGGCGCTGGTACACGACAAGCGGCGCGCAAGCCATGCGGTGAAGCTGAACAACGGCAAAACCGAAAAGGCGGAACTGCCCGGAAGCACACCGGCCTCCGCATCCTGAGCAGCCGCAAGCCTGACATAGAAAGGGGGACGCGAGCCGCGTCTCCCTTTCTTCAATAAGAAAGGAACCTGGCCATGGAGCTGACAACCTGGAATATTCCCGTCCTGGCCCTGCGGGGCCTGACGGTTTTCCCACATATGAACATCACCTTTGATGTGGAGCGGCCTATCTCCATTGCGGCCCTGAGCCGGGCCATGGAGACGGACCAGGAAATTTTTCTGGTGACACAAAAGGAAATCGGAACGGCGGTGCCGGGAGAGAAGGACCTCTACCGGGTGGGCACCGTGTCCCACATTTCTCAGGTTCTGCGCGTGTCCGAGGGGAGCGTGCGGGTGATGGTGGAGGGCGGCCGCAGGGCGCGGATGAAGCGCCTGTGGCAGTCCGAGCCGTTTTTGCAGGCCAACGTGGAGGCACTGCCGGAGCAGAAGGAGTCCGAGGCATTTTTAAACAGTCCACGGACAGAGGCCCTCCTGCGCCAGACCGCCGTGCTGTTTGAGGAATACGCGGGAAAGGTTTCCAACCTGCCGGACGGCGTGAAAGCGCAGGTATTGGAAAGCCGGGACCCGGGGTATCTTGCGGATTTTCTGGCACAGAACGTCCAACTGCGGGCTGAGGAGCGGCAGAGCATTCTGGAGGAGACTTCCGCCTACGTCCGCCTGCGCAAGCTCAACGAATTTCTGGCCCGGGAGAACGACGTGCTGGCGTTTGAGGGCGAGATGGAGAGCAAAGTCCGATCTCAGCTTGCCCGGTCCCAGCGGGAGCAGATTTTGCGGGCCCAGATTCGGGTGATGCAGAGCGAGCTGGGTGAGAGCGAGGACGGAGACGAGGAGCTGGACGAATACCGCATGCGCATTCTCCGGCTTGACTTGTCGGAGGACACGGAAGCCCACCTGATGAAAGAGGTGGATAAACTGGGCAAGCAGCCCTATTCCAGCGCTGAGAGCGCGGTGATCCGCAACTATCTGGACGTGTGTCTGGAAATGCCATGGAACACCGTGACCCGTGAGCGGCTGAATGTGGAGGCCGCCAGAAAGATTCTGGATAAGGACCACTTTGGCCTTGAAAAGGTAAAGCAGCGGATTGTGGAGACGATTGCCGTGCGCCAGATGAACCCGGAGGGGAAGGGGCAGATCCTCTGCCTTGTCGGCCCTCCCGGCGTGGGCAAAACCTCCATTGCCGTCAGCGTTGCCAAGGCGCTGAACCGGAAGCTGGCCAGGCTGAGCCTGGGCGGCGTCCGGGACGAGGCAGATATCCGGGGCCACCGGAAAACCTACATCGGTTCCATGCCGGGGCGGATTATCGAGGCCATCAGCCGCAGTAAGTCCATGAACCCGCTGCTGCTGCTGGACGAAATCGACAAGCTGGGCAGCGACTTCCGGGGTGACCCGGCCTCCGCCCTGCTGGAGGTGCTGGATTCTGAGCAGAACCACGCCTTCCGGGACCACTTTATGGAGATTCCGGTGGATTTGAGCCGCGTCATGTTTATTACCACCGCCAACACCACCGACACCATTCCCCGTCCCTTGCTGGACCGGATGGAGGTGATTCAGCTGGGCAGCTATACCGACGAGGAAAAGCTGCAAATTGCCAGAAATCACTTGATACCCAAGCAGATGAAGGAGCACGGGCTGAAAAAATCCCAGCTTAAAATAGATGACGGGGCCATTCGCGCCCTGATTCGGGATTACACAAGAGAATCCGGCGTGCGCATTCTGGAGCGGAGGATTGCCGCCCTGTGCCGCAAGGCGGATTTGAACCTGCTCACCGGCGAGACGAAGCGCGTTGCCGTGGTGGAAGCGGATTTGCACGGACTGCTGGATATGTCGCCCTATCCCCCCGCCCTGTATTCGGAGCGGGAGGAGGTCGGTGTGGTCAACGGCCTTGCCTGGACCGAAGTTGGCGGTGAAATCCTGGAGGTAGAGGCCAACGTGATGGACGGAACCGGAAAGCTGGAGCTGACCGGAAATCTGGGCGACGTGATGAAGGAGTCCGTTCAGGCGGCGCTGAGCTGCCTGCGCAGCCGGACCGCAGTCTATGACATCGACCCGGAGTTTTACAAGAATAAGGACATTCACGTCCACTTCCCCGAGGGCGCCGTCCCCAAGGATGGACCCTCCGCGGGTATCGCTGTGGCCACGGCGCTGTGCTCCGCCCTTACCGGGCGGAAGGTCCGGGCGGGCATCGCCATGACCGGGGAAATTACTCTGCGGGGCAGGGTGCTGGCAATTGGCGGACTGAAGGAAAAAACCATGGCGGCCCTGCGCAGCGGGGTGAAAACGGTTCTGATTCCGGCGGACAACGTGCGGGATTTGGAGCAGATTGACCAGACTGTTCGTGCCGCGCTGGAGTTTATCCCCGTGGGCAATGTGGATGAGGTTTTGAGCCGGGCACTGTGTCCCGCGTTTGCCAGGAGCAGGGCGGAAAAGACGGCGGAGCAGGAGCAGACCGTGGTGGCGGCTTTCTCCCCCGTCCGGGAGACGGGTGGAGACGCGCTGCGGCAATAAGAATGTAACACGGGTCGCGTATACGGCTTTAGTGCGGCGGGCGGCAGAGCCGCGCGTGACGTGGACCGGCGGCAAAGCCGCCGGTCCCGCCCCCGCGCTTTGCGGCGCTGTATATTTAAAAATAAAAGCAAGGAAGTGATTTCCCGGTGAATTTTATGAAAGCGGAATTTGTCCGCTCGGCGGCGGACCCAAAGGATTTCCTGCGGGACGGACTGCCTCAGATGGCCTTTGCGGGCCGGTCCAACGTGGGCAAGTCCTCGGTGATCAACCGTCTGGTAGGGCGGAGAAACCTTGCCTATGTGGGTGCAACGCCGGGGAAGACCACCCAGATCAACTATTTCAAGGTTGACGGCAAAGCATGGCTGGTGGACTTACCGGGATACGGCTATGCAAAGGTGAGCCGGACGGAAAAGGAGCGGTGGGGCCGCCTGATGGAGCGGTATTTTCAGGACGAGGGCGACATTCTCACCGTGGGCGTTCTGATTGTGGACGCCCGCCACAAGCCCACCGCCGACGACGTGACCATGCACAGCTGGTTCCGGGAGAGCGGCTGCCCCGAGATCGTGATTGCCAACAAATTGGACAAGCTGAAGGCCCGTGAGGTGGAGGCAAACCTGGCCTTTATCCGCCAGACACTGGAAATGGTGGACGACGAGCCTCTGGTGCCCTTCTCCGCGGAGAAAGGTACGGGCCGGGAGCAGCTCATTGGTCTTTTGGAGGCGGTCTGCGCAAATTAAAATGACGGCTGCGTCGGGCTTCCCCGGGGAAAAAACCGGGGAAGCAGCACAGGGGGCGGCAGTCTCCTGTGCTTTTTCTTGAAAAAACTTGCTTTTCCCCTTTCCAAAGGCTATGAAATTTGATAGAATAGCGCTATCTGAAATACAACGGAGGTTTGCAAGATGGCAAAACCTGTATACAAGCGCGTCCTGCTGAAAATCAGCGGAGAGGCGCTGGCTGGGGATAAGCACTCGGGTCTTGATTTTGAAGTAATCGGCAGGGTGTGCGACGTAATTGGGCGGTGCATCGCTATGGGCGTTCAGGTGGGCGTCGTGGTGGGCGGCGGCAATTTCTGGCGCGGTGTGAAGGACGGCGGCGGAAAGCTGGAGCGTACCCGGGCCGACCACATGGGCATGCTGGCAACGGTTTTAAACTGCCTTGCAGTGGCAGACGTGATGGAGCAGCGGGGCGTGGAGGTCCGGGTGCAGACTGCCGTGGAGATGCGGTCCTTTGCCGAGCCTTATATTCGCTCCAAGGCCATTCGGCACCTTGAAAAGGGCCGTGTGGTGATCTTCGGCTGCGGCACCGGAAACCCCTATTTCTCCACGGACACCGCCGCCGTTTTGCGGGCGGCGGAGATCGGGGCGGACGTAATTCTGCTTGCCAAGAATGTGGACGGCGTGTATTCCGCCGACCCGGCGAAGGACCCCTCCGCAGTGAAATACGATTCGATCACCTATGACGACGTGCTGGCCCAGCACCTGACGGTGATGGATTCCACGGCCACGTCGTTGTCCATGGACAACCACATTCCCGTGCTTTTGTTTGCTTTGAAGGATCCTGAAAATATTATCCGCGCCGTGTGCGGGGAAAAAATCGGAACAATCGTGAAGGAGTGACCGTTATGCAGAAAGAGGAGTACAAGATTTACGAGGACAAGATGAAAAAGAGCGTCGAGTCCGTGGCGGCGGATTTTGCTGCCGTGCGTGCCGGCCGGGCCAACGCCGGGGTGCTGGACCGCATTACCGTGGATTATTACGGGACCCCCACGCCCATTCAGCAGATTGCCTCCATTGCCTCTCCGGATCCCCGGTCCCTGGTGATTCAGCCTTGGGACGCAACGGCGCTGAAGTCCATTGAAAAGGCCATTCAGAATTCGGATCTGGGCATCAATCCGCAGAACGACGGAAAAAGCCTGCGTCTTGGATTTCCCCAGCTGACGGAGGAGCGGCGCAAGGAGCTGGTGAAGCAGATTCACAAATATGCCGAGAGCGGCAAGGTGGCTGTGCGCAACATCCGCCGGGACGCCATGGAGGCGTTTAAAAAGCTGGAAAAGGCAACGGAGATTACCGAAGACGATTTGAAGCAGGCGGAGAAGGACCTTCAGAAAATGACGGACGACAGCTGCAAAAAGCTGGATGAAATGCTTGCTGCCAAGGAAAAGGAATTGATGGCAATTTGATGATCAACGAACTTTCAGGCAAGCAGGCGGGGCAGGTGGACAAAAGCCGCCTGCCCCGCCACATTGCCATCATTATGGACGGCAACGGCCGCTGGGCGAAAAAGCGGGGCCTGCCCCGCACCGCCGGGCACAAGGCCGGGGCAGAAACCTTTCGAAAAATTGCCACCTACTGCAAGAATCTGGGCGTTGAATATTTGACGGTGTATGCCTTTTCCACGGAGAACTGGAAGCGGTCCGAGACGGAGGTGGGCGCCATCATGGCGCTTTTAAGGCGGTATCTGCTGGAGGCTATCGATTCTATGGAGCGGGACAGTATCCGGCTGAAATTTTTCGGAGATATGACAGCCATCCCCCCCGAGCTGCGGTCTTTGGCCCGGGAGACGGATGAAATTACGGAGCATCTGGGCCGAGACGCCTTTCAAGCCAACATCTGCCTGAATTACGGCGGGCGGGACGAGCTTCTGCGGGCCGCCCGGCGCTTTGCCGCCGACTGCACTGCCGGGCTGCGCAAGCCCGAGGAGCTGGACGAGGCTGTGTTTTCCGGCTATCTGGACAGCGCGGGTGTTCCGGACCCGGAGCTGATTATCCGCCCCAGCGGCGAGCTGAGGCTGAGCAATTTCCTGCTCTGGCAGTGCGCCTATTCAGAATTTTATTACACGGATACCCTCTGGCCGGACTTTGACGAGGCGGAGATTGACCGGGCCGTGGCGGCCTATCAGAAACGGGACCGCCGATTTGGCGGCGTGAAGTGATCTGCTTCACAGATAAGGATTGATGGTATGTTCAAACGGGTGATGGTGGCGGTACTCGGCATCCCGGCGCTGATTTTCGTTTTGGGCTTTGCACCTCCTGCGGCTACCGTGGCGCTGAGCATGGCTCTGTGCGGCGTTGGCGCGTGGGAATTGGCCCGCGCCGTGCTGAAAAAGGGCGGAGAGAAGCTCCAGCGGCTGACGGTTCTGGTGGCGGCAGTGGTGCCGGTGGTCCTCTATGAGGAATTTGGCGCTGGCGGGGACGGAAAAGCGCGGCTGGAGATTTTGGCGGATATTCCGCGCCCTGCCATGCTGGAAAACCTGCCGCTGACTCCGGCGCTGGCGCTGGGATTTGTGCTGCTGGTGTTTCTTGGCGCGATTCTGGACTATACGGCGGAGGAACGGATCACGTTTTCGGATGTGACTGCCGCCATCTTTTCCGGGCTGGTGTTTCCGCTGATGCTCTCCTGCTTGCTGCTGCTGCGGCTGGAGGAGGCGGGGCGGCTGCTGGTGTTTGTCCCTCTGGGAATTTCCTTTGGAAGCGACACCTTCGCGCTGTTTGGCGGGATGCTGTGCGGTAGGCACAAGCTGACCCCCGTCAGCCCGAAAAAAACGGTGGAGGGGGCCGTAGGCGGTCTGCTTGGCGGCGTGATTGGACTGGCGCTGGTGAACTGCGCGGGATTGTGGCTGCTGGATGCAGCGGTTTTGTCGTGGGGACAGGTGCTTGCAGTGGGCCTTTTGGGCAGCGCGGCGGGCCAGATCGGCGATTTGAGTTTTTCCGTGATTAAGCGGGAATTTGGCGTGAAAGATTACGGAAAGCTGCTGCCGGGGCACGGCGGCGTGCTGGATCGGTTTGACAGCGTGACCTTTGTGGCTCCGCTTGTCTGGCTGGCCCTTGGCGTTCTGTGAGAAGAAGGGGTGCGTCCGCGCCTGAGATGCGGGTGTGCTGAAAAAGAGTCCATAGCCCATGGGGCATGGACGCAAGGCGGTGACGGTATGACAAAGACAATTTCACTGTTAGGCTCCACTGGTTCCATCGGAAGGCAGACGCTGGATGTGGCGGAGCAATTGAGCCTGGGCGTGGAGGCGCTGGCTGCCCGGGGCGGAAATTTAGAGCTTTTGGAGCGGCAGACGCGGCAGTTTCTGCCGCGTCTTGTGGCGTTGTACGACCCTGCGGCCGCGGAGGAATTCCGCAGCCGGGTAGGAGACTTGAACGTAAAAATTGTCTCCGGGCCCGAGGGGCTTTTGGAGGCGGCAACGATTGATGGCGCGGACACGGTAGTGGCTGCCGTGGTGGGCATGGTGGGCCTTGGGCCCACACTGGCCGCCATTGAACAGGGCAAGCGCATTGCGCTTGCCAACAAGGAGACGCTGGTATGTGCAGGGGAACTGGTGATGGACGCGGCGGACCGGCACGGGGCGGAGATTGTCCCGGTGGATTCGGAACATTCCGCCATTTTCCAGTGCCTGCGGGGCTGCGAGGACCGGCGGGAGGTAAAGCGCCTGCTGCTGACCTGTTCCGGCGGGCCGTTTTACAGAAAAAGCTTTGCGGAGCTTGAGGGCATGACGAAGCAGGATGCCTTGCGCCACCCGAACTGGAAGATGGGACCGAAAATCACGGTGGACTGCGCAACGCTGATGAACAAGGGGTTGGAGGTCATCGAGGCCATGCGCCTTTACCGTCTCCCCCTTTCTCAGGTGGATGTACTGGTTCACCGGCAGAGCATCGTGCACTCGCTGGTGGAGTATCGGGACGGGGCAGTTCTGGCCCAGCTTGGAACGGCGGATATGCGCCTTCCCATCCGCTATGCGTTTACCTATCCCCGGCGGGGGGAAAATCCGGCGGAGCCGCTGGACCTTTTGACCTGTCCGCCCCTGACCTTTGCCGCGCCGGACCGGGAGGCGTTTCCCTGCTTTGCGCTGGCGGAGTCGGCCGCGGAAACGGGAGGCACCGCCTGCGCCGTTTTGAACGGAGCCAACGAAGCGGCGGTGAGCCTGTTTTTGCAGGAGAAAATCGGCTTCAACGACATTTCCCGACTGGTGAAAAAAGCGCGGGAGGCCGTCCCGGTGGTATATCATCCAACCCTTTCGGATATTCTGAAAGCGGACGCCGACGCGCGGCGGGCTGTTTTGGCTTAGTGAGTCTCCATAGAGACGGGAAACGCCGCAGAGCGGCATCGGAACAGTTTAGTTAGGAGTATTTATGACGATTGTCTACATTCTCGCGGCGATTCTCATGTTTGGCGTGCTCATTGCACTCCACGAGTTGGGGCACTTTCTGGCCGCCAAGGCCTGCGGCGTGCAGGTCAACGAGTTTTCCATCGGCATGGGCCCAGCCCTGTTCAAAAGGCAGCGGGGTGAGACGCAATATTCCCTCCGCATTCTCCCTGTGGGCGGCTACTGCGCCATGGAGGGAGAGGATGAGGATTCTGAGAATCCTCGGGCCATTACCCGCCAGGGCTATTGGAAGCAGTTTGTAATTTTTGTGGCCGGGTCCTTTTCCAATTTCCTGACGGGCTTTTTGATTCTCTTAATTCTCTATTCCGGTGCGGAGGCGTTTTACGTGCCAACTGTCGCCGGGATAGCGCCGGAGTTCACCGCCGCCGAAGAGGAGACGCTGCAAGCGGGCGATCAGCTTTGGTCCATCAATGGGGAACGGATTTACGTCAGCGGCGACGTGTCCCTTTTGATGCGGGTGAACGCCGGAAAAGAGAAGCTGGCCGTGACGGTGCTGCGGGACGGGGAAAAGGTGTCCCTGACAGGGATTCCCCTGCAAACCTGCACCGGGCAGGACGGCAAGCCCTATCAGGGCTACGGATTTTTCTACGGCAACGAAGCTGTGCCCGCCACGGCGCTGGGTAAGGTGAAAATCGCGTGGTACAACACCGTGGATTTCGTGCGGACCGTGCGCATCAGCCTTCAGATGCTGGCGCGGGGAGACGCGGGGCTCAAGGACATGAGCGGTCCGGTGGGCATCGTCTCCACCATCACGCAGGTGGGGCAGGCATCGGAAAGCGCCCGGGACGCGCTGGACAATATCCTCTTTTTCACGGCGCTGATCGCGGTGAATCTGGCGGTGATGAATCTGCTGCCCCTTCCCGCGCTGGACGGCGGGCGGGTGCTGTTTTTAACGGTGGACGCCATCGCTATGGCGCTCTTTAAAAAGCGCATTCCTGAAAAATACGAAAACGCCATCAATTACGGCGGTCTGGTGGTATTGCTGGGCTTTATGCTGATTGTGACGCTTCACGATGTATCCCGGCTGTTCGGCTGAGGGAGGGAGTACCGATGACAAAGCAATTGCTGGTGGGCACTGTGGCCGTGGGCGGCGGTGCGCCGGTTAGCATTCAGTCCATGTGCAACACCAAAACCGACGACGTGGCCGCCACCGTGGCGCAAATCAAAGCGCTGGAGAATGCCGGGTGCGAGCTGATTCGGGTGGCTATTCCCGACAGGGCGGCGGCGGAAGCCGTGGATAAAATTAAAGAGCAAATTTCCATTCCGCTGATCGCCGACATTCACTTTAACTACAAATTTGCACTGGAGTGCGCGGAGCGGGGGATTGATGCAATCCGCATCAATCCCGGCAACATCGGTGGGGCGGAGAAAGTGAAGGCAGTGGCGGATATCTGCCGCCAGAAACGCATTCCCATCCGCATCGGCGTGAACGGCGGGTCGCTGGAGCGGGAGCTGCGGGCGAAATACGGCGGAGTGACGGCAGAGGCGCTGGTGGAAAGCGCGCTGGGCCACGCGGCCCTGCTGAACCAATTTGACTTTGACGACATCTGCATCTCCGTGAAATGCTCGGACGTGCCGCTGACCATTGCGGCCTACCGGCTGCTTGCGGAGCGGACAGAGTATCCCCTCCACCTTGGCGTTACCGAGGCGGGCACGCCGTCCATGGGGCTTGTGAAGTCCGCCATGGGCATCGGCGGGTTGCTGTGTATGGGCATTGGAGATACCATCCGGGTGACGCTGACGGCTGACCCGGTGGAGGAGATTTACGCGGCGAAGAAAATTCTCCGGGCGGCGGGGCTGCGTCATGACGGCGTGAACCTGATTGCCTGCCCCACCTGCGGACGGACGCGCATTGATTTGATTCCTCTGGCAGAGGAAGTGGAGCGGCGGCTGGACGGCTGCCGCAAGCCCATTACCGTGGCGGTGATGGGCTGCGCCGTCAACGGTCCCGGCGAGGCCGCCGCTGCCGACATCGGCATTGCGGGGGGCGACGGGGAGGGCCTGCTTTTCCGAAAGGGAGAGGTCCTCTGCAAGGTCCCGCAGGAGCGGCTGGTGGATGCGCTGATGGAGGAGATTGAGAAGCTGTGAACATCGCTGGGAAACCGGCGGTTTGTACGATACATTGAGAGCGGGTTAGGATTGAGAGAAGCTATGTCAAAAATCGCATTTTCCAACATATTTCCGGACGTAAGGCCGCTTCCGCCCCTGCGGGCGAAGCTGGACGGGGCCATGCTTGTGGGCGCGGCCATCGACAGGGCGGAGCGTACCATTGAGCTGCAAATGGAAACCCGGGCGGAGCTGGGCGGAGACGAAATCCGGGCGCTGGGGCAGGAAATTTGCACGGCGTACGGCTTTGCCGACGCGCGGATTTCCTGCGCGTGCTGTCCGATAGAGCCGGCGCGGGAAAAAACACAGGGTGCGTCTCAAGCCGGATCAGACGGAGGCCGCGGCGCGGAAAAGAAACGGGACGGAGCCGTGGGCGAAGTGTTTTACGGGGAGAAAAAGCCTGTGGGAAAAACCGTGCCCGTGGGGTCACTGGATTTGAAAACCGGAAAGGCCACGGTCATCGGCAAAATTTTCGCCTTTGAGTGCCGGGAGACGCGCCGCCCAGGACTGTGGCGCATGAGTCTGGATTTGACGGACTACACCGGGTCCCTGACGGTGCAGAAAAACCTCACCGCCGCCGAAGCCAGAAAGATGGACGGAAAATTGAAACCCGGCATGTGGGTGGCGGTGCAGGGAAAAATGGAACCTACCTGGGACGGGAAAGACATCCAGATGGCCCCCTTCCTCATTCGGGCTGCCGGGCACAAGGAACGGGAGGATACCGCCGAGGTAAAGCGGGTGGAGCTGCATCTGCATACCCGCATGAGCAGCATGGACGCGCTGACCGACCCGCAGGAGGTGGTGCGTCAGGCCATCCGCTGGGGCCATCCCGCCATTGCCATTACGGACCACGGTGTGGCCCAGTCCTTTCCGGACGCGTGGCACGCTGCCGGGGATAAAATCAAGATTCTCTATGGCATGGAGGGGTATTTCATCAACAATCTGGACGACCGGGTGGCCGTCCACGGCTTGCAGGACTGCCCCCTTGACGGAGAGTTTGTATGCTTCGACATCGAAACTACGGGCCTCAAGGTGATGCGCGAGGCGATTACGGAAATCGGCGCGGTGGTGTTGAAAAACGGAGAAATTACCGACCGGTTCCAGACCTTTGTGGACCCGGAGCGGCGGCTTACGCCGGAAATTATCGGCCTGACCGGCATCACCGACGAGATGCTGCGCGGCGCGCCCAAGCTGAAGGACGCGCTGGCGGACTTTTTGAAATTCGTGGACGGACGCCCGCTGGCGGCCCACAATGCAGAATTTGACATCGGCTTTATCCGGGAGGGCTGCAAAAAGACGGGCCTTGATTTTCACCCCACCTATATTGACTCGCTGATTCTGGCCCAGAACCTGCTGCCAAAGCTGAACAAGTATAAGCTGGACATTGTGGCGGAGGAACTGGACCTGCCCGCCTTTAACCACCACCGCGCCAGCGACGACGCGGCCACAGTGGGCTATATGCTAATCCCTTTCTTTGATATGCTGAAGAAAAAGGGTGTTGACAATCTTCAGGGAATCAACCCTGAGATGGAAAAGCTGCGTCCCCTTGGAAGCAAGTCCAACCGCTTTCCAAAGCATATTATTCTGCTGGCGAAAAACAAGGTGGGGCTGAAAAACCTCTACAAAATTATTTCCGCGTCCAACCTCAACTACTTCAAGCGGGTGCCCACGGTTCCGAAAACCCTGCTGAATCAGCACCGGGAGGGAATCATTGTGGGTGCGGCCTGCGAGGCGGGCGAGCTGTTCCGCGCCGTGGCGGACCACAAGGACTGGGACGAGCTCAGGCGTATCGCATCCTATTACGACTATCTGGAAATCCAGCCGGTGTGCAACAACCTATTTATGCTGCGAAACGGGGACGTGCAGTCAGAAGAAGATCTGCGGGAGCTGAACCGGACCATTGTGCGGCTGGGCGACGATCTGGGAAAGCCCGTGTGCGCCACAGGAGACGTACACTTCCGGGAGCCGGAGGACGAGGTATACCGCCACATTTTGCTGGCGTCGAAAAAATTCCCCGACGCGGACGCAAGTCTTCCCATTTACTTCAAGACCACCGACGAGATGCTTGCGGAATTCTCCTATCTGGGGAAGGAAAAGGCCTTTGAGGTGGTGGTGACCAATCCCCGGGCCGTGGCGGAGAGCGTGGAAACGTTCGAGCTGCTGCCAAAGGACCTGTATCCTCCCCGGCTTGAAAACTCTGAAGAAGACCTGAACCGCATGGTTTGGGAGAAGGCCCGGGAGCTTTATGGCGAAGACCTGCCTTCGCTGGTGGAGGACCGTTTGAAGGTGGAGCTGGGCGGTATCTTGGGAAAATACGACGTGGTGTACATGTCCGCCCAAAAGCTGGTGCAGCGGTCGCTGGAGAACGGCTATCTGGTGGGCTCCCGGGGCAGCGTTGGCTCGTCTTTAGTAGCCTATATGTCCGGCATTACAGAGGTCAACTCCCTGCCGCCACACTATCGCTGCTCCAAATGCAAGCACGTGGAATTTATCCAGGACGGGTCCTACGGCTGCGGTGCGGATATGCCGGACAAGAATTGTCCGGTGTGCGGCGAAAAATACGTGAAGGACGGGTTCGACATCCCCTTTGAAACCTTCTTGGGCTTCGGCGGCGGAAAGGTCCCCGATATCGACCTGAATTTCTCCGGCGAGTATCAGGCCAAGGCCCACCGCCACGCCATTGAAATGTTTGGTGAAAAGCAGGTGTTCCGGGCGGGTACCATCGGAACCCTCGCGGAAAAAACCGCCTACGGCATGGTGAAAAAGTATCTGGAGGAAGTCGGCGCCACTGCGGGCCGGGCGGAGGAAAACCGCCTGACTACCGGCTGTGTGGGCGTTCGGCGCACCACGGGCCAGCATCCCGGCGGCCTTGTTGTGGTGCCGGACGACATGGAGATTGAGGATTTCTGTCCCGTTCAGCACCCGGCGGACGACCCGGAGAGCGACATTATCACCACCCATTTTGAATATCACTGCATGGAGGCAAACCTCCTGAAGCTGGACATGCTGGGGCACGATGATCCCACCATGGTGCGCATGATGGAGGACCTGACCGGCGTGGATCCCCGCTCTATTCCGCTGGACGACGAGGATACCATGTCCATCTTCATCTCCAGCAAAATCCTAGGCTATGAACACGACGACGTGGTGGGGGAGACGGGGGCCGTGGCCATCCCGGAATTCAACACCCGGTTTACCCGCCAGATGCTGGTGGATACCCGACCGAAGGATTTTAACACGCTGGTGCGGCTTTCCGGCTTTTCCCACGGTACGGACGTGTGGCTGGGCAACGCCCGGGATTTGATTCTGGACGGGACCGCCTCCGTTTTGGAAACGGTGGGCTGCCGCGACGACATTATGCTGTATTTGATTTCCATGGGCGTGGACGCGGAGCTGAGCTTCAAAATCATGGAGTCCGTCCGAAAAGGCAAGGTGAAAAAGGGCGGATATCCGGACGGCTGGGTGGAAATTATGCGGGAGCACGACGTCCCCGAGTGGTATATCGACTCCCTCGCCAAAATCGGATATCTGTTCCCCAAGGCCCACGCCGTGGCCTACGTTATGATGGCGTTTCGTATCGCGTGGTACAAGGTGCACGAGCCGCTGGCGTTTTACGCCACGTTTTTTACCGTCCGGGCCAAGGCGTTTGACGCGGAATACTGCTGCGCGGGGATGGATGCGGTGAAGCGAAAAATCCGCGAAATTGAGAACAATAAGGACGCCACGGCGGTAGAGCAGGATTTGATGACCACGCTGGAGGTGTGCTACGAATTTTATCTGCGGGGCTTTCACTTTGACACCATCAGCATTTACGAGTCCGAGGCCACAAAGTTCAAGGTGACGGAAAACGGACTTCTCCCGCCCTTTGCTGCGGTGCGCGGACTTGGCGAGACGGCGGCGGCGGACACGGTGGAGAAGCGGAAGGGAAAGAGCTTTATCTCCATCGAGGAATTTTCCATGTGCTGCAGCAAGCTTTCCAAAACCCACATCGAGCAGCTCAAAAAGCTGGGGTCCTTTGCCGGCATGGCGGAGACCAGCCAGATTACGCTGTTTTAAAAAAGGGATTCCCGCTCCGACAAGGCCGGAACGGGAATCCCTTTTTATATGACGAACATAGGATATGACGGGCGGAATTACTTTACCGCCTGTTTTTGCGCTTTTTTAAAATCACAGTCCCGTTCCAGCGGACAGCCGTCGCATTGGGGGGACCGGGCGGTGCAGGTGTCCCGCCCGAACAGAACCATACGGTGGCAGAAGTTTGAGGATTCCCGCGCCGGGAGGACCAGCCGGAGCTGACGCTCCACCTGAAGAGGGTCCTTGCTGCCGTTCGTGATGCCGAGACGGCCGGTGATCCGGATGCAGTGGGTGTCGCAGACATAGGCGGGTTGGCCGTATATGTCGCCCAGAATGAGGTTTGCCGTCTTTCGGCCCACGCCGGGCAGGGCTGTCAGTTCCTCCATCGTGGCGGGGACCTTTCCGCCGTGCTCCAAAATCAGCTTTTGGGCGCAGGCCACAATATCCCGGGCCTTGCTGTTGAAAAATCCGCAGGAGCGGACGTACTGTCCCACTTCTGCCGCATCCGCCTCTGCAAAGCTCTGGAGCGTTGGAAACCGGGCGTACAGAGCCGGGGTGGTTTGATTCACGCGAGCGTCGGTGCACTGGGCGGCAAGCCGCACGGCGAACAAAAGCTCATAATCCTTTTCATAGTTTAAAGAGCACAGCGCATCGGGGTAAATGCTCTTCAGCGTTTCAATAATGCGCTTGACTGCCGCCTTTGCTTTCATACCGCTTCCTCCTTTTGTTCCAAAAGCCGACTGACTTCGCACCAGTATAGCGCGTTTAGCGGCGCTTGGCAACCAATTTTCCCTTTGTACGGCCCTTTTTCGAGAGGAATGGGAGAAAAGCGGACGTTTTGCGTGGGGACGATTTTGTATTGCGGGGGGGAGGAGGAGTGTGCTATAATAGCCGCAGAGCGGGATCGGCACTTTCACTTTACAGCACGTTTTTGATGCTGAACCGCTCTATTTCCGAGAGAAGCCATAGCTGGTGCGTAAGGTCCGCCAGCTCTGCCATGCATTCGGGGTCCTGCACGGTGATGAGGGCCGCGCAGCGGCGGTACATGGCGTCTGCGCTGTCTACCAGACTGTGCTGCGCCGTGATGTGAAGATAGGTCTGGCGCTTGGACCAGTCCTCATAGCTTTGGGAGAGAAGTTTTTTTGCATCCTGCCAGTTTTCGGCGGAGATGGCTTCTTCCGTTTGCTCCAACTGGGACTGCCATCGGGTCACGTCCCGCTCCATGGCGCGGCAGTTCAGCACCGAGGCGGCCAGAATCGCCGCCAGAAGAAAAATGGGGATCAGCCACGATTTCATTTGGAGTTCTCCTTTGGAATGCAGTTGATATTTCCGCCGCCGTCAAGGGTCAGCAGAAAAATCTCACGGTAATCGTTCAGGCCCTGTCGGCGTACCTGCTTTTTCAGCCAGTCCATTGTTTTTTCACACAGCTCCAGATTCCGGGAGATGAGCCGTCCGTCGTTCACCAGAACCACGGGGATGGAAATGCTGTCCTCCGCTTTCACACCCAGATCATCCGCCGACGGCGGCTGAGTTTGGGGCCAGGGCAGGACTGAGAGCTGGCCCGAGTTTTCTAGAATCGCGTATTTTACGTCTTTGATATCGCAGATGCCCTGTCCTCGGAGTTCCTCCAGTAGCTCGTCGATGGTGAAGCGGTTTTTCCGCATTGCTTCCTGACGGAGCTTGCCGTGGTCGATCAGCACCGTGGGGGACCCGCACAAAAGCCTTCGTATGCGCAGGGAATAAAGAGACAGCTGGCTTAATAGCATGGATAGAGACAGGAGCGTTAAAATCGGGATGATACCCGAGAGCAGCGGAATTCCGAAATCCTGCATGGGCACCGCGGCCAGGTCCGAGAGCATCATGGTCAGCACCAGTTCGCTGGGCTCCAGCTCACCGATCTGTCGTTTGCCCATGAGCCGCAGTCCGGCGGTGATGAAAAAATAGAGAATCACGGTCCGCAAAAACGCGGTGGCCATAAGCACATACCCCCTTTCTCTCAGTATTTGCCGGAAGAAGCGGGTGTATGCGGCAAAAAGGGCGTTACCTGTTGGAGAATGGCCGGTATCTCACCGACTACGGCGCCCGGAGAGGCGCGGATTAAAATGGACCAAGGATAAGATGGGCCCGGAACAAGTGGGCTTGCAATCTTGAACAGCAGATAAGGCTTCGCCCAAAAGCGGGGATTATCATATATCGTGCCAAGTCGCAGAAGGAGAAAGGAGGCTTACGGGAAATCCCGTCAAAAGCGCCATGTGCCCGCAGGGGTTACCCTGGGGGATAACGAGGAGAGGGGAGTATCGAGAATTCGGCGGATGCCCCTCCGCGTCCACGGATGTGTCACGCAGGTCTGAAATATGCGGGCAACCGCAAAACAAAAAGACTGCGACCGTGGGAAAAGAGACAAATCATCTGCGCGTTTGTCCTTTTGATATCCGGCCCCGGAAACCGGGACCGGCAGATGCTTTGCGGCCCTTTTGGCCTGCAAAGGACAAATTGAATATCAGGAGGATTGTCATTTATGTGTGGAATTATCGGTTATTCGGGCGGCGCACAAGCCGCCCCGATCTTGTTGGACGGCCTGGAGCGGATGGAATACCGGGGATATGACTCCGCCGGTGTGGCCGTGCGATCCGAGACGCATGGCCTTCAGGTGAGAAAATCCAAGGGCCGGTTGAAGGTCCTCAGCGACATGCTCCACGGCGGGGCGGATATGGAGGGAACCCTCGGTGTGGGCCACACCCGCTGGGCCACCCACGGAGAGCCCAACGACGTGAACGCCCATCCCCACGTCAGCGAGAGCGGCAACATTGCGCTGGTCCACAACGGCATTATTGAAAACTATATGGAAATTAAGGAGCATCTCCAGAAGCTGGGGATAAAATTTACGTCCGACACCGACTCGGAGGTGGTGGCCCAGCTATTGGAGTTTCACTACAACGAGTGCCACAACATGATGGAGGCCGTGGGCCGCGTTCTGCGGCGTATCGAGGGCTCCTATGCTTTCGGCATCATCTGCTCCGACTATCCGGATGCGCTGATTGCCGCGCGGAAGGACAGTCCGCTGATCTTAGGCTATGGCAAGGATTGCAATTTCATTGCCTCCGACGTGACGGCAGTGATTAAATACACTCGGGAAGTGGCCTATATGGACGACGGGGAAATCGCGGTGGTGACGCCCCGGGGCATCGACGTGTTTGACGGCGAGCTTGTCCCCGTGGAGAAAACCCGCCGCACCGTGGACTGGGATGTGTCCGCTGCTGAAAAGGGGGGCTATCCCCACTTCATGCTCAAGGAGATTATGGAGCAGCCGGAGGCCGTTCGCCGCACCGTCTCTCCCCGTATCCGGGAGGGCAGGATTGTGCTGGACGACGTGAAGCTGACCCGGGAGTATGCGGAAAACATATCCCGCATCTTTATTATTGCCTGTGGCTCCAGCTATCATGTGGGCATGGTAAGCAAATATATCTGGGAGAAGCTTCTGCGCCGTCCTGTGGAGGTGGTGCTGGCCAGCGAATTCCGGTACTGCGACCCGCTGGTGGATGAGCATTCTCTGGTGGCGGTCATCAGCCAGTCCGGCGAGACGCTGGATACCATGGCCGCCATGCGGGAGGCTAAGCGCCGGGGCGGACGGACGCTGGCCATCGTCAACGTGGTGGGCTCCTCCATCGCACGGGACGCGGACGACGTGTTGTACACTTGGGCGGGGCCTGAAATCGCCGTGGCTACCACCAAGGCGTATTCCACCCAGTTGGCTTTGATGGATTTAGTAGGGCTGTATCTGGGCGATTTGCTGGGTACGGTTTCAAAAGAAACGTACACCGCCGCTGTGGAGGGCATCCAGCGGCTGCCCCAGCAGATGTCGGCACTTTTGAAGGACACGGAGGATGTGAAATATTTTGCCTCCCGCTACTTTAACCACGACTCTATTTTCTTCATTGGGCGGAATCTGGACTATGCCATGGGCATGGAGGGGTCCCTGAAGCTGAAGGAAATCAGCTATATCCATTCGGAGGCCTACGCCTCCGGCGAACTGAAGCACGGCACCATCTCCCTGATTGAGACGGGGACGCTGGTGGTGGCGCTGGGAAGCTATGCGCCGCTGTTTGACAAGGCTATGAGCAACGTGGTGGAGGTGAAGGCCCGGGGGGCTGAGGTGATGGCTCTGACTACCGCCTGCCAGCGGGAAAGAATGGAGAAGACTGCGGACGCCGTGCTCTCCGTGCCGGAGACGGCGGAGATGCTTCAGCCCTCTCTGGGTGTGCTGCCGCTGCAGCTATTCTCCTATTACGTGGCGTTGCAGCGGGGTTGCGATATCGATAAGCCCCGGAACCTTGCAAAGTCTGTCACCGTGGAATAAAGACTGAACTATATGAAAAGGGCTTCCCGCCATAGGCGGGAAGCCCTTTTTGTTGGATTGGGTATATCCTACATCAGTCCAAATGTCCGCAGCAGGAAGGTCCAGCAGAAAATTGTGAAGATGGAGGTCACCGTGGTGGAGCACACCAGTTGCCCGGCAAGGGCTCCGTCAGCGCCCATGGCCACGGCCATGGGGTAGGAGGCCACGGCGGTGGGTGCCGCAAAGAAAATCATGAGGGCGCACAGCGCCCCGTCCCGAAAGCCCAGAGCAATGCTCAAAGGCAGAAAAATCAGAGGAATCACCACCATCCGGGAAAGCACTGCCAGAATCAGCGTGCGGCAGTTGGAAAGGGTCTGGCTCAGGTCCAGACTGACACCCAGGGAGATAAAGGCGATGGTGGTAGTGACGCCCGCCACGTCACTGACCACGGTATAGAGCAAATCCGGAATCCGGATATTCAGGACCAGCAGCGTCAGCGCCAAAAGTGTTGCGATAATCATGGGGTTCTTAAGGATAGACAGAAACAAATTTTTCAGGTCAGCCTTTCCCGATCGGTTCAGCTCCAGAATCAGCGTGGAAAAAATGTTCACCAGCGGCACAATCAGCGCGCCGAACAGGGCAACGATACCGATCCCCGCGCTGCCCGGCCCAAAAATAGAGGTTCCAACCGCAAGACCGAATAAAATGTAATTGGGCCGAATCATTGCCTGACCTACCGCCGCGGCGCTGTCTCCGTCCGAAAGCAGCTTGCGGGGAAGAAGCAGACCGACCACGAAGAAAAGAATCAGCATGCACACCAGTACATATAGAAAGCCCCATCCATCAATATGGGAAAGCACGTTGGATTCATAAATGTTTTTAAACAGCAACGTGGGCATGAACAGGCGGAAGCAAAGACCGTCCACTTTCCGCATGGTGGGACGGTCCATCACCTTACATTTACGAACCAAGACGCCGATTCCCATAAAAAGAGCCAGAGGAAGAACGACGCGCAGCGCCGTCATAAAGTTTTCAAACACAGTGAAGCCTCTCCTTTGCGCAATACATCCTGTAAAGTGCCATAAAATTCAGACAAAATCTATCATACCACCTTTGCAGCCCTGCCGCAACCACTTTACCGGCTAACCACCACCTCCCACAAAAGGAAAAAAGTTCTTGACAAAGGGGCAGGGGTATGGTAGTCTAACAAAGCTGTCCGGGAGGGCGGCGGCGAACTTGAAAAGAAGTGTTGAGGACTTGAAAAAAGTACTTGACAAACCATGGGAAACTGTGGTAATCTAATCGAGTTGCCGAACAAGACAACGGTTTG
>NZ_JBEVTO010000009.1:0-159209 GCF_041020825.1 Oscillibacter sp. GMB15532
CCCGGCGGCCGCCGGGGAGAGGCGCGAACGCGCCATGCCCTTGCGTCTCTCCGCAGCGGCTGTCTGCAAATGCTGCGTCATACCTTATAAAACGTGCGTCGTTATATTTAATGTAAGATTTCCCCTAATGAAGAGATTTCCCCAAAAGCCACAGCGCCGGGAACACGCAAAAATTGATTTGAAAGTGCAGAGAGGACGGTATTTTGCCATGAAAAGTGTCATCAAGGGCGCGGGCTACATTCTGGCCCACACGCCGGACATGGTGCTGCGCAGCGGCACCACCCAGACCACGGAGCGCATCGTCAACCCGGAGAGCGAGTATTTAAAGGCGCTGCCCGCCCACCTGCGCAGCTTTGAGCAGGCCCTGTCCTACTGGCCCAATCAGGTCTACATCGGAAACAAAACCCCTGCGGAGCTTGCCGCCGTGGAGCAGCCGTGGTATGACAAGACCTGCGACGTAAACGGGCGCTTCGGCAAATTCGGACAGATGATGCCGCAGGAGGAGTTTTTCCTGCTGCTGCAAAGCTGCGACGTGTTCGACCTTGTGAAGCTGGACCGGGACTTTGTGGCCGCTCATAAGGCGGACCTTGCCGCAAATCCCCTGATGGATGAGACGATTCTGGCCCGCGTTCGTGACGGAATCGACGGCGCGGAGATTGCCCGTCTGGTGGAGCAGGAGCATTCCGAGGGGTTGTATCACCACGACAAATTGGTTGGCTGCGTAAACCGCGCCCACGACATTGACGGAAACCTCTCCGCCCATGTGATGATGGAAAACTTGGTGTCCAAGGCGTCCTCCGTTTTGGCGCTGCTCACCGCCGTGAAAAACGCGGGGATTGAAAAGTCTCAGGTGGATTACGTCATCGACTGCGCGGAGGAAGCCTGCGGCGACATGAACCAGCGGGGCGGCGGCAACTTTGCCAAGGCTGCCGCGGAAATTGCGGGCCTTTCCGGAGCCACCGGCTCCGACCTGCGCAGCTTCTGCGCCGCCCCCGCCCACGCGATGATCGAGGCCGCTGCTCTGGTGCAGGCCGGGGCATATAAAACTGTGGTGGTTACCGCCGGGGGCTGCACGGCGAAGCTTGGCATGAACGGTAAGGACCACGTGAAAAAGGGTCTGCCCATTCTGGAGGATATGGTGGCGGGTTTTGCCGTGGTGGTCACGGAGAACGACGGCGTGAATCCCGAAATCAATCTGGACTTGCTGGGCCGCCACAGCGTGGGCACCGGCTCCGCACCCCAGGCGGTGATTTCCAGCCTTGTCACTGACCCGTTGGACCGGGCGGGGCTGAAAATTACTGATATCGATAAATACTCCCCTGAGATGCAAAACCCCGACATCACAAAGCCTGCCGGAGCGGGCGACGTGCCCCTTTCCAACTATAAGATGATCGCCGCGCTGGCAGTGAAGCGGGGAGAGCTGGAAAAGGCGGAGCTGGCAAACTTCACGGTGAAGCATGGACTGACTGGCTGGGCGCCCACGCAGGGACACATTCCCTCCGGTGTGCCCTATCTGGGCTTTGCCCGGGAAGAGCTGCTGGCGGGGGACATCAGCCGGGTCATGATTGTGGGCAAGGGCTCGCTGTTCCTTGGGCGCATGACCAATTTGTTCGACGGTGTGTCTTTTGTCGTCCAGAAAAACGCCGGAACGCAGGACGCACAGACCGGCGTAGGCGAGGAGCAGGTACGGGAGATGATCGCCAAGGCGATGAAGGAATTTGCGGCCACATTGCTGGCGCAGGCAGATTGAGCGGGGTGCGGCATGAGTAATCTTCAAAAAATCATCGCCAAAACCTTTTTGGAGATGGCCGAGGGGCTGGAAAGCGGCTCTTACGGGGTTCGTCCCAAAATTGCCCTGACGGGAATGGGCAGTGAGCACGGTGAGGAAAACGCCATGGCCGCCGCCCAAATGGCGGTAAAGCGGGGCGTGGATGTGTACTATATCGGCACGCTGGAGGCTCCCGGCGTTACCACCGTGAAGGTATCAGACGAGGACGAGGGCCACAAAAAAATGGAGCAGCTGGTGGACAGCGGCGCGGTGGACGGGGCTGTGACCATGCACTTCCCGTTCCCCATCGGTGTGTCCACCGTGGGCAGGGTCGTAACGCCCGCCAAGGGCCGTGAAATGTTTGTTGCCACCACCACCGGCACCTCCAGCGCCGACCGGGTGGAGGGCATGATTAAAAACGCGGTCTATGGCATCATTGCCGCCAAGGCCAGCGGCATTGCTGATCCCACCGTTGGCATCCTGAACGTGGACGGTGCGCGCCAGACGGAGACGGCCCTCCGCCAGCTTCAGGCGGACGGGTATTCCTTCCGGTTCGCGGAGTCCGCCCGGTCCGACGGGGGCGCGGTGCTACGGGGGAACGACGTGCTTCAGGGCACGCCGGACGTGCTGGTGACGGACCCGCTGACCGGAAACGTCCTCATTAAAATGCTCTCGGCCTACACCACCGGCGGAAGCTTTGAATCCAGCGGGTACGGGTATGGCCCCGGTATTGGCAAGGGCTATGAAAAGCTGATTTTAATTATTTCCCGTGCTTCCGGTGCGCCGCTGATTGCAAACGCGCTGGAATTTGCCGCCCAGCTTGTGCGGGGCAAGGTATTTGACGTGGCGCGGGAGGAATTTGCCAAAGCGGAAAAGGCTGGGCTGAACAAGCTTTTGGAGGCCCGGAAAACCGCCTGCCTCAAGCCTGCCGCCGAAACGGAGGAGATAAAAGCCCCGCCCTCCGAGCCGGTCACCGCCAGCATCGCGGGCATCGAGGTGATGGACTTGGAGGACGCGGTGCGCGAGCTGTGGAAGGCGGGGATTTACGCCGAGAGCGGCATGGGCTGCACCGGCCCGCTGGTAATGATGAGCGAGGCCAACAGCGAGCGGTCCATGGAACTTCTGAGAAAGGCCGGCTATGTAGGCTGAGGGGGAAGAAAATGAAAGTCAATGACCTGATTGAAAAGTGCGAGAAGGAGTTAAGCTGGGACGATTTGGTGGACCTTGTGGCCAACCACAACCGGCAGGTGGATTTGCTGTTTGCCGAAAAGCAGACCGACGAGGACGGCTATCTCACATGGGATGCGGAAAACTGGACCTCGGTGGACGGCAAGCGGTTCATCCGCAGCTATTCTCTGGAGGGCCGGGCCTTGTCCGACTATTCTGGGTATAACAAATACGACATGAAGGGCTGTTTTCAGCCCGAATCGGCAAAGGAAGTACGGCTGAACTAAAGCCGTACATTAGGGAGGACGGCTGCGTGCCGTCCTCTTTTTTTGCGGGGCGGCAGGTCCGGAAAAAGGCGCGGCGTGAAAAATACTGCGGACCTTGGAATTTTCGGGATACATTTTATATTTTCCCTTGCATGATGGGGAAAAAGCATATATAATACAAGCGATTGTAGATTTATGTCTACCATCCCAGAAAATTGGAAATTCCGGCGGTCCTGCCGGATCGGAGCGAGGTGCGTATATGATCCGTCTAAAGGACGTGGAAATGGAGTATGACAACGGCACGCAGGCCATCCGGGGTATTACACTCACCATTGAGGACGGCGAGTTCATCTTTTTGGTCGGCCCTTCCGGCGCAGGTAAATCCACGATTATCAAGCTGCTTACCGGCGAGGTGGAGCCCACTCGGGGCCGGGTGATGATCAACGGCTTTTCCGTCAGCAACATCACCGACAGGCAATTGCCCCTGATGCGGCGGACGGTGGGCGTGATTTTTCAGGATTTCCGCCTGATTGAGAAGAAAACGGTGTATGACAATCTGGCGTTTGTTATGCGGGCTGTGGGTATGGGGGAGAAGGAGCTGCGCAAGCGGATTCCCTATGTATTGAAGCTGGTGGGGCTGGATGAAAAGGCCTCCCATTTCCCGACGGAGCTTTCCGGCGGCGAGCAGCAGAGGGTTGCCATTGCCCGGGCGCTGGTGAACAATCCCACCACAATTATTGCAGACGAGCCCACCGGCAATCTGGACCCGGACCGGTCGCTGGAGTTGATGCGATTGTTGGTAAAAATTAACACGCTGGGAACCACCGTGGTGGTGGTCACCCACGAAAAGGATCTGGTGGACCGCTTTGAAAAGCGTGTTATCACCATCGACGGCGGCCGTATCATCAACGATTCCGTAGGGCGCTATGTGGGAGGACATATCCATGGGAAGGCATAATTTCCGCTATTTTTTCCACGAGGGCGTTTCCAATATGTTCAGCCATGGATTTATGTCCTTTGCGGCTGTGGGCGTCACCGTGGCCTGCCTTCTGATTATGGGCACGTTTTCTCTGGTGGCGGTGAACGCCAACCAGCAGCTTCGCGATATGGAGCGGGACAACGAAATCCTCGCGTATGTGGACGAGAGCTACACCACCCAGCAGGCCCGAATGCTCCAGAGCAAGATTGAGGCCCAGCCAAACGTGGCCTCCGCCACCTTTATCACGAAGGAAGAAGCCACCAAGAACTTTCAGGAGAAATACACCGACGAATCGGCATTTCAGGACTTGGACCCGGAGATTTTCCGGGACCGCTTCGCCGTGAAAACCGTGGACATCCGGCTGACAGGGGAAACAAAGGCCGCCGTGGAGAAGGTGGAGGGTATCGCGGAGGTCACCGCCTACGAGGAGTTTTCCAACGGGTTGATTACCGTGCGGAACATCGCCACGGTGGTGTGCGTGACGCTGATTGTCATTTTGCTGGTGGTGTCCGTGTTCATCATGTCCAACACCATCAAGCTCACCACCTTTGACCGGCGGGAGGAAATCGCCATCATGCGCATGGTGGGCGCCACCAACGGCTTTATCCGCTGGCCATTTGTGTATGAGGGCTTTATGTTGGGCGTCACCGGCGCGGTGGCGGCGTTCCTGCTGCAATGGACGCTGTATGAGGCGGTGGCCCGGGGAGTTGAAAGCAGCGATACGCTCCAGCTCATCAATGTGATGAGCTTTGGGGAGCTGTGGCTCCCTGTGGCGGCGACGTTTTTGGTGGCCGGAATCCTTGTGGGCGTCGGGGGAAGCCTGTCCGCCATCCGGCGGTTTTTGCAGGTGTAAACCGTGTCTTACGAAACATGCGGGAGGGTGGAACATTTATGAGACGGATGAAGCGCCTTACGGCGGGATTGATGGCTTTTTTGGTAATCTGCACTGCGGTGATGCTGCCCCAGCCTGCGGCCGCCGTGAAGCAGGCGGATATCGATGCGCTGAAAAGCAGCGCCACCGATTTGAACAAGCAGAAAAAGGAGCTGAAAGAAAAGCTTTCGGCCCTGTCCAGCGACAAGGCGCAGGTCATGAAGAAGAAGGAGCTGCTGGATCAGCAAATCGCCGTGCAGGTAAAGGAAATCAGTAACGTGGAGACGCAGATTTCCACCTATGCCGACCTCATTACCCAGACGCAGGCGGAGCTGGCCGATGCGCAGGAGCGGGAAGCGGCCCAGTACGAGCTGTTTTGCCGCCGGGTGCGGGCCATGGAGGAGGGAGGAACCGTCAGCTATTGGTCCGTTCTCTTCAAGGCCGACAATCTTACCGACCTTTTAGACCGGCTGAACGCGGTGAATGAGATTATGTACGCGGATCAGGCGGTGATTGACCAGCTCAAGGCCCTTCAGGATGAGATTGCCCAGAAGGAGGCCCAGCTTACCGCGTCCAAGGCGGATGCAGAGGCTGCAAAGAAAGAGCTTGTGGCCAAGAAATCCGAGCTGGAGGCCCAGCGCTCAGAGGCCAATGATCTGATTCGCCAGCTTGCCAGCGACCAGAACGAGACGGAGGCTGAGATCGACGGCCTTGCCGAGGAGCAGGAGGCCATCCAGAAGGAAATTCAGGAGCTGAGCCGCAAGCTTGCGGCGGAGCAGGCCGCCGCCAACGGCGGAACGCCCTCCAACGCAGCCCTTGGAGGGTATATCTGGCCGGTGGACAGCCGATATATCACCTCCACCTTCGGCGGACGCTCGTCTCCCGGGGGAATCGGTTCCACAAACCACAAGGGAATTGACATCGGACGGGTGGGCTATACCACCACCATCCACGCCGCCAAGGCGGGCACCGTAATTGTGGCCCAGCGCTCCAGCTCCTACGGCAATTACGTGGTCATTTCCCACGGCGGAGGCAATACCACCCTGTATGCCCATATGAGCAGCCTTGGAACCACCGCCGGGTCCTATGTGAATCAGGGGGATTCCATCGGCGTCACCGGGTCCACCGGCAACTCCACCGGGCCCCATCTCCACTTCGAGATTTCGGAAAATGGCGTGCGCATCAATCCCCTGAATTATCTCACCGGTTATTCGCTCTCCCGTTGATTTCTCAGCATAAGAAGCCCTCCTGTCCCATAGAAATGGGACGGGAGGGCTTTTGCGCTTGCCGAAGCGATTTGCTCCGGCACAAAAGGGCCGCTCCGAGATTCCCACGGGAGGGCAGGGAGGTTGACATGATTGGATTTGTGGCATGGACGGAGGAAAAAGCGCCCCGCCGGGCGGGCGAATCTGCGATTTTACGAATGCGGTTTCTGGAGGTGCGGCTGCTCCGCCGGAAAAATACTCCGGCCGCTGTTTTGCGCCGCAGGGCGGCGGGGGCCGCGAAAAAGCTTCAAAAAGTGGGCGTTACCCGTGCGGTATTTCCGGAGGCGTTTCCCTATGAGGCGATTTTTGCGAAATATGGCGTGTTTCCCGTGGAGGTGATGCGCCTGTACCGCAGCATCGCGGGAGAATGGCTTCGCGCGGAGCTTGCAAACCGGGGGATTTCCGGGGCAACCAGAGTGGCGGTGTGTGCCGATCATCTTACGGGAGAGCTGGTGCGGGCGGTGACGGAGCTGTGCCTGCGGTATCGCTATGTGCTGCTGGACATTCCCGACGGAGGGGAAGAACTGGCCCGTCAGCTTCGGCGGGAATTTGGCGTGTCACTGCTGCTGCGGCCCGCCACTGCACAGGTGGAAGCGGCGGAAGCGCTGCTGCTGTTTGCCCCCAGACCGGAGCTGCACTGCGCCGTGACACTTCCGCTGTACGACGGTGCGCCCATTCCCGCTCACGTAGCTTTGAACGTCCCCGTTCAGGAGGAACGGACGCCGCATGACTGCCGCAGGGACCAGTTGTTTGCCGCGTTATGCTCTGCCGGCGCGCTGCGCGCGGAGCAGATTGAGGTGCGGGTAAGCTGACCGTCCGCCCGGTTGGAGCAGGAGCGCGCGCCAACCGGGCGAGGCCCGTTTTACTTTGGTGCAGACGGGATTTTTCCGGGCTTTTCAAGGGCGTTAGAGCGGCAAAAAACCCCGTTTTGGCGCAAAATCGTTGACTTGAATTGTTTGACGGCGTATGATATACTCACTTTCACATCAAAATCCGGGGCCTACCTATTTAATGTATCGGCTTCCCGTTTTGAAATTTGAGGAAGGGGAGCGGGGCCGTGGAGCAAATTTCAAGCAGAAAAAATCCCCTTTGCCTGAAGCTGAAAAAGCTGGCGGCGGACGGAGGCTTTCGCCGAGAGACAGGCCTCTTCCTCTGCGACAGTCCAAAGCTTGTAGAGGAGGCCCTCCGCTGGGCGGGCGAGACGGTGGACACCGTGGTGACCACGCCGGGGCGGGCCTTGGAAGGTTTGCCGCCCTCTGTCAGGACGGTGGAGGTGACGGAGGACGTGATGGAAGCCGTCGCCCCCAGCAAAACGCCGCAGGGCGTTCTGGCCATTTGTCGGATGCGGGAGACGGCCTTGCCTGAAACGCTTTCCGGCAGCCGATACGTGGTGCTGGACGGAGTGCAGGACCCCGGCAACGTGGGCACCATTCTCCGCACGGCGGATGCATTTTGGGCGGACGGGCTGTTTCTGGTGAACGGCTGCGCCGACCTCTATCATCCCAAAACCCTGCGCGCCGGAATGGGCGCGGCGTTCCGCTGTCCTGTGTGGACCTGTGGTGCGGCGGAGGTTGCCTCCTTGCTGAAAAAAAGCGGCATTCCGCTGTATGGCGCGGCGCTGCAATCGGACACGCGGGATATCCGCGAGTTGGACTACGCCCCCGCCGCTGCCGCCATCGGCAGCGAGGGCCGGGGCCTTTCTCAGGAACTGCTTGCTCTTTGCACCGCCACGGTGAAAATCCCCATGAATGAGCGCTGTGAATCCCTGAACGCGGCGGCGGCCGCCGCCGCGCTGCTGTGGGAGATGGCCCGGAGCCGGGGATAGAGGAGGGACGAACATGTCCATGCTGAAATACTGGGTCTGGCTCTCCCGGCTGGAGGGTGTTGGCAGCCAGACGAAGCTCTCGCTGCTGGAGCGCTTTCCCACGCCGGAGGATATTTATTATGCCGACCGGGATGAGCTGCTGCTCACCGAGGGCATTACCCTCCGTGAGGCTGAGACTTTGGGGCGGAAGGATTTGTCTGATGCAGACCGGATTCTGGCGGACTGTGAGCGGCTGGGCCTGCATTTGCTGACGCTTCATGACGCGGCCTATCCCGTCCGTCTGCGCAGTATTTACGACCCGCCCTGTCTTTTGTACATTCGGGGCAGGCTTCCCGCAGTGGACGAGCTGCCTGCCGTCGCCGTGGTGGGGACGCGGAAGGCTTCACCTTACGGTATCCGCTGCGCGGAGGATTTGTCCTTCGGTCTTGCGGAGGCCGGAGCGGTGGTGGTGACGGGCCTGGCCCGGGGCATCGACTCCGTGGCCGCGCAGGGCGCTCTCCGGGCGGGCGGCGCGGTGATCGGCGTGCTGGGCGGCGGAATCGACGTGATTTACCCAAGGGAAAACGGCTGGCTATATGACGATGTGGCCGCCGCCGGTTGCCTTATTTCCGAGTATCCGCCGGGTTCGGAGACGCTGCCCGGTCATTTTCCCGTCCGCAATCGCATGATCTCCGGCCTGAGCGTAGCAGCGCTGGTGGTGGAGGCCCCGCTTCGCAGCGGTGCGCTGATTACCGCAGGGATGGCGCTGGATCAGGGGCGGGACGTGTTTGCCGTCCCCGGTCCCATTTACGCGGAAAACAGCAAAGGCTGCAACCGCCTGATTCGGGATGGAGCCATGGTGGCGGCGGAGCCGTGGGATATTCTTCGGGAGTATGAGGCGCTGTTTCCGGGTAAACTGCGCGGGCAGGCCCGCGTTGTACCGCCCAGCCCTGAAAAGCAGCCGGGACAACCTGTGGAGGCTGCGACGCCCGCATTGCCCGTCCTTTCCGTCAAAGACGCGGGGCTGACCGACGATCAGATGATGATTTTGCAGACGCTGACGGAGGAGCCCATGGCGGTGGACGATTTGGCGGAGCTGACAGTGCTGCCCGTGCGGCGGGTGCTCTCAGCCCTGACCATGCTGGAAATCGACCAATTTGTAACCCAGCGGGACGGCAAGCGGTATGTCCGCGCCGTGACGCTGACCCCGTAAATTTTTGATTATCACTCAACCCCCGCAAAGTTTTGGAGGTAGCTATGGCAAAGCAGAGCCTGGTCATCGTGGAATCTCCCGCGAAGGCCAAGACCATTGAAAAATATCTGGGAAAGGATTTCCGTGTGAAGGCCTCTATGGGTCATCTGCGGGACCTGCCCAAGAGCACGCTGGGCGTGGACGTGGAGCGGGATTTTGACCCGGTGTATCAGCCCATCAAGGGCAAGGAGGACATCATCGGGGACCTTAAAAAGTCCGCCAAGTCCGCCGACACCGTGTATCTCGCAACCGACCCCGACCGGGAGGGCGAAGCGATTTCCTGGCACTTAAAGCAGCTTTTGAACCTGCCGGATGAAAAGACCCGCCGGGTGACCTTTAACGAGATTACCAAAAAGGT
This sequence comes from Oscillibacter sp. GMB15532, assembly GCF_041020825.1. Lineage (NCBI taxonomy): Bacteria > Bacillati > Bacillota > Clostridia > Eubacteriales > Oscillospiraceae > Oscillibacter > Oscillibacter sp. GMB15532. The sequence continues at coordinate 9,731 of NZ_JBEVTO010000009.1, forward strand.
GGTGCAGGAGTCCATTCAGCGGCCCCGGGACATCGACCAGAATCTGGTGGACGCTCAGCAGGCCCGGCGTATTCTGGACCGCATCGTGGGCTATCAGCTCAGCCCCCTTTTATGGAAGAAAATCCGCCGGGGTCTTTCCGCCGGGCGGGTCCAGTCCGTGGCAACCCGGATGGTGGACGACCGTGAACGGGAAATCGAGGCTTTTCAGCCCGAGGAATACTGGACACTGGACGCATTTTTACGCACCGACGACGGGAAGAAGACCGAATTTACCGCCCATTATCACGGCAGAGACGGCAAAAAAGTGGAACTGAAATCCGCGGATGAAGTAGAGTCCGTGGTGGAGGAGACGAAGAACCAGGCCTTCGCGGTCAAGTCCGTGAAGCGGACGGATAAGCAGCGCAGCCCCTCTCCGCCGTTTACCACCTCCACCCTCCAACAGGATGCGTCCCGGAAACTGAGCATGACGCCCCGGCGCACCATGGCCATTGCCCAGCAACTCTACGAGGGCGTGGACATCGCGGGCGAGGGCGCAGTGGGCCTCATCACGTATATGAGAACCGACTCTCTGCGTATCAGCGAGGAAGCGCAGGCAGCCGCCAAGAGCTTCATTCTCAGTCGGTACGGAAAAGAATACTACCCCGCGCAGGTTCGCCACTATAAGGCCAAGGCCAACGCACAGGACGCCCATGAAGCCATCCGTCCCAGTAGCGTGGAGCTGACGCCGGAGCAGGTAAAGGGCGACCTCACCGGGGAGCAGTATCGGCTGTACAAGCTGATTTGGAGCCGCTTTTTGGCAAGCCAGATGGAAAACGCCGTGTACGACAGCGTGTCTGTGGACATCGCCGCCGGGGAGCACATTTTCCGTGCCACCGCCTCGGGCCTGAAATTTGCGGGCTATACCGCCGTTTACGAAGAGGGTAAGGACGAGGAGAAGGAAGAAAAGGAATCTCCCCTGCCTGCCCTGCGGGAGGGAGAGGCATTGGGCCTGAAGGAGTTCCGCAGGGACCAGCACTTCACCCAGCCCCCCGCCCACTATACCGACGCAACGCTGATTCGCGCCATGGAAGAGCAGGGCATTGGCCGCCCCTCCACCTATGCGCCCACTGTTTCCACCATTCTCGACCGGGAATATGTGGTGAAAGAGGGCAAATACCTCAAAATCACCAACCTTGGCCGGGTGGTGACGGATTTGATGAAGCAGCGCTTTTCCGACATCGCGGATTTGCAGTTTACCGCCCACATGGAGCGGAAGCTGGACTCCGTGGAAGAAGGGAAGACCCCGTGGAAGGGCGTTTTGCGGGAATTTTACGGGGACTTTGCAAAGAGCCTGCAAGACGCGGAGACGGCTCTGGAGGGAACCCGTATCAAGGTGCCCGATGAGGTGAGCGAAGAAATCTGCCCGGAGTGCGGGCGGAATCTGGTGGTAAAGTCCGGGCGGTTCGGGCGCTTTTTGGCCTGCCCGGGCTATCCCGATTGCAGCTTTACCATGCCGCTGGTGGTGGTGATGCCGGGCCGCTGCCCCAAGTGCGGCGGGCGGATTATGAAGCGCAGCGGCGTGAGCAAAAAGTCGGGCAAGCAGTATAATTACTATTGCTGTGAGCACCGCAGCGCCAAGGACGAGGCCGCCAAGTGCGACTTTATGACCTGGGACGTGCCGGTGAAGGATGACTGTCCCGTGTGCGGCCAGACCATGTTCAAGCGGTCCGGACGGGGCTATAAGCGGCCCTACTGCGTCAATCCTGCCTGCTCCAATTTTCTGCCCGAGGACCAGAGGGGCTATCCCAAGAAAACCGCCGATGAGGGCGGCGAGCAAGCCGGGGAAGCCGGGGGTGCGGAAAAGAAACCTGCCGCGAAGAAACCGGCTGCAAAGGCAGCTGCCAAAAAGCCCGCGGCAAGGAAGACGGCAGCGAAGAAAACAACCGCCAAAAAGACGGTGGACGGGACTGCCGCGGCCAAAAAGAAGGCCCCGGTGAAAACCGTCAAAAAGTCTGTTGATCAGGCCGCTGAGGCGGAGGAGACGGCTATGAAAAAAGCGGCGGTGAAAAAACCCGCTACCAAGAAAGCGGCAGCAAAGAAACCGGCTGCAAAGGCAACGGCGAAAAAACCCGCCGGGAAAAAAGCCGTCTCGGACGAAGAAATCTGATTTGCCCCGCGCCTTATCGGCGCGAAGCGCCCCACGCGGGGGCCGGGCATGCGAAAGGACACACGTATGAACGTATCGGTCATCGGAGCGGGCCTTGCCGGAAGCGAAGCCGCCTGGCAGCTGGCCCGCCGGGGCGCCCATGTGACGCTTTTGGAGATGAAGCCGCAAAAGAAAAATCCCGCCCATGTGACGGACGATTTCGCGGAGCTGTGCTGCTCCAATTCTCTGCGCAGTGACCAGTTGGAAAACGCCGCCGGCCTTTTGAAGGAAGAGCTGCGTCGACTGGGGTCGCTGGTGATTGCCTGCGCCGACGAAACCCGGGTGGAGGCAGGCGGGGCGCTGGCGGTGGACCGTCAGGGCTTTTCCGCGCTGGTGACAGAGCGGATTAAAGCCTGCCCCAATATCACCGTGATTCCCGGCGAGGTAACGGAGCTGCCTGAGGGTGAGGTGCTGGTTGCCTCCGGTCCCCTGACATCGGACGCGCTGGCAGAGCGCCTGCAAGTGCTTCTGGGCACGGACACCGCTCTGCATTTTTACGACGCCGCCGCGCCGCTGATTGCAGCGGACAGTGTGGATATGGACCATGCGTGGCTGGGGTCCCGGTATGGGAAGGGCTCTGCGGACTATGTTAACTGCCCCATGAATAAGGAGGAGTACGACGCGTTCTGGCAGGCTCTTACCGCCGCCGAGGAGGCGCCAGTCCACGGATTTGAGGACCAAAAAGTATTTGAGGGGTGCATGCCCGTGGAAGTTATGGCCCGCCGGGGGCACGACACGCTGCTCTACGGGCCGCTGAAACCCCGGGGACTGGACGATCCTCGCACCGGGCGTTGGCCCTACGCGGTGGTGCAGCTGCGCCGTGACAATGCCGACGGCAGCGTCTATAATCTGGTGGGCTTCCAGACCCATTTGAAATTTCCGGAGCAGAAGCGGGTGTTTTCCATGATTCCCGCCTTGCATCGCGCGGAGTTTTTGCGCTATGGCGTGATGCACCGCAATACATTCTTGGACTCGCCCCGGCTGCTGGACCGCTATTACCGGCTGAAAAAGGAACCCCGCGTTACATTTGCCGGACAGATGACCGGCGTGGAGGGCTATGTGGAGTCCTGTGCCAGCGGGTATCTGGCGGCGGTGGAGCTGACGCGCCGCTTGCGGGGACTGCCGCCGTTGGACTTTCCCCGGGAAACCGCCATTGGTGCGCTGGGGCTGTATGTCTGCGACCAGTCAGTGGTCCGGTTCCAGCCAATGAACGTCAACTTCGGGATTATGCCGCCCTTGGATCACCGGGTCAAGGGGAAACGAGATAAAAACACAGAGATTTCCCTCCGGTCGCTGCATATCATAGACGACCTGCGGGAAGAGGCGCTTCGTTAGAGAGATTTTGCGCCCGCGGGCGCGGCGAAAGGGATGGCTGCATGAAAATCATCGTGGATGCAATGGGCGGGGACAATGCCCCGGTTGAAATTGTGAAGGGTGCGCTGGCGGCCCACAAGGCTTACGGCACGGAAATCGTGCTGGTGGGCCGGGCGGCGCAGGTGCTGGGGGCCGTGGAAGGCTGCGGCGAGAAGAACCTGCCCGCCGGCGTGCAGATCAAGGACGCGTCGGAGGTGGTGGAAATCGCCGACGACCCCGCCACGGCATTTAAAAAGAAAAAGGACTCGTCCCTCACCGTGGGCCTGAACATGCTGAAGGAGGGCCTGGGAGACGGGTTTGTCTCCGCCGGGTCCACTGGGGCGCTGCTGGCCGGGGCGACGCTTGTGGTGAAGCGCATCCGGGGCGTGCGCCGGGCGGCACTTTGCCCGCAAATCCCCGTGCTGGGGGGAAAGGCCGTGCTGTGCGACGCGGGGGCCAACGCGGAGTGCACCCCGGAGTATCTGCTTCAATTTGCATTCCTCGGCAGCCTGTATGCCCAAAAGGTCATGGGCATGGAGCGCCCCCGGGTGGGGCTTCTGAACATTGGCGCCGAGAGCGAAAAGGGCGATTCTCTGCGCCATGAAACCTATACCGTGCTGGAGGAGGCGGGCCGTGGGGGCCTTCTGCACTTCATCGGGAATATTGAAGCGTCCGACGCCATGCTGGGCGGGGCGGATGTGATTGTGGCGGACGGCTTCACCGGAAACGTGATGCTCAAATCCCTGGAGGGGACGGCGAAGCTCATGTCCAAGGAGCTGAAAGGTCTGTTTTTGTCCGGGACGAAGACAAAGCTGGCCGCGCTTTTGATGAAGGATAAGATGGCGGAATTCAAGCGGATGATGGACCCCGGCGAGGTGGGCGGAACGCCGTTCCTCGGCATTACCAAGCCGGTGATCAAGGCCCACGGCGGGTCCGACGCGCGGGCAATTCAAAACGCGGTGCGCCGCGCGGCGGAATTTGCCGCAAGCGGGTTTATCGCCGATGTTGAGGCCAATGTCGCGCAGATGCAGATGGATATGGCGGAAAAAATCTGATACCCTATTGACAGATATGCGGCGCTGCCGTATGATTACTCCAACAATTGTGACCTGAGGAGTGACTGGTATGTCGAATGAAGAGGTATTTCAGACAATGCGTGATCTGGTGGCCGAGCAATTTGCCAAAGAGGCCGACGAGGTAAGCATGGAGACTTCCTTTGAGGAGGATCTGGGCGCGGATTCCGTGGACCTGGTGGAGCTGGTGATGGCCATGGAAGAGGCGTTTGACGTGGGCGAAATTCAGGAGGACGATCTGAGCGAGCTGAAAACCGTGGGGGATGCTGTCCGCTATATCGCCGCAAAACTGAACAGATAAAAGAGGAAACCCCGCCCGGAGCGGGGTTTCCTTTTGGGAGAGAGTGGGTGCGCTTATATGAAGGAATTGGAAAAAAAACTGAATTACACCTTTCGGGCCCCGCCGCTGCTGGAGGAGGCGCTGACCCACAGCTCCTACGCCAACGAGCACCGGGGCCGGAAGATGAACAGCAACGAGCGGCTGGAGTTTCTGGGCGACTCGGTGCTGGGCTTTGTGACGGCGGAGTTTCTGTTTTTGCAGCATCCTGACCTGCCGGAGGGGGACCTGACCCGCATCCGGGCGGCCCTTGTGTGCGAGCAGAGCCTGTACGAGGTGGCGGGGAAGCTGGGGCTGGGCCGTTATCTGCGGCTGGGAAAGGGAGAGGAAGCCGGAGGGGGCCGGGAGCGGACCTCTATCTTGGCGGACGCCACCGAGGCGGTGTTTGCCGCCGTGTATCTGGACGGTGGGATTCAGGCGGCCTCCGCGCTGATTCACAGGTGCCTCCTGGACGCCGAGCGGGAGGAGGCCGTGGAGGAGCGGCGGCGCGACTTTAAGACGGAGCTTCAGGAGCTGATTCAGCGCAAGCCGGACCAGACCCTTGTCTACCGGATGGTGGCCGAGCGCGGCCCGGACCACGATAAGACCTTTGTGGCAGAGGTGCTGCTCAACGGCGCTGTGGCGGGCGAGGGCGGCGGCCACAGCAAGAAGGAGGCGGAACAGTCCGCCGCCCGGGCCGCTTTAGAGAAGCTTTAAGAAGTCAGACTTTTGAAAACTGCGCAAAGAGCATACGGGGCGGCGGGGCAACCCGCCGCCCCGGCTTGCCCGAGGCGCCCGGCATGGGCTTGAAAGCGTTTACAGAGGGGGTTGGAAGGGGAGGCAGAGAAGCGCCGAAGAAATTATCCCCGGATTTCCCGGATGCGTCTGTCCAGACAGGGCGCAAATATGACTGGAATTTTTCGGACCAGCGTGGTATACTTATAATTCCAAATAGGGTTTCCGGCGGCGTTGAAAAGCGGCGCGCCTGAGAGCCGCCCTCCCGCGGGCAGCGCGGGAATCAGAAAGAAACGTTTCCATACATAGAAGGAGAGTGAGCTTTTGTCACTGCTGACATCTGTCGTCCTGGGGCTGATTCAGGGCGTGTCGGAATTTCTGCCCATATCCAGCTCCGGCCATCTGGCCATCGCGGAATATTTGCTGGGAGAGGCGGGCATCGGAACCCCACCGGACTTTTTTGACGTGCTGCTGCATTTAGGCACGCTGGCCGCTGTGTTCGCGGCCTATTGGGAAGAGATCAAGGCCATGGTGAGGGAGCTGTTCCTCGGAGTGGGGGATTTGGTCCACCGTACCACGCCCACGCCACTGCCCCCCGCCCGGCGGATGATTTTCCTGATTATCGTGGGAACCCTTCCACTGTTTGCGGTGCTTCCCCTGAAGGATTGGATTGAGGGCCTGTCGGACAATATCTACGTTGTGGCGGGGGCCCTGCTTGTCACGGGCTGTCTGCTGTTTGCCAGCGACAGGGTGCGCCGGGGGCGCAAGGCGGAGCGCAGTGCCACCATGCTGGATGTGCTGCTGGTGGGCATTGCACAGGCTGTGGCTACCTGCCCGGGACTTTCCCGCTCCGGAACCACCATTTCCGCAGGGTGCTGTCTGGGCTTTGAGCGGAAGTTTGCCGTGCGGTATTCCTTCCTGATGTCCATTCCCGCCGTTCTGGGGGCCAATATCCTGACGTTGCGGGACGCGGTGAAGACCGGCGTTGTCTGGGCCGAGGTGCCGGTATATCTGGCGGGTGTTTTGGTTGCGGCTCTGGTGGGATACGCCTGCATCCGCCTGCTGAAAATGATTGCGGATAAGGGCAAATTCGGATGGTTCGCGTATTATTGCTGGGCGGCTGGCCTTTTGACGCTGATTTTTGTGTTTGTCAACAACGCCACTGCCTGATTTCAACACGTTTACAAAAGACTGAGCAAGGGGAGGTACCAGTGTGGCCACTACCACGACAAAAAGAAGCGGGACGAAAAAATCCTCGGGAGGCCGGAAAAAACCGGCCCGGACAGAAAAGCAGCCCATCCGCCGGGAGGTGGGGGGCGCGGTCTGCCTGTTGCTGTCGCTGTGCGCGGCGGTGAGCTATTTTGGCGCCGACGCCGTTTTTATCGACTGGTTTGCCATGCTGCTGAAGGGGCTGTTTGGCTATGGCTATTGGCTCTGCGCCCCGGCGCTGGTGCTGGCGGGCCTTATCCTGCTCATTCACCACGGGCGGCCCGTGACCCTGCGGACCACCTGCGCCCTGTTCCTGCCGCTCCTGTTCGGCGCTCTGGCTCATATGGTCCTGTTGCAGGACGGCTATGAGATAGTGAAGGGCCTTTTGAAGCTGCTTTGGAGCTCCGGCGGAGCGCTTAAATCCGGCGGCGCAGTTTCGGGCTTTCTTGCCGTGGGGGCGGTGACGGCCTTTTCAAGAGCCGCCTCGATTGTGATGTTTGCGGTGTGCTTCCTTGTCGTGCTGATGACCGCTTTGCGCATCACACCCAAAAGCCTGATGGAAAAGCGCCGTAGCCGCCTCCGGTATGAGCCGGAGCCGGAGCCTGCGCCCCGGCCTGTCCCCGCCATTCCCGCCGAAGGGCAGGGAGAAAGGGGCGGAGCGCGCCGCTCCATCGACATTCCGCTGGACGGCGAGCAGCGCATTGCACCGGAGAAAAAGCCCGGTCTGCTCCATGGCTTTTTCCGCCAGAAATCCGAGCAGCAGCTTACGCCCGACCAGCTTTTGACGGAGGAGGCGGCAAAGACCGCCAAGCCGCAGGCCCAGCCGGTGCAGATCCCGTCACCAATCCCCGTGGCGATCCCGGAGCCGATTGCCGTGCCGGAACCGGCAGCCGCGCCCGCTGTGGCTGCGGTTTTCACCCCTGTGTCCACGCCGGTTGCGCCCCCCGCGCCGGCTGTGTCCACCACGCCTGCCCCTGCGGCTGAAAAACCCGGCTCTGCCGCCAAGGAGGTGGCTGTTGCCACCGCAGAGGTCACGGCCCAGATTGAGGACGCACTTTCCTCCGGGGAGGGGGCCTACCAATTCCCGTCCATCACCCTGCTGGATGAAAACCAAGGCGGCGACTTTACGGAGGCGGGAGCCGAGCTGCGGAACAACGCCCGCCGACTTGGCGAGACGCTGAAGAGCTTCGGCGTGGAGGCCGCACCGGGCGAGGTGGTTCACGGCCCCACCGTCACCCGGTACGAATTTGTGTTGGATCAGGGGGTCAAGCTTTCCAAAATCACCAATCTGGCGGATGACATCGCGCTGGCGCTGGGCGCCTCCGGTGTGCGCATCGCCCCCATTCCCAATAAAATTTCCGTGGTTGGCATCGAGGTACCCAATCGCCATGTCTCCTCCGTCCTGATCCGGGATGTGGTGGAGTCAGACGCCTTTGCGAATCACAAGTCCTCCGTGGCCTTCTCCGTGGGCAAGGACATCGGCGGACACTGCATCGTGGGAGATATTGCAAGGCTGCCCCATGTGCTCATCGCCGGAACCACCGGCTCCGGTAAATCCGTATGTACCAACTCTCTCATTGTCAGCCTGATGTACAAGTCCAGCCCTGACGAGGTGCGCTTTATCATGGTGGACCCCAAGATGGTGGAGCTGGCCCCCTACAACGGCATTCCCCATCTGCTGATTCCCGTGGTGACGGACCCGAAAAAGGCCGCGGGCGCGCTCCAGTGGGCCGTGTATGAGATGATGAAGCGGTATAAGCTTTTCTCAGAGCACAACGTAAAGGATTTGAAGGGCTATAACACGCTGGCCCGCGCCAGCGAGGAACTGACTGCCCTGCCCTCTGTGGTGGTGGTCATCGACGAGCTGGCAGACTTGATGCTGGTGGCGGCCAAGGAGGTGGAGGAATCCATCTGCCGCGTGGCCCAGATGGGCCGTGCCGCCGGAATGCATCTGGTCATCGCCACCCAGCGCCCCTCCGCCGATGTGATTACAGGCATTATGAAGGCCAACATCCCCAGCCGCATTGCCTTTGCGGTGGCGTCGGCTCTGGAATCCCGCATTATTCTGGATACGCAGGGCGCAGAAAAGCTGGTGGGCCGGGGCGATATGTTGTATGCGCCCCTTGGCTCCGGCAAACCCACCCGAGTGCAGGGCTGCTTCATCAGCCCGGAGGAAATTGAGCGGGTGGTGGAATTTGCCAAGCAGAGCGGTGAGGCCCATTACTCCGACGAGGTCATGCAGAAAATCGAAGAGAACGTGCAGGAGAAGGAAAAATTCACGGGCAGTAAGGGCGCATCCGCGCCTGACACCGCCGAGGACGAGGGCGACGAACTGCTGCCCGCCGCCGTGGATGTGGTGCTGGAGACGGGACAAGCTTCCGTATCCATGCTCCAGCGACGGCTGAAGCTGGGCTATTCCCGGGCGGCCCGTCTGGTGGACCAAATGGAGCAGCGAGGAATCGTGGGCCCCTTCGAGGGGTCCAAGCCCCGGCAGCTTTTGATCAGCAGGCAGACGTGGCAGGAGCAGCAGATGGGCGGCGCAGCCGCCCTGCCGACGGCTGATGAGCCGCCCTTCGACGAGGGCCCCGAGGACGAGGGCTGACGGCACAAATGGGCGGAGGACGGGAAACTTCTCCGCTGCGCAGGAAATTGCCAAATTGTTAAATATTGCACAAATAGAATCTGCGATTAGAGTGCGACGCTGTGCAAAATGTTTAATGATTTGGAGGCTCGGAAAGGACAGGTAGCTGTTGACATCCCGGAAAAAGACGCATAGAATGAGAGAATCAGGAAACTCGCAGCGGTAATTGGAAAATGAAAAGGAGGTATCCCGTCATGAAATTTTCGAGCAAAATCGAAAAGTGCGGATTGTCCCCCATTCGGAAATTCCACCCCTTCGCAGTGGCGGCGGAAGCCAAGGGACACAAAATCTATCACCTGAATATCGGTCAGCCGGACATTGAAACTCCCACCGCCTTTTTTGACGCGGTAAAGGGCTTTACTCAGCCCGTTCTGGAGTATGCCCCCTCTCCCGGCATTCCCTCGTTTTTGGAGGCTGTCCGCGGCTATTATGCAAAGCTGGGCATCAAGCTGGCCTCCGGCGATCTTCTGGCCGCAACCGGCGGCAGCGAGGCGCTGGAAATGGTGTTGGAGTGCATTCTGGACGACGGGGACGAGATCCTGATTCCGGAGCCCTTCTATCCCAACTACAATACCTTCACCCGGGTCACCGGCGGGGTGATTCATCCCATCCCCACCACCCCGGAGGAGGGCTACCGCTACGCCGATCGGAGCAGAATCGAGGCGGAGATCAACGAGCATACCCGTGCCATCATGGTGACAAATCCCGGCAACCCTACTGGCGTGGTGTTGAGCCACGACGAGATGCGGTTGATTGTGGACATTGCCAAGGAGCACAATCTGTTTGTCATCGGGGACGAGGTGTACCGCGAGTTTGTCTACGGCGGCGAGGGTCTTGCCACCATGCTGGAGTTTGAGGACGCGGCGGAGAACGTCATTGTCATCGATTCCGTGTCCAAGCGGTTTTCCGCCTGCGGCGCCCGTGTGGGTGTCCTCATTTCCCGCAATAAAGAGCTGATGTCACACGCCATGAAATACTGTCAGAGCCGCCTGTGCTCCGCCACGCTGGACCAGATAGGCGCTGCCGCGCTGTACACCGTCGGGCCGGACTATTTCGCCTCTGTGCGGGACGAGTATAAAAAGCGCCGCGACACCTGCATGGAGGGGCTTGCAAAAATCCCCGGCGTGGTGTGCGAATGCCCCAAGGGCGCGTTTTACATCATGGCAAAGCTCCCTGTGGACAATACAGACACCTTCCAGCAGTGGCTGCTGGAGGAGTTTGAGGACAAGGGCGACACCGTGATGTTTGCCCCCGGCGAGGGATTCTATGCCACTCCCGGCAAGGGTCGGGATGAGGTGCGGCTTGCCTACGTGCTGAAACAGGCTGATCTGGAGCGGGCCATGGAGCTGCTGGCGCTGGGCATTCGGGCATATAACGCCCGATAAAGCGCGTGTAGGCGTATATTGCTGTACATAAATTAGCGTCCAGGCACGTGCCGGAAATGACCGGAATCGTTAAAAACCGGGAGAGGCTTGCCTCTCCCGGTTTTACGCATTGCGGACATGCAGGACCCCAGCCCCGCTGTTTTGCGGGGCGAAGGAACTTGTCCGCTGCGAAGGAATCGTGCAATGCAAAACAGGCAGTCTTGATAGCGGACTTGCAGATCAGTCCGCGCAATCAGAAAGGAAGGGTTACATGGCGGTTTTGGAGGATTTGGAGCCTAAAAAAGTCTTTCAGTTTTTTGAGGAGCTGTGCGCCATCCCGCACGGCTCCGGCAACACAAAGGCGGTGAGCGACTGGTGTGCCGACTTTGCGAAGCGGAGAGGGCTTGTATATCATCAGGACGCGCATAACAACATCATTATCATCAAGGAGGCAACTGCTGGCTATGCGCAGGCGGAGCCGGTGATTTTACAGGGGCATCTGGACATGGTGTGTGAGCAGGACCCCGACTGCGGCAAGGATATGGCCCGGGAGGGGTTGGACCTGACGGTGGGGGGGGACTGGATTTCGGCAAAGGGAACCACCTTGGGCGGTGACGACGGCATCGCCGTGGCCATCATGCTGGCGCTTCTGGATGCGGACGACGTGAAGCACCCCCGCCTGGAGGCGGTGTTTACCGTGGACGAGGAAATCGGGATGCTGGGTGCGGCGGCGCTGGATGCGTCGCCCCTGAAAGGCCGACGGTTTTTAAATCTGGACTCCGAGGCCGAAGGGGTGTTCACCGTGGGCTGCGCGGGGGGCTGCATGGCCAAATGTACGATTCCTGTCCGCAGGGGCCCCTTTTCGGGGACGGCCCTTACCGTCACGGTGAGCGGCCTTGCGGGAGGACATTCCGGGCAGGAGATTGATAAAGGCCGGGGAAACGCCAGCCTGCTGATGGGCCGTGCACTGCTGGCGATGAGCCGGGCAACGGAGGTGCGCCTTGCGGCGGTGAACGGTGGATTGAAGGACAACGCTATTCCCCGGGAAACCACGGCCACCGTGCTGGCGGCGGACGGGGAAGCGGCCCGGGCTGCCGTGGAGCGGCTTGCAGGAGAGCTGAAAAACGAATACCGCGCGACAGATAAGGCCGTCGCCCTGACGGTGGCACCGGCCCAATTGGAAGACGTGCCGATGGATGCGGAGTCCACCGCCCAGTGTCTATGCTTTCTCGCTTGTGCGCCAAACGGCGTGCAGGTCATGAGCGCTGAAATTCCTGGGCTGGTGCAAACCTCGCTGAATCTGGGAATTCTGGCTACACGGGAGGAGGCCATGGAGGCGTCCTTCTGCGTGCGCAGCAGTGTGGGCAGTCAAAAAGAGATGCTGAAGGACCGGCTGGCTTGCCTGACGGCGATGCTCGGCGGGAATACGGAATTTATCGGAGAGTACGACGCGTGGGAGTATCGCCCGGAGTCACCCCTGCGGGAGCTGATGACGGCGGTTTTCCGGGACCTGTACGGCAAAGCCCCCAAGGTTGAGGCGATTCACGCGGGGGTGGAGTGCGGACTATTCTGCGGCAAGTTGCCGGGGCTGGACTGCGTATCCATCGGCCCGGACCTGAAAGACATCCACACGCCCAGGGAGCGGATGAGTGTTTCCTCCACCGGGCGGCTTTGGGGATTTGTCGTTGAAGTCCTGGGGCGGGCCAAATAAGTGCGTCCCGATCCTGTTAATGGCTTTTTTGAAGAGAATTTGGCTAGAAAACAAGGATTAACAAGAGCGAGGACCGGCCAATGGCCGGTCCTCTCTTGTTCTGACGATTATGCCGCAATGCTTGCCCCGGCAGAAATGGCACGGGGGGCAGTGCATGCGCGATTTAGATTCCGGGACGAATTCCCCTGCGGGTGTTCTCAGGCAACTCCCACGCCTGTTCACCGTGACTGCCTATATTCCGTCGCGTCTGCCGTGCTTTTTACAGGTAGTGCACTCGCGCTCCCGTGTGGGGGATTAGGCCCGCACGGCCCAGCGCAGCTTGGCCGACCGCGCCCGGGGGTTTTGAAAGCACTCTTGCGCAGAGGGGCGGAGTACCTCGTCCGCCACGGCACTGAATGCGCCCTCCCGCAAATGCTGGCGAAAGGCCTTTTTTACCATTCGGTCCTCGCCGGAATGGAAGGTCAGAATGGCCACGCGGGCACCGGGATTCAGAACGCCGGGAAGCTTTTCAAGAAAGCTGTACAGCGCCTCAAATTCGCCGTTCACGTCGATGCGTAGAGCCTGAAACGTCCGCTGGCAGGATTTCTTAACCTCATCCTCCCGCTCCCCGGCAGGGAGAAAGGAGAGAGCCTGACCCACCAGCTCCGCAAGGCGCTTTGTGGTGTCCACCGTCCCGCCCCGGCGCAGCTCGCCCAGCACCGTCCGCGCAATGCGGGCCGCGTGGGGCTCATCGGCATTTTCCTCCAAAAGGGCGGTCAGCTCTTCCTCGTCCAGCTCCCCCAGGCGCTGGGCCGCAGAAATACCTGAGGTGGGGTCAAGCCGGAGATCCAGCGGGCCGTCGTATTTAAAGGTAAAACCCCGGGCAGGGTCGTCAATCTGCATGGAGGAAACGCCCAAATCCGCCAGCACAAAGTCAAAGAGAACGCCGGGGGCCACTGCGCCCAGCTGAGAGAAATTCATCCGCCGGAGGGTGAAAAGCTCCGGGCCAAAGCCTGCCGTTTCCAGACGTAGTCGGGTCTTTTCGGATTCGATGGGGTCCACGTCGGTGGCGTACAGATGCCCCTGCCCTTGAAGCTGCTCCAAAATTTTTCGGGAGTGACCGCCGTAACCAAGCGTTGCGTCCAGTCCGGTCTGTCCGGGCTGAACGTTCAGAAAGTCCAGAATTTCCTCCACCATGATGGGAATGTGCATTCCGGCGGGGGTTTTCCCGCTCTGGAGCACCTTTTCCACGTCGCCGCCGTATTTTTCCGGGTTCAGCTCCTTATATTTTTCCCGGAAGCTCCGGGGATGGGTGCCCTGATAGCGCGGGCGGCGCTTGTGTTCCTGTTCCATGGCGCGGCTCCTTGTTTGTCTTTTGAGCTGGCGGTTCTCAGCCCCCCAACCTGTGCCGGTTCCGGAAAAGCATTTCGGAACGGCTATATTCAGGCTATCATAGCACAAAACCGGCAAAAAGAGAAGAGCCAACCGTTGCGCCGCGGGATTTCCCCAAAAACAGAAGGTGTCGAACCGGCGGGGGGTTGGCACGGTGCGCACTTGTTTCTTCCGCGAAAATAAGCTATACTGTCCCTATCATTTAATCAGTATGTGAGGCTTAACCATGGAACTGTCTATTTCCCACCCTGCGCTGCTGACCATTTCGGACGAAGAACCGGGCCGTTCGTTTTTCGGCGGCGCACAGGAGTGGTATTCCACGGAGTGGAGCCGCAGAGCGGGCTGTGGGCCTACCTGCGCGTCCAATATTCTGGCTTATCTGTCCTTGACCCGTCCCGCGCTGCTGCCCCTGTACGGGCATGGAAGCATGGGCCGCGCGGATTTTTCCCGGCACATGGAGGACGTATACCCCCATCTCACCCCCGGAAGCGCGGGATTGAACCGGGTGGAGATGTTTTCGGACGGTGTTGCCGCATATGCCTGGGAGCGGGGGATTTTGCTGGAGCCCCACGCACTTTCACTTCCCGGACGGATAACGAGAGGCCGTCCCGCCGTTTCCCGTCTGGCGGAGTTTATAAAGGCCGGACTGATGTCCGACTGCCCTGTGGGGTTTTTGAACCTGCACAGGGGCAAGGAAAAAAACCTGCAAAGCTGGCACTGGGTCACAATTGTGGCGGCGGAGTTTGGGGAAGATCAACTGCTGGTGACCGTTTCCGATGAGGGGCGGCTGCTTCAACTGGACCTGCGGCTGTGGTATCTGACCACCCCCATGCGCGGCGCTCTGGCATATTTTACGGAAGGTCCGGCTTCTGCCGCACAGTTGGCCACGGAGAGTGCAGAGAACCAAAAGACGCCGTGAATGAGTGAGCGCAAAAGGCGCAAAGGAAGACCGGAGACGTTGTACCGCGCTGGACGAGCGCGGAAACGTAGACGCAAACACATACAATAGGAGGCTGACATGGACCTTACGGCGGTAAAGCAAATAGAATCGGAAATCCGGCGGCTTCTTCAGAGAAAGCGGCCCGTTCTGGTGGCGATTGACGGACGGTGCGCGGCAGGGAAGACTACGCTGGCGGAGGAACTGCGGGAGCTGTTTGGCGGCGGCGTGGTTCACATGGACCATTTTTTTCTGCGGCCCGAGCAGCGCACGGAGGAACGGCTGAACACGCCAGGCGGCAACGTGGACCGCGAGAGGGTTTTGCAGGAGGTGTTGCTGCCCCTCAGCCGGGAGGAGCCGATTTCCTACCGTCCCTATGATTGCAGGACGCAAGCGCTTAAAGAGGCCGTTCAGGTGGTTGCTGGGTCGGTTACGGTGATTGAGGGGGCCTATGCCTGCCACCCGTCCCTGCGGGAATACTACGACCTGAAGGTATTTCTGACGGTGGAGAGGGAAGAGCAGCTTCGCCGTATCCAGCGGCGTAACGGCCCGGAGGCGGCCGTTCAGTTCCGTGAGAGGTGGATTCCGCTGGAGGAGCGGTATTTTGCGGCCTGCGGAGTGGCAAACTGCTGCGATTTGCGGTTTGAAACTCACGGAGAGAGGTAAGCGGGCGATGCGCGGGGTTCTCAGTGATCCGTGAGGCAGGGAATTACGCCGGTTCCTGCCGAGTGCTGGGAGAAAAGTAAACTTGCCCCGTATCGCGTTTGTGGAAAAGAGAACAGACAAAGCTGGCCGCCGGAAATCCGGCGGCCAGCTTTTTGGCCTGAGAAAGAGAATGCTTCAAAAGCCTGCGGCGCAGGTAATTGAAGCTGAATGTATGCCGCTTTGAATACAGGGTTTTATACTGAAGTGAAGGAACCCCCAATGATTTGGAACATGGGGTGAGTTTCTTCAGATGAGCAGATTATCCTGCATTCCCACAATCCAACTGTTTCAGCAGCTTGTATAAAAGCGCATAAAGCGTTCTGGATTCTTCCGGGGAAAGCGGTATGCAGCTGGCCAGTTTCATAGGAACTTCAATTGCTTTTTCCTTTAGGGCCTCGCCGGCCTCGGTAATTGTAATATTCACCGCACGCTCATCTTCCTTGGATCGTTCCCGTCGGACGAGGTCCTTGCTTTCAAGGCGTTTCAGAAGGGGCGTCAATGTCCCGGAGTCAAGATACAGGTGCTGTCCCAGTTCCTTTACACCGATGGTTTTGTATTCCCACATCACCATCATGACAATATACTGCGTATAGGTCAGGCCGATCTTGTCCAGCCAGGGCTTATACTGACTAACGACTTCCTTTGCGGCGGCGTAAAGCGGAAAGCATAGCTGGTTTTCAAGCTTCAGGATTTCATCATTCATGACAGATTACCGCAGATCTTTCTTGCAAAGGCTTCAGCTTGCTTTAAATCATCTTCGTTCGGTCTTCCGCGATTGGCAAGCAGAAAGGAACCCTTGCAGTGAAATTCATCGTCCAGCACAGAAATTCCCTTGGGGTCAAGAATAGAGTTCACCTCGGGCAACAACAGCTTCCTGCCTGCCGCCGTACTGAATAAAACGACCTGTTTTACTTGAGACGGCGCGAGTCTTAGCAGAAATTCACGCAGCCTGCCGTCCATGGTTCCTGCATAGATGGCGCCTCCCACAAAAAGCACATTTGCGGACTCGCTTTCATGAAACTGTTCCACCGAAATGGCAGATGCGCCCGCACCCTTGGCAATGGCTTCGGCCAATTTTTTCGTATTTCCGCCTCTTGAAAAGTAAACGACGCGGTTCATATGATACCTCCATTCGTAATTAAAGCATCTTACGCTTCTCCAACTGCCAAAACCTCTGCGATATCTTTTTCAATGGCCGCAGGTGTCTTGGTGGGCGCATACCGGGCCACAACTTCACCCTGCTGGTTCACAAGGAATTTTGTAAAATTCCATTTGATAGTTGAACTGCCGAGGCCGCCTTTTTGGGATTTAAGCCAAGTATACAAGGCGCTTTCATTTTGTCCGTTGACATCAATCTTATCAAATTGACGGAAAGTAATACCAAATCGGCCTGTACAGAAACTTCCGATTTCTTCATTGGTTCCGGGAGCTTGATTTGCAAATTGATTGCAGGGAAAATCAAGAATCTCAAATCCCTTATCTTTGTATTTGTTATAGAGATCTTGCAGTCCGCTGTACTGCGGCGTAAACCCGCAGCCTGTTGCCGTGTTAACGATCAGCATTACTTTTCCCTGATAATCAGAAAGGTTTACATTGCTGCCTTTTGCGTCTTTTACTGTTAAATCATAGAGTTTCATGTTCCACCTCTTAATGAATATTTTAAACAATTAAATTGTATCAAATTAAATTTTGCCTGTCAAGAGTATTTTAAATCCAATTAGATGCTTTATGCTTGCCTGCATACCATTTATTGAGGAAAAAACTGATTTTAAGGGCTTAAGGAAAAACACCCTGGCTCCCGAGACTGATTGCTGCTTCATTTACCACCCGGAATCTCAAAATTTTGAAACTTCCTTAACGTGGGCCTTCAAAACAAAGAAACTTGAAGAAAAGCGGGAAAAGATGGCGAAGAAAATAGACGAAAAGGAAAACAGCCGATCTTGCATCGTGCAAGAGCGGCTGTTAAGCGTGTTATAGGTGCAGGCTTATTAGGTCAAAAGGTGTAAAAAGCCTTCCATTATTCCGCAATGACTGTTTCAGTCGATGGGCTTCATGGTCGGGAAGAGAATTACATCCCGGATGGTGTCCGACCCGGTCAGGAGCATAGTCACCCGGTCGATGCCGATGCCCATGCCGCCGGTGGGGGGCATGCCGTATTCCATAGCGGTGAGAAAATCCTCGTCCAGCATCTCCGCCTCGTCATCGCCCCGCTCCCGCAGCTCCGCCTGCTTTTCAAAGCGCGTGCGCTGGTCAATGGGGTCGTTCAGCTCGGAATAGGCGTTGCCCATCTCACTGCGGCAGATGAAAAACTCAAACCGCTCAGTAAGCCGGGGGTCCTGCGGGCTGCGCTTGGTGAGCGGAGAAACCTCCACGGGGTACATGGTGATAAAGGTGGGCTGAATGAGATGCTCTTCCACCCTCTGGTCAAAGCACTGATACAATGCGTTGCCCCAGGTTTTTTCCGCGCTGTCCGCCAGCTCCACACCAATGGATTTCGCGGCGGCGACGGCCTCCGCATCGTCGGTGATGGCTCCAAAATCCACACCCGCATACTGCTTCACAGCATCCACCATAGTCAGGCGGGGCCAGCCGGGGGTCAGGTCGATTTTCTCGCCCATCCACTCCGTTTCATAGGTGCCCAAAAGCTCCTTGGCGGCGGAGGAAACCAGTCCCTCGGCCACGTCCATCATCCCGTGGAAATCCGTGAACGCCTGATACAGCTCCACGGTGGTGAACTCCGGATTGTGCTTGGGGTCCATGCCCTCGTTGCGGAAGATGCGGCCGATTTCGTACACCCGGTCCATTCCGCCCACAATCAGCCTCTTTAAGGGCAGCTCTGTGGCAATGCGCATGTACATGTCCAAATCCAGCGTGTTGTGGTGGGTAATAAAGGGGCGGGCGGATGCGCCGCCGGAAATGGTGTTCAAAACAGGCGTCTCCACCTCGATATAACCCAGATCATCCAGATACCTGCGCAGGTGCTGGATGAATTTGGAGCGCAGAAGGAAAGCACGCTTCACCTCGGGATTTACAATCAAGTCCACATACCGCTGGCGATAGCGCAGCTCCTTGTCCGTCAGGCCGTGGAACTTTTCCGGCAGGGGCAGCAGCGCCTTGCTGAGAAGCACAATGTCCTTCACCCGGACGCTCATCTCGCCCCGCTGGGTGCGAAACACTTCGCCGTCCACACCCACGATGTCACCGATGTCGTATTTTTTAAACGTCCGGTAAACTTCCTCGTCCATCTCGTCCTGCCGGGCGTAGAGCTGGATGCGGCCGTCCCGGTCCTGCAAGTCGCAGAAGCTGACCTTGCCCATGCCCCGTTTGCTCATGAGACGGCCCGCGACTTTCACGGATTGGCCCTCCATGGCGTCGAAATTGGCTTTAATCTGTTCGCTGGTTGCGTTCCAGTCGAACCGGGTCTGCCGGAAGGGGTCTTCGCCCGCAGCCTGAAGGGCCGCCAGCTTCTCCCGGCGGATTCTGGTCTGCTCGCCCAGATCCTGCTCGGGCTGGGGGGTTGTCTTCTGTTCAGCCATAGTTATCTCCTTACCGCTCGATTTTCTTCACCGTGTAAGAAATGCTCCCGCTGGGTGCGTCCACGGTGACGGTCTGCCCCTCCTTTGTGCCCATCAGGGCCTTGCCAAAGGGGGATTCCTCCGAAATGACCCCATGCATGGGGTCTGACTCCTGCGAGCCGACAATTTTATAGGCCACCGGCAAAATGTTTCCTTGCTCGTCTGCCACGGTTACCTTGCAGCCGATGGTCACGGCGTCGTTGTCCGTCGCATTTTCGTCCAGCACCACGGCGTGCTGCAAAATCTCTTCCAGCTCCGCGATGCGGGAGTACAGCTTGCCCTGTTCATTTTTTGCCTCGTCATATTCGCTGTTCTCGCTGAGGTCGCCAAAGCCCCGGGCAATTTTAATCTGCTCCGCAACCTCGTCGCTGCGGGTGGTTTTCAAAAAATTCAACTCGGTTTGCAGCTCGTCCAGGCGGGCTTGGCTCATTCTGTATTCGTTGCTCATCGCTCATAAGTCCTTTCTGCTTCCTATATATTTTCCTTATGGTTGTCCATAAAAACTCCAGCTTAGTCATGACACAACATTATAGATTTTTCCAACCACAATGTCAAGCGCTTCCGCCGGAAACTCCAGCTTGAAAAACGGCTGCGGGGCGGTCATTTTCCGCCCCGCAGCTCCCGAATCGCCGCCGCCAGCAGTCCCGCGGCCGGTGGGGCCAGCCAGAGGTTGCCCCGGCTTTCCCGCATCAGCCACACAAGCCCGCCAAGCAAAAGTGCCGCGCATAAAACTCCCACGATCCGCGCCGTCAGTTCTCCCACCGCCGGGCCAAAGCGCCAGGCTATCAAAAGCTCCAGCGCCTGCCCGCCGTCCAGCGGGCGGATGGGCAGCAGGTTAAAGGCGCCCAAAGCCAGATGCGCGCCTGCGGCGGCGTAAAGCTCCGGATGCCGGGCGGCAAGAGAAATCAGCACGGCGGCACACAGGAGATTTACAAAGGGACCCGCTAGTAGGGCGGACAGCTCCTTTCCGTAGCTAAGTCCGCTGCGATCCGCCTCCATCATGGCGCCCAGAAGACCAATTTGTACACGGCCCACCGGCGCGCCACAAAGGCGCAAAACGACAAAATGGCCCAATTCATGCATTGTTGCCGCAAATAAAATCAATAGCAGGGGTTTTGGCCCGCTCTCCAGGGCAAACCACGCCGTAAGCAGCAGAAAGCCGCCGGAGATGCGTACCGGGCTGCTAGGGTAGCGAAACATAGTAGATGGGGTCCAGATAGGTGGTTCCGGAGTGAAGCTCAAAATGCAGATGGGGACCGGTGGCTTCTCCGGTCTGGCCCACCGCCGCGATTTTATCCCCTTCCTTCACCTGCGCGCCGGAGGAGGCATAGATACGGCTGCAATGGGCGTACAGCGTGGAAAAGCCGCTGTCGTGGGACACGATGGCGTATTTGCCGTAGCTGCTGCTTTCACCCACCGCTGTTACTGTCCCGTCGGCAAAGGCGGAGATGGGTGTGCCTTCGTCCGCGGCGATGTCCAGACCGTAGTGAAACTTTTCGTCCCCCTCGATGGGGTGCTCCCGATAGCCAAAATCCGACGACAGTGTTCCCATCACTGGGGTACAGTAATCAAAGCCGAGAACCTTTTGTTCCAGACTGACGTTGTCGGGCAGTGTTTGATTGGAATATAATACATAGGAGAGGCGCTGAGTCCCGGCGATGGTCTGTTCAGGATTGGCGTCTGCATTGGTCGCTGTCTCGCCAGGGGAGGAAGAGGTCGCAGGCGGAGTCTCCGTGACGGGGGAGGCCCCCGGTGTTTTTTCCATGGGTGGGGCGGTGAGCCAGCCGTCACTGGCAGAAAGGCGGCTGTGAATCAGGGAAGCTCCCGCGGCGGAAACTGCCACGCTGTTTGCCGGGTCGTCTTCCGTCGCGCCGTCCGTCGGAGTTCCGGGCGCGCCGGTGGGAATCGCATCGTCGTCCTCCGGGCGGAAGACGGACTGATACAGGTCATCCCAGCCCTCGGACGTATCGCCGGAAAATACCCGGCCCACGGCGGAAAACACCTCCGTCACATCCACGCTGCGCGAAAGAGCGCCGCCCACATGGCGGCTGAGCCACTGGCTGCGGTCAGGCAGCAGCAGCTTCACCGCCACCAGCAACACAAATACCGTCCCGCAAACCAAAAACTGGACCAGACGTCGCTTTTCCACTGCGGATAACGGTTGTGAAGTCTTCCGCCGCTTTGTGCGATACCCTGTCCGATTACCGTAGAGTTGATTGATTTTCTGTCCGGACTGTCGCGACGTCATCCGTCCCGCCTCCCCTCGCATTTTTCTTACTGTATGCATATTTGGGGAAGAGTATGAACAATTTCCCTTGACAAAGGGATGGTTTTTTCCTATAATACAATCTGTTGCAGCAGACTGCCGTGGCCCCACGTGGGGGCTTGGGGTATGCTGAAAATTAAAGATCCGGGTGTAGCGCAGTTGGTAGCGCGCATGGTTCGGGACCATGAGGCCGTGGGTTCGACTCCCGCCACTCGGACCAAGAAAACCCGCTGCGGCTCTAAGGTCGTAGCGGGTCTTTCATTTATCGAGTACACACATTAGTACACATTTTGCTTATTTCTCAATAATTTTTTTGATGGCATTATCGCTGTAAACCGAAATCCGGTCCAAATCTCCGGCTTTCATATGTCCGTAAACGCCCTCAGTATCCATGTTGGCCGAATGCCCAAGCGCTTGTTTTTTAAGCCCGTCCGGCATCTCATCATTGATGCTAACGTATGTGTGCCGCATTTCGTATGGAGTTATTTTGGGGATATCGTTGTGTTCGCAATATCGTTCCCATGCTTTTCGGAAATGTTTTTGCCGAGTGAAACTTGCGTTAACATCGGCGAATACAAATTTCGAAATAATCCCTTCGCGATTCAGCATTGCCCTCTGAGCATCCAACTCCGCTTTTGCCATACCTTTAATAGATAAGGGGCGCTGCGCATTTTCGTTTTTCCCCGGCGTGATATCCCCATCATCATTCAACGCACGATGAATTGTGAGCCGGTCCTCGGTGATATCACCCCATTGCAGCCCCAAGAGTTCTCCGCTTGGCTGGCTCTGGAGTCCCTGCAAAGGCAGGGCTACTCGCGCTATCTGTTCCTCAGCGAGCGGGGGCCGAATACCTGTGAACGGTGCCTATCCTATCATGGGCAGATGTTTACTCTTGGAGATGTCCCGATCCCGCCCATCCACGGAAACTGCCGATGTGAGTTGCTGGCCATGGATTCCCGCATGGAAGCGATTTACCGCGCCAGCCCGCAGGGATTCATGGAGGCGTTTCAGCGGGCAAAAGGCGACGAAGACGGCGGAGTCTTTCTTCTGGATCATGACGCTTTCCCGGTGAGCATTACCCCGGATCATCTGACCAGAATCACGCTGCCCAGCGGGCATATGGTGGTGGATCTCAGTCGTCCGAACAGTTGGGACGGCTCCGGAGGCTACGATCTGGCTGCTGCGGCCGCGTCCTATTTTACAGGGTTGGCGCAAGATGCAAGGGACCTCATCGGATATCTGCTGAATGCGCAGGCGGCACGGGGTGAAAATAAGTGGAATAGCCTTGGCAGCTTTATGGACTGGCTGACATTGGGAATTGTCAGCGGCACATGGCGGGGATTTGTTGACCGTCATGAGGAGATGGTAGCCAATCCAAATCTCTATAACATTGTCAATGCCCTTACCGGCGGATTTTTAGATACGCTCAAGGGGGCCGTTACACCCGAGGAGCCGTGGTCACTGGAGCATTGGCTGGATATCCTCGGCACGGCGCTCACTGTCTACGCGGCCTACCAAACGGCGGTCAACGTCAAAAACATTCTCACCGGCAGCGGGGACGACGCTCTGCGCGCAGGCGGCACATTGGCAGACGATGTGGATGATGTTGCCCGAAGCGCGGGGCTGACACGCACGCAAATTGATGATATAATTAAGATGCCAAGGGGACAGAGACCGGACCCCAACACCTATCTCTCAAAGGAGTACATTAACCATCATTTGTCTCAGTTTAAGGACGGTGTGACAAAGTTTTATGCGAAAGCACCCACAGGAACAGTTGGCCCGCGAGAAGAAACGTTTGTATTCCCTTCATCGTACGCAGATGACATGATAAAGCAGGCGAACGGGGATACACGAGTGTTGGAGCAGCTACTGGGCTTTGACCCGGGAGATTTAGGTGACGCTCCAGTGCGGATCGATGTTTTAAAGCCACATGGGCTCAGAATGCCAACTGGAAACGAGCGCGGTGCAAATCCATACTGGATTCCAGGCGGATATACTTCTGGTGGGATTCCGGAGGCTGTGATCGATCAGGTTCAGCCAGGCGATTATACCGTGATTCCCGTTCAATAAAAGGAGAATTTGATAATGGTTATCTTTGAAAATGGTGGAGATCAAATTATTTTAAGAGATGAAAAATACTATTTCAGAGGTGAAGATGGAGCACACTTATCTCAATATTGGGAATTTGAGATAACCAAAGAGGATGCAGAGAGGGTCATGAGGGATGCGTCATATTCCACCACGCTTTTTCTTGATTATCAAAATAAGCTCTGGGGCTTGGTAAAATGAGAGTTATCAACTCACCTGACAAAAATGTAGCTTGTCAACTACCTCTGGTCCATTGATATAACTGACTTTTTTCAAGTCCCATAATTCCACTCGGACCATTGAAAAGACCGTGGACAAAAGTCGACGGTCTTTTCCTTGGTATTTATCCTGGCGGTCCTCTTATATATGACATTAATTTTCACCCCATAATCATATTTATGAAGAGAGAAAATCATAAATTACGCATTAGAAAAATATTAACATTCAATACACACAACATAGAAATCATTTTTTAAAGTATTCGTGTGCAATTTCGACATTTTCTTTATTTCAAATATTGTATTCTCAATATGTCAGAGCAATCTGTGGATTGAAAATATGTTGTGTGCACTGATTGTAGCAAGTGTAAAGAACAGTCCATCGGAATTTCAATTGGTTCCGATGGACTGTTGCTTTATCAATTTATAAAGCAAATACTACTTGCCGATTGCCTGGAAACTATTGATATTACTGGTTTTTCCCAAGCCTTGTAATTACACTCCGACCAAAAAGACCCGTTGCAGCTCTAAGGTTGCAACGGGCCGTTTGTTTAGCAAGTACACACATTAGTACACACTTTGGTTGTTTTTTAATAATTTTTTAGAGGCACCGTCACTGTATGCAGTAATACGATCCACTGAAAGCCTAAAAGCTCTCGTGAGTGCAGAGCGGTCATGAGTAAATTTGGCTAAGCGTGGATATATCTATCTTCACTGGGTTTCATATGCCACATCGGGATTTCCGAGCCAAGCCTTGAGATAGAAAAAGTATCCCTCTGTACGCCAGCGAGATAGAAAAGATAAAGCTTGTAGATTAAACCACCTTTATTCGTGACGGTGGGTTACTTATGCCCTGAAAGAAGGCAGCGCCCATGTAAAAGTTTTGCATGAACTACACTTCGGCGGAGCAGGTGAACTCGGCACCTTTGTTTTTCTGGTTGATCCATTCAGTTGACGCATTCATTGCTGCGCGGCAGGCCTTTGTCCCGTCAAGGGCATTCAACATAACGAAATCATGAATGATTGCTTGAAAGCGCATGGCCGTCACTTCCACACCTGCTGCTCTGAGTTTCCGTGCGTAGGCCTCCCCCTCGTCCCTAAGCACATCTGCCTCTCCGTTTAGAATCATAGCATCGGGGAGGCCACTGAGCTGCTCAAGCGAGGCGCACAGGGGGGAAGCGGTGATTTCACAGCGCTCTCTGTTAAAAGTGGTATATTGATTCCAAAACCATTGCATTCCAGCACGGTATAAGTAATAACAGCAAGCAAATTCGCGGTATGAACAGGTATTGAAATCGGCATTTGTAACGGGGTAATAGAGCAGCTGCTTATGTATCTTCAGACCATTCCTGTATTTAGAAAGAATTGTCATTACAGTTGCCATGTTTCCGCCCACGCTGTCCCCTGCAACGGTGAGCGTGCTCATGTTTACTTGCCAGTTCAGCTTTGCAGCGATATGGGGGAGTTGTTGGAGAATGAAGTAGCACTGCTCGATGGCGGTGGGATATTTCGCCTCGGGCGCCAGGCTATATTCTGGGAAAAAAAGCACAGAGTTTGTACGGGAAGCTAATTCTCGCACTAGTTTTTCATGTGTATGAAAATTCCCGAACACCCACCCCGCACCGTGCAGATAATAGATTACTGTCGGCACACCGACAATCTTTTCGGGTCGAACGCAGTTAACCGTCACAAGTCCGTACTTACCAGTTTCTATCTGTATAGTGGAAACAGAAGCGGGGCACTTGAATACTGGAGAATCCTGAGCATGATTTAGACGCTCGCGCCCTTCCTCCGGGGGGATTTGAAAGATCAGGGGCGGTATGGCGCTTTCGTTAGCAACTTGAACAGCGGGCAGTTCCAGCGGAATACAGCGTTTCATATGGTACTCCTTTCAAGCCAGAATACATTTTTATTATTTTATGCAAAAAAAATAATAGTGGCACAAGGCAGCGTGAATCAGGCCGTGGGGCATTTCGCCATTCATACTGAGATATGTATGCCCATCTCATACGGAGTTATTTTTGAGATATTGTTATACAGGTAATTAACAGTATCCTGCGCCGCGTCCAAGACGCAATGGTATGTCCGTTGACATGGGAAATAATATCATCTATAATAAAACATAATTTAATGAAAAGGTGATGCATGTCCGGCGTGTCGGATACCACATAATCGGTGGTGTAGATACGACTGGAGAAGAGTAAATAAAATCAATTCAACAGGTAAAGCGCAACCGTTTAGCGGTTTTGTTTTTGTGCCTGCTATTTGATTTTATGTTACTCTTAAACTTATCTTCACCTAAAGGAGATTAGCCGTAGAGTAAAATCTACGGCTTTTTTATTTTGACTAATTTAAAGGAGTGGTTTTACGTACAACAATATTTTTATGTGTTTGGAGCGCCCTGCGCTCTATCAGCAAAGTGAGGTGAATTTCTGGAATGATAAACATATTTCAAAGCAGATGCTCGCTGCCCACCTTAACCCGGATTTTGACGGTGCAAGCCGAAAGCTATGCTTTATTGACCGGTCCGTAAAATGGATAGCGGAAACCATACCGTTTTCTAACCATCCCCGATTGTTGGATATTGGCTGTGGGCCTGGGCTATACGCTGAACGGTTTTGCAAGATGGGTTACACAGTAACGGGGCTTGATTTTTCAAGGCGGTCAATCGAGTATGCTAAGGATTCTGCGGATAGACAAGATTTAGATATCACTTATATTTATCAGGACTACCTGAAAATGAATTACAGCAATATGTTTGATTTAGCAACGTTTATTTACTGCGATTACGGTGCTCTGTCGACCAAAAACAGGGCGATCATTTTACGGAAAATATATCAGACTCTGAAAATCGGCGGAAAGCTTGTATTAGATGTATTTTCTATGGTGAAGTACAACGATTTTGAAGAAATAAAAACTTGGAATGTTCATGAACATGGCGGGTTCTGGAGTGCAGAAAAATATCTTTCATTAAAAGCACAGTACAAGTATCCCGACAACGTGACACTAGAACAAACTGCTGTAATCACCAACAGTGGGATCAGGGAATACTGCATATGGAATTGCTGCTTTACTTTAGAAATCCTACTGAAAGAGGCAAGTGAAGCCGGGTTTGGGAAATTTGAAGTGTTCAGCGATGTTACAGGAAAGTCTTATACGGAAAACAGCCCCACAATTGCAGTTGTTTTAGAAAAATCATCATGAGGAACTCTTTGCAAGATATAAGCCCCTGCTCAAAAGTAAATCGGCAGGTTTACTGAAATCATTTTTTGAAGCAAAGCGATCTGCCGGATTGACGTCTTGATAAAAACCAATTATACTGAACGCGTTCAATTATACTTCAGTTAGGATGATATTGATATGAATTCCAAAGAACAAGCAACACAGCAGCTGATGATTGATACAGCAAAAGCCCTGCTGGAGGAAACGGATGATGTGGAAAAGATCACGGTTCGCCAAATTGCAGAACGTGCCAATGTAGGAATTGGCCTTATCAATTATCATTTTAAGAGCAAAGACAATCTGCTTTCCATTGCCATTGGTGATACAATGGCGAAAATAATTTTGGATTTTTCTGATTCCCATAGTTATGCAGATTTATCACCCATCCAAAAATTAAAGACAATGCTGAAGGAGCTTTATGCCCTGTCAGATCAAAAAGAAAAGCTGATGCGCTTCATTGTATCCAGCGACATGATGAATGGAAATATGCAGACACCCTTGCATCTCATTCCCCTGCTAAAGCAGATTTTCGGAGACAAAAAAGATGATATGGAGTTACGCATACTGGCTTTGCAAATACTCTATCCCATTCAAGTAACCGGCCTAAATAGAGATGCGTTTTATATGTACAGCGGCATAGATGTGTCAAATGAAGAACAGCGAAGCCGCTTTATAGAGAACCTGATAAACAATTTGACAGTCACGGAACAAAAGAAGAATGGATAGGGCTATGAAAAGCTTTATAGAGAAAAATGGGCAGACACTGCGCTCTAAGAAAACGGCGATTTACTTATGCCATTCGTATCCCGGTGCGTTTCAAAAGGCCGTGCAGAAAAATATACCCAAAGAGCTGGCTGACAGTTGCCTATGCATAGAATCGTTTGGCGGCATTCCGCCGTTCACTTCTCCTAAAAATAAGGATTGGATTTTACTGGAGCATGTCGACCGGCTGGCTCAGGCAGTGGCTTCAAAGGGATAAGGTGCACGCATGATCAACAACATTTATTCCACCGTAAAGATTGCTTGTTATTCCGGCACGGGAGGTACTGAACTGGCGGCAAAGAGCTTTCAAAGCCATCTGGAAACGGCAGGCTGTACATGCACGATTGAAAAAATCACCCACATAATCAGAAAAGACCAAAGCAACTGCGCCCTGCTGCTCTTGCTGTTCCCAGTTCATGCGTTCAACGCACCAGAGGCAGTTTACAGGTGGATAGATGGATTGGACACTGTGGAACAAGTCTCCGCAGCGGTTATCTCTGTTTCTGGGGCGGGTGAGATTTGCCCCAACACAGCCTGCCGGCTCGGAAGTATCAAGCGCTTAACTAAGAAAGGCTACCACGTTGTATATGAGAGAATGATTGTCATGCCTTCCAATTGGGTAGCCCCTGCCCCAAGTCCGTTACCCTATCTTTTAATGCAGGCGTTACCCATCGTGGTCGATCAAATCACAAGAGAACTGCTGTCCGGGATCTGTAGAAAAGCAAAGCCCTTATGGATTGATAGAATCTTCTCGGCGATAGGAAAGCTGGAAACATCAGGCGGACATTATTGGGGTAAGCGAATTAAGGTGATGGAACACTGCACCGAATGCGGTTGGTGTGCAGATCACTGCCCTGCTGGTAATATCACAATGACGAACAGAAAGCCAGCCTTTGGTGATGGCTGCCATTTCTGCCTGAAATGCATTTATGGCTGTCCAAGCAAGGCGCTGCATCCGGGAACCTGTAAATTCGTTGTCATAAAAGAGGGGTACTGCTTGCAAGATATCGCACAGCTGCCTCCGCAGAACGTGCAGGTGCATATTCAAGATTTAAAGGTGGGATTCTTTTGGCTGGGGGTCAAGAACTATCTGATGGATTTAGAAACTTAAATTTCAAATTATAAACAACAGGACAGGAAGGTACATTTATGCAGGTAATTAATTTGTTGGACGAAGTCAATAAAAGTTCAGAGCTATATGTCTACAACAAAATAGGGCTTTTAAATGAGCATGTTCTCAGTGTTGTACAAGTGGAAAACCGTACGTTAGACTTTCATGTGCACGAGCATTCGGATGAATTATTCTACGTCATTGAAGGCAGCTTTTATCTGGAAACCGAAGAGAAGAACATGAAAGTAAATGCGGGCGAATTTGTAATTGTCCCCAAAGGAACAAAGCATCGACCTGTAGTGGGTGATTTGACAAAATTTTTGATGATTGAACTGTCTGGCACGCTGAACAAAGAAAATAGTGGTGAACTATATGAGGACTAATTCCGCCGCTTTGGATATGGGTGAAAACCGTATTGTGATACAGCATCAGACTCCTAATTATGAAATGGCAGACTCACGTCCAGACCGGATTATGAAGTGGTGAAAGCTGGCTATATTGTGCGTGGATTGGCAGTGGAAAATATGGATAAGTTTGAAAACAGAAGACATCTTTAATATATGGAGGGGCTGCTATGCTTGAACAAATACCAACCAATGAAGAAATGATTGCGTTAATTGGACAGCCATTATTTGAAGTGTGGCGGAAGCTGGCTGAGTTCATTGAATCAAAATACGATATGGATTGCCTTTGGAACAGCGGTGGAAAGAAATGGACATACGAGTATAAATACCGCGGGGGAGGTAAAACGCTGTGCGCCTTGTACGCAAAAGAAAAAGTATTTGGTTTTATGATTATTTTCGGCAAGGCGGAGCGAGAAAAGGTGGAAGCGATTCGCAGTGAGTTATCGTCCGAGACACAACGTACTTATGACGAAGCCACCACTTACCATGACGGAAAGTGGGTCATGTTTGAACTGACAGATACTTCATTGTTTTCTGACATGGAGAAACTGCTGCGAATCAAGCGGGCGCCCAATAAACTTGCTCGGACTAATTAAAGAGGGAACACCCATTGTATAAATATAATACGTGGGTAGATGTTGGAACCTGTATTCCATATCATGATAAAAAAATCTGAATTATAATTGAAATAAACGGAAAATTGAATCAGAGCAAGTAAAATCAAGCCGCAATCGCTCTATTCCTTTATAGTAAATGCAGGGCGGTTGAAACGAGGTGAACAGACGAATGTACGAGTGGCACAAGCAGATTCAAATCATCGTGGATGAAATAGACGAGTGTATCAGGCATTATCATGATGAAGCATTAACATTACGGTTTCTTTCCCGCAAATTAGGTTATTCCGAATTTCATACGACCAGAAAATTCAAGAAAATATCGGGTATGCAGTTTCGGGACTATCTACGGCTTAGAAAGCTGGCCTTTGCGCTAAAAGAGGTTCGGGATAGTAAAAGAAGCCTTTTGGATATTGCTTTTGATTATGGGTTTTCCTCCCACGAGGCTTTTACAAGAGCGTTTAAGGGAGCCTATGGTGTCACACCAAGTAAATACCGGGAAAAGCCTGAGCCTGTGGTTCTTCGTACAAAAATCAACCCTTTCGACCGCTACTTTTTTGGATTTGGAGAGATTGGCATGATGAAATCTACGAATGAGCTTAAAATTTATTTCGTAACCATTCCCGCGCACAAGTTTTTGCATATTAAAAACTATGAGAGTAACGGATATTGGGATTTTTGGCAAAAGCAAAGTTTGATTCCGGGGCAGGACTGCGAAACCATTTGCGGCTTGCTGGACAGTATCAAGGGGAAACTGGATGACGATGGCGGGAGCGAAGTGAACAGCGGCAGCGGGCAGATTATGGCGTATATCAATGACCCGGAGGGCAGGCTTTGTGATTGGGGCTTTCTGCGCACAGAATGCTATGGTGTGCGGCTTCCTGCTGATTATCAGGGCGAAGTACCACCGCAAATGCTGATGATTGATATTCCCGAGGCCGAGTATCTTGTCTTTGAACACGGACCATTCGATTATGAACAGGAAAATCGCAGTGTGGAGGAAAAGATAGAAACGGCTATGTCTACTTTTGACTTTTCAGACACAGGGTATTCCTTTGATACAACTCCCGGCAGAATCATTTATATGTATCACGATCCGGAACGGTTTTTTAAGTATATCCGGCCAGTGCGGAAGTAAGTGAAACCGACTTTCGATCAACTAATCTCTTTGGCGAAAGATCTGAATTACTTGTGATGAGAATGATGCAAGCCCGGAAAAAATAAATTTGGCAGATGCTTGGCTTAATCGTTAAGAGCGATCACACACGTAGTAGTCGCCCTTTCTTTTGCCCAAGATACAGAAAGAAGGGCGTCTCCGCTCGGAGCGGATTGGTGAGTACAGCCTGCTTACTGATGCGATGGTACTGGTGCAGGGGCTTTCCCACAGAAGTTCCAGTTTAGGGACTTCTGCTGCATATTCCAAAGCGGGTTCCTTCCTTTTTAAATAATTGTCCCGGTGTTTATAGAGCCTGACGAGGGTCTTGAATGAAAATTCAAGACCCTCGTTTTCATATAAGCTTATTTCTTTTTCTGAAATAAGGCGGCTTTTACAACGCCATTGGGGTCTTTTACCAGCAGGATCACAAGCCAGATGGTCAAGCCCAAGGCAACAACGGAAAGCCCCAAGTTGAGATCATTGAGCATATCGGCGGGAGCGGGAGTAAAGTACGCTGCTTTTAATTCCACATACTCAAAAATCGCATCCACGAACCACATGATAGAAGCGCCCCAATACATCCAACAGAGGATGCCGATTTTCATTGTGCTTTTCGGGGCATTTTTATACCAGAGAATAGTGCATGTAAGCGCAGCAAAAACAGTGATCAGCAGTGTCACGTTACCCCTCCTTGGTGTCCGGCAGCCGGCGCATCGAATTTGTTAGTGCTCGCTTCTCAATCATGTTTGCGGCTAAGAGCATACAGCCCCAGACAACCGTCACCAGCAGTGCCATGCCGACGCCGACCGTCGACATTTCATGCAACATGGCGGCGGCATCTGACGGATTGCCTGCTGCTGTCAGGAACGGGAACCATGGCACCACCTCTCCGTGCCAAACATGCTCAAAAGTCAATAGAGCTGCGCCGCCCCAGAGCATGTTTGTCAGCCATTTCAGCTTGCGGGAAAAAGGAAGCTTCTCCAGTATTTCAAAGCCGCCGTCGCCGGTGACGACCTTTAACGCAGCGGGTTTCTTTTCTTTCGCCTTGACGGCCTTTGTAACGATGGTCACCACGATCGCTTCTGTGGCCGGTACCAGAAAACATGCCATAATTTTTCCTCCCCAGTTTATTTGATATGTTTTGCGCCCATGCCCTGTCGGTTTTGGGTTAACGTCAGAAGGACCAGCGTTTGCCGGACTTTTATAAGCTGCGGCACGGCTGTCGTTTTTACGAAAAGTGCGGGGAAATTCATAGTTCCGTACTCTTCGGACAATCTTCCCGCAGGGACAGCAGAGAGAAAACCTGTAAATAAAGGTCACGCTTGCGCGCCGGGGAAATGCAGGCTTCCCTGATAGGCATTGCCAGCGTTTTCAGTTCCGCCTGACAGGCGGCGAGAATATCATCATCTGCCGCACCATGGTCCAGCAGGGCGGCGGTGTGCTCCAGAATTAAAGGCTCTGGCGCTGCCGCGCCGCTCACCAGTTTTGCCGATCGGCTTCTGCCGCAGCGAAGTGCAAAGTTGATGAGTGGAAAGTCAATGCTGGTACGCATCGCGTATTTGTAAAAGCCGCTGCGCTCTCCCTTGGGTGGACTATCCATGAAAAACCGTGTAACCAGGATATTCAGGCGGTTGCGACAGGCGGTGCCGTTGGCCTCGCAGTGGCGATGAATCAGTTCTCTAAGAGGCGCGCAGTGCAGTGCGCCTTTTTCCCAATATTCAGCCTGCGCATCATAGACCAGCAGCGCGGTGGCCACGTCGGAATAATAGAGCGCCCTGCACACGGGGGAGTTTGGAATCTGATGGCAGACATCGCCCCCGGTTTTAAAGCACGGCGGAAGCGAGCTGCGCCATCCGGCGCTCTGGTTGAAATAGATGCAGCGCCGGTCCTGCATGATGTTGCCGCCCATGGTTGCGATGTTCCGAATCTGCGGAGAGGCCACGGCGTTTGCCGCCTGGGCGAGAGCGGGAAAATGATTCAGAATCAGCTCTGATTCCGCTACGTCCGCCAGGATTGCCGAAGCGCCGATACTGACGCCGGGGCCCTCCCGGCGTATCTCCCGCAGCTCCGGAATCTGAGTAAGGAAGACGAGATTCCGGTGGTCCCGCACCTGATTTTTAAAGAGCGGCATCAGATCGGTGCAGCCGCCCGCAAAGATGGCATCCCGATATTCCGTGGCCTGTGAGAGCGATGAGGGAAAGTGATTCATGACAGAGGCCCCCTTTCCGCGCTGTGGGGCAGGATTACAAACCGGTCGCACAGCGGCAGAGTGCCGATCTCTGTCCCGGCTGCCCTGTTTACGGCATTGACAATCGCCGGCGCAACGGGAACGGTGGCCACTTCTCCCACGCTTTTGGCCCCATGTGGACCGGTGGGCTCATAGCTGTCCGCAATCACGACATGAGTTTTGGGCATATCCGCCGCCTGCGGGACGCGGTAGTGGAGAAGATCCGTGGATACGGTTTTCTGTGCCCGGGGATTGCGCTCCATGCGCTCGAAAAGGGCGTAGCCCACACCTTGGGCGATTCCGCCCTCCAACTGCCCCTCTACCGAAAGGCGGTTGATGGGCGTGCCCACGTCTGCCGCCTCGATAATGTGCAGAAGCCGAACGGTGTTCAGCTTTGGGCGGTATTCCACCTTTGCCATGCAGACGACGAAGGGGCTGGGGCTGGCCTGGGCCTTATAGGAGCCGCAGCCGATGATCACGCCGCCGTGCTGGTGGAAGGCGACCCGCCGCACGGCCTGCTGAACACTGAGATGTTCCCGTTTATCCCCGGAGGAAATGAGAAACCCGTCGTCCTCCTCCGTGACCACTGCTTCCGGGACCGTTTCCATCAGCTGCTTCAGGAGCTTCGCCCGGGCGTCGCGGCAGGCGAGAGCAACCGCGTTTCCGCAGACAAAGGTCTGGCTGCTGGCAAAGGTTCCGGTGTCGTAGGGCGTGAGCAGTGTGTCCGCCGCCTTGATACGCACATCGCTCAGGGAAAGTCCCAATGTCTCGGCGGCAATCTGGCTAAGCATGGTTTCGCTGCCCTGGCCGATGTCGGCGGAGCCCACTAAAATTCGCGCGGTGCCGTCGTCGTTCAGCATGACGATGGCGGAGCTCAGGCCCTCTCTGGAGGAAGGGCCAGAGCCATGGCAGGCAAAGGCAACGCCCCACGCCTGTCGGACTTCTTCGTCAAAGGTGAGATGTTCCTCCACATCGATGCGCGTCCGGATTTCCATAGCCCTGCGGGCGCATTCTTCAATGGCGCAGCTTGTGACCGGCGCATCCACACAGGGAAAGTGCTCGCCCACCTTTACGTGATTTTTCAGACGAAATTCCAGTGGGTCCATGCCAAGCTTTTGTGCCATTCGGTCCAGCATGATTTCTCGTCCAAAGGTCAGCTGCGTATTGCCATAGCCCCGAAAAGCGCCGCCGCAGATATCATTTGTCAAGATGCTGTATCCATCGAAAAAGTAGTTGGGAATCCGGTATTGAATTTTGCGGCTCGCACCGGCCACAATGGTGGGCCCGTGGATGGTGTAGGGGCCAATGTTGGCAAGATAGTAGGCGCTGAGGTACTGTAAGACGCCGTCCCTGTTTGCGCCGACTTCAATGTCGATTTCGGTTCCCAGCCGTACAGCCGTGGCGGTAAATTCCTCCTCCCGGGTATAGACCAGACGGACTGGGCGGCCCAGTTTTTTCGACATCAGGGCGATCACCGGCTGGGAATGAAGCTGCTGGCGGGCGCCGAAGCCGCCGCCCACAGCGGGCTTGATAAACCGCACGTCGTTTTCTTTCAGCCCGAGAAGCTCGGACACGATTCTTCTTTCCTGAAAAACAGTTTGAGAGTTGCTGTATACCGTCAGATTTTTTCCGTCGCTGAAATCACAGATACAGCAGGTTGGCTCAATGGGCACATGCTGCATGGAGGGTGTTGAAAAGTGGCCGGACAAAAGGACCTCTCCCTTTTGGTCCGGACTGCCCTGAGAGACATTTCTCCGTTTGACAATGTTGCTTGCGGAAAGATGCGGCTGAATCGGCCTTGCTCCTTCTGCCATTGCGTCCTTCAGGGTGAGCAGGGGAGCGTGCACCTCGTATCTGATTTTTACCTTTTGCGCCGCCATACGGCAGGCCTCGTCGGTTTCCGCCGCCACGCAGACGATTCGATCGCCGATGTACCGGGGATTTTCCGTCAGAATCCGGGCGTCTGCCAGCAGCAGCTCTGCCGGCGGATTGCCGGACGGATTATATAAAATATCCGGAACCTCGCAAGGAAGAAGACAGCCCAAAAATCCCGGAACCTTTTCCGCCTCGGAGCAGTCAATTTGAAGAACCCGGGCGCAGGAATGGGGGCTGCGCAGTACAATCGCCGCCGCCGCACCGTGGGCATCGAGGTCTGCGGTATAGGCGATTTTCCCAGTGGCCTTTTCCATCGACTCCAAACGGGGGATAGCGTGATTCAACACCTGAAACGGTTTCCCCACCTTACCCACGCTCCTTTTCCATGCGCTCTGCCGCCAGCTCCACCGCCTCAATGATTTTGGTGTAGCCGGTGCAGCGGCACAGGTTGCCGGACATCGCCTTTTGGATGTCTGCCCGACTGGGGTGCGGTGTGTGGTCCAGCAGGGCCTTTGCGGAAAGAATCATTCCGGGTGTGCAGAAACCGCACTGGATGGCCCCTGCGTCCATAAATGCCTGCTGGAGGGGGTGGGGATGTTCAAGTGTTCCGATTCCCTCAATGGTTTCCACCTCGCGGCCGTTTACCTGTTCGGCAAGCACGCAGCAGGAATTGACTGCTCTTCCGTCCAGAATTACCGTGCAGGCCCCGCATTCGCCCAGGTCGCATCCGCACTTGGTTCCGGTCAGCCTTGCCTTTTCCCGAATCAGGTGCAGCAGCGTCTCCTGTGCGTCGGTGTTGAATGTGCGCAGTTCATGATTGAGCCGAACCGTGATGGTCATGACGTTTTCTCACTTTCCGCGCCGTATTTATTCTGAATCGGCGGCATCCAGCGCCATAAGAAGCGCTCCGCTGCGAATGCATTCGTAGGCCGCGGCAATGTCCAGACTTAGATTCCGGTCTTCACTCAGATATGGAATCGTCTCACGAAACCGGGCTTTTACCGCGCCGGAAACCTTCCCAAGGTCCACGCCGCCGCGCATATCCGTGGCCTGCGCGGCATGCATAGCCTCCATCCCCAGCAGGTACCGCAGGTTGTCCACAATGCGCAGCGTGCGCATGGCGGCCAGCGGCAGATTGCTGGCATGGTCCTCTATTCCCCCTGCAAAGGGCGTAAAGTCCGTTGAGCAGGTGTTGGACAGCCAGCGGTTTTCCGCGTCCAACGCGGCAAAGCTCTTTTGAATCGTAGAATAGCCGATGGTTTTGACCTCATGTGGTGTCAGGAACCGGGGAAGGCCCGTAAACACCGGGTCCACAATTTTCAGCAGGCGGTTAACAATATTGCGGGACATATGGCAGAGCGCGGCGGCCAGCATGTCCACGCCCAAGGCCAATGTGGTGGTTTCAAAATTAGGGCTGACGCAAATCGTCTGTTCCTCGGTCAGGATGCAGGGGTTGTCGTCAGTGTGGTTGATCTGAATCAGCAGATATTTTTTTACAAACTCCAGAGTGTCATAAACCGCCCCATGAACCGCCGCGCCGCAGCGGAAGCTCAGCGGGTCCTGCAAGGCCCGCTTCGGGTCGGGCTGGGCGAGATAGCTCCCATCAAGATATCGCCGGCAATCCGCGGCGCAGCGGATTTGTCCTTCCAGCCCCCGCAGCTCGTTGACCCGTTTCCCGAGGGGCTGAAGGCCGCCGTTCAGACCTTCCAGGCTCATGCAGTAAACGGCGTTGCCCAATCTTAAAAGCTCTTCCGTCTCCTTGACCAATACCGTCACCAGGGATTCGCCCTGCGCGTTGGACGACGCCACGGAAAGCCCGTCCTTGGGCCCCAGCACGGCAGGTTTCAGTCCCTCCGCCGTCAGCGCCTCAATAGACGGAACGACCTTTCCGTGATACTCTGCCTCGCCCATACCAATCAGCGTTTGGCCAATCAGCGGCAGCGTACTCACGTCGCCCTCCCCCACGGCGCCGCGGCGCAGGACGCGGGGATGAATTCCCCGGTTCAGGAATTCCTGATACATGGTCAGAATATCGGGCGAGATTCCGGTCCGACAGCATAGGGCCGTATTGAGGCGGATGCACAGCATCGCCCGAACCTCTTCAACGCTGCAATACGGCGCAATACCCAAAGAGTGACTGTTGATCAGATTTCGGTTATACTGTTCAAAAAATTCCGAGCTGAACTCGCGGTCCTTGTTCCAGCCCACGCCGTGATTCAGTCCATAGACAGGGGCCCCCTTGGCGGCCAGATCAAAAAGCACCTGACGGGATGAATGGAGTCTGGGAACTACCTCGGGGTCAATTTCAACGCGCCTTCTCCGGTATACGACGTCGTAAAGATCCTCAAGCGTAAGATTTACCCCATTCAGCATCAACGTGTCACACATGCGAATTCCTCCCAAAGCGGTAATTGACGGCCGCGCGGCTGTCATGCGGCGCAGGCCGACGAATGTTGAATCAAGTTTAACATAAAACAGTCCAATAATCGTTGAATTGTCATTAAGTTGCAAAATGCGGATGATATAAGAAATGCTGCGTGTTTTAAAGAAAATATATTTAACTAATTGGTTCAACGCTTTTTCCACGTTTTATGACTATACTGTCACTCAACTAAAGCGGTGCAGTGGTCCCACGCTGTTTTTCTGCGGCGTGAAAAAGGGTTTGCCCCGTGTGTGACGGAGGCGGTGGGGGAAGGACGGACCGGAGATCAGGGCTGCATCGCTGTATAACGAATAAGGAAAGGATGTATGAAAAATCTGCGCGCGTCATTTCAAAGGACGCTCCAAAAAAGTAGGAGGGAACTATGTTAACAACACTCGACAATATTACGATTATTCTTTGCGTCGTTGGAGTCTTTGCCATCAGCCATATCATGGGCAGAAAGAGCAAGGACATGGAAAGCTTTTACCATGCAAACAAATCTTTGCCCTGGTCGCTGGCTGTGGGCACGATTGCGGCTTCCTGGTACGGCGGCAACGGGACCATCGGCACTGTGGGCTACGCCACCACAATGGGTCTGGCGGCATTCTTTATCTGGTCCATCGGCGCACATCTTGTCCGTTTCCCCCTGGCGCTGTGGATGGCGCCGAAAATTTCCGTGAAGGTCAACTCCACCATGACCGAACTGCTGAATCGCTTTTACGGACGCATCGCCTCCTTCATCGGAGCCATTGTACTGATTGTCAGCTGCCTGTCCATCTCTGAAATTGCCGCCACCGGCTATGTCGGGATTGCGGCGTGGGGCGCCAACAAGTTTGTGGTGGCAGCCATCGTCATTGCCATCTCCATTCTTCTCACCTGCGTCGGCGGCCTGATGGGGGTTGCCATCACCGATATGATCTTTTTCTTCTTTATGATTATGTCGGTATCTCTGGTCTTTCCGCAAGCGTTTTTCAGTATGGGCGGCTTCGCGGGAGTAGAGGGCATTCTCAACGCGGTTGATCCCGGCCTGATGACGCCTCTGGGCGGAATCGCTCCGGGAAAGGCTATTATGCTGATACTGGTGTGCATCAATGTCTACAAGGACCCCGCTTTTTATCAGCGGTTCACGGCCTCCAACGGGCCCAAAACCGGCAAGCGGGCCATGCTGACCTGCTTCTCCATTTGGATGAGCATGGATGCCTGCCTAATGTTTACGGCCATCGTAATCCGCGCACAGGACCCCCTCCTGACGGTTCAGCCCGAGGTGGCTTACATCACCCTTGTGCTCAGCGGTCTGCCGGTGGTGCTTCGCGGCCTGTTTATCTTCGGTATGATGGGCGCTATCATCTCCACGGTCGACACCTATTATCTCATTGGCGGCGAGATTCTCGCAAACGATATTGTCAGCCCGCTGTGCAAAAAGCCGCTGAACGACCGGCAGTCGATTCTGATCGCCCGCATCGCCTGTGTGGGCTTTGGTGTGATCGGACTTGCAGTTGCGTTCCGGTTTGCGCTGGTCTATGACGCGATGATCTTTGTCACCAGCCTGAGTATGTCTGTCCTGTTTGTCCCTGTCATCGCGGCCATTATGTATGAGGGCAAAAAGACCAATATGGCGGGCCTGGCCAGCATGTTTGCCGGTGGAGGCGCATGGATCTGGTTTTCGTATAAGCCCATTTCCATCGCCGCGCTGGGCGGGCCCATCGACGCAAGCCTTGTGGCGCTGCCGCTGTCCTTTGTGGCGTTTCTCATTGGAAACCGTTTTGGAAGAGAGCTCAACCACGGGTTTGCCGTTTCCGGCGGAGCCAATATGGGGACGGCCATTGATACCAGCGCCATCAGTATGGAGGAATACAAGAAAGAGACGAAGGTCGAGTGGTTTGGCGTGGACGGTGCGCTGTGCCTTCTGTATGCCGGACTGGCCTGTGTCTATACTTATGGAATCCTGAACCGTGTGGATTGGATCATTGGATGGATGGCCCCCATTGTTGCGGCTACCATGACGACGCTGATCTTTGGCCGATACCTGTTTGAGGTGTTTTCCTTTGGCAAGGGGCACCATAGCCGGGAGACTCAGTTAAAATAATTCGGACCACCGCACGATCTATGGAAAACCCGGAAAGGTAAATCCGCTTGGATTTACCTTTCCGGGCAATCCCGACTGTATACAATATCAAAGGCATCCGCATGCACGCCGGAATTCTATTCACTTTTTCGCGAAAGGAAATTGGAATGATGAAAATTACAGCCACGCCAAAAACCATGAGCGAGGCCGAAGCACTGCGAGTTGCCCGCGGCGGCGGCAACGTCATCGGAAAAGCACTGTACGGCGGAAAAGATATTACGCTCAAGCTGATGTATCTGGAGAGCAGGGAGGTCATTTTGGACCTTCATTATCAGCCCGCTCCTTTGATGCGCTGGCTTGGAAAGGGTGCCGCTTCCGGTCCCGCTGTTCAAAAAATTCGGATGATCGTGGAGGGGACGCGCTGTACGGCCAGCTATGCGGAGGACGCGCTGAAGACCTGTGAAATCGACGTGAAGGACGAAAATGCCCTGCAAAAAACGGAATATTCGGATGAAAAAATCTTTGCCGCGGCAAAGCGGCCCGCGCTGAGGATGGTCCGCCGTCAAATCGGCAGGGTCGCCACCGCGGAGCTGAATTCCATACGCTCCATTTACCGGCCCTATTATATCGCCTTTTACGGCGAGGTGAAAATGGGAGAGCGGGTGCGCTATCTTCCCATTGCCGCGGATGGAAACAAGGTTGATCGGGCGCTGTAAGCAGAAAGGAGAATCAGATGGAAGCTGTTGTATTTGACGGCAGGATTACCGTGAAAGACATTGTGGGCATTGCGCGCTTTCACGCAAAGGCCGCGTTTTCTGAGGAGTACGAAACGCGGGTCAACCGCTGCCGCGCCCATGTGGATCGGTTTGGCCGGGAGGAAAAGGCAATTTACGGCCTGACCACCGGACTGGGGGACAACTGGAAAAAGTTTATACCCGAGGAGGGCCGCACCGTCATCCAGCGCAATCATATCTATGCCCATACCTGCGCCGTGGGAGAGGCGATTCCGGAGGAGTGCGTCCGGGCCATGATGGCCGTCATGCTGGCCCACTTCGGCGTCGGGCATGCCGGCATCCGGCTGGAGACGCTGGCCTTGCTCCGAGACATGCTCAATGCCGGCATTACACCTCGGGTTCCGGGACATGGCTCTGTGGGCTATCTGACGCTGGAAGGCCATATTGGAATGGTCTTGATTGGCGAGGGGCGCGCGTGGTATCAGGGGGAGTTGCTGGATGGAGGAGAGGCGCTGAAACGGGCGGGGCTTGAACCGGTGACACTTTCGTCCAAGGAGGGGCTGACGCTGCTCTCCGGCACCACCTCCGTCACAGCCTTTGGGGCATTGGCAATGTACGACGCAGAGACACTGTGCCTCACCGCAGATATCGCCGGTTCGTTTTCCCTGGAGGTTCTCAAGGGTACCCTGATGGCTATGGACCAGCGGATTATGGATGCCCGCCCCCATCCGGATCAGATCAACACCGCTGCCAACATCCGCGCGATTCTGGGGGATAGCCCCATTCTCGCTCGTTTTCAGGGGCATCGCGTGCAGGATGCCCTGTCCATTCGCTGTATGCCCCAGCTTCACGGGGCTGTGAAAAAGACCGTGAAGGACGGGTTGGAAACGATGGCCATAGAGCTGAATTCCTCGGTGGATAACCCGCTCATTTTTGAAGAGGGAGAGGATGCAGTGGCCCTGATGGGCTGCAATGCCGACGGAAGCTATGTGGGCCTGGCCTGCGATGCGCTGACCATCGCAATCACTGATTTGTGCAAGATGAGCAACAGCCGCATTGACCGGATGCTGAATCACCTTGTCAGCGAACTGCCGGCATTTTTGAATAAAAACGCTGATTTCAACAACGGACTGATGATGATTCAATATGCCGCAGCCGGATTGCAGGGAGAGCTTCGCATCCTGTCCCATCCTGCGGTTGTGGACAATCTGACCACCTGTGCCAATCAGGAAGATTACATCAGCATGGGCTATAACGCGGCAAAAAAGGCCTATGACGCGATGCATCTGGCCAAGTATATTCTCGCATCGGAGCTTATCTGCGACGGACAGGCGCTGGATTGCCATGACGACCCCGCCTGCTCAAAAGCCACCGGCGCAGTCTACCGGCTGCTGCGCACACAAGTCCCGGAAATGAACGCGGATACTGCGCTGGAGCCGTATATGGAAGCCGTGGCGGCGCAGATTATAGACCGTCGCTATATTCAGGCGGTGGAGGGGGAGACAGGCGGGCTGCGGTTCTGAAAAGGATGCAGGCGCGGACAGAAAGGAACGGTTGAAAATATGGCACTGACAGCAGAGGAAAAGAAAAGGCTCCTGTCCCTTTTTGAAGTACCGGAGGATTTAAGTGCGGAAGCGGTGAAAATGCTGTCCCAGCAGGAGATGAGCCTGATTCTGCTGATGGAAAAACATATAATTCCCAGCGAAGACCTGAAAAAGGAGATCGCCCATGCGGGAATCGCGGAAAATCCGGAGCGCTTGATTCAAAGCGCCTATTCCCGCTCTGTGTTGGACAAGGTCCGGGACGAGGACGGCGGCCTTTGCTACCGAATTTCCAACTTTTATGGTCGCTACCCCTATTTCGCGCAGTTTGAGTACGAGGAGTACGCCCGATTTTCCAGAGAGAAAAAGGACCGCCTGAACGAATGGGATTTCGAACTCTATTACAATGTTTTCGGCAAAGATGTGCAGGCAAAAATCCGGGGAGAGGAAACCTATGTCCATAACAGCACCTTTTTGACGCTGCCGGAGGCATTTGAGCTGATGGAAAAGCATCGCGGCAACATTTACCGGGTTCCCTGCAACTGCAAATGCATGATGGATGTAACAGAGAAGCCCCGTAACGTGTGCATCAATTTCGACAGCGGGGATAACACGCCGGCGGATCGCGGACACGGCGAAAAACTCACGCTGGAGTTTGCCAAAGAGCTGACGCGTGACTGGAATCGCCAAGGACTGATGCAAAATGGCGAGGATTTTGCCATCTGCAACTGCGACGGGCAATCCTGCTATCCGCTGCAAATGGCGCGAAAGGCGGGGGCGCAGGGGATTTACCCCCGTTCTAATTATGAGATGCTCTGGAATGAGGAGACGTGCGTTAATTGCGGCGCCTGCGCCCGCATCTGCAATTTTGGTGCGTTTGTTGTGGGAGAGAACAAAAAGGTTTCTTTCCATCAGGACCTCTGCTGGGGCTGCACCATATGCAGCGCAAATTGCCCCAAGGGTGCCATCACCCTTGCACCCCGCGGGAGCGCAAACTGCGAGGGTCAGGCAAAACCCATACACCATTAAAACACAGCACCGCCGGAAACGGCGGTGCTGTGTTTACCGTTGAGAAATCGAAGCATGATCAACGTGTTTTCAACGCTCTCCTTATATAATGACCTTGGAATCGTAGAGCAGAGCTTGTTAAGACCGCCTTTCAGGTTTTATTTTTTTAGATTAAGGAGTATATTCATGTCTGAAATTGATCGCATTCAAAATGTTACCATTGTTGGAATTGGCACGCAGGGGTCTATGATTGCTTTCCGCAACGCGATTTACGGAAAGCGCGTGACCGGCTATGGCCGGTCGGAGGAGTCCATTGCAACCTGCCGCAGGAAAATTGACAAATGGCTGGCGCACTTTGTCGGGCAGGGCCGCCTGACACAGGAGATGGCCGACGCTGCCCGGGGACGGATATCCTATGCCACGACACTGGAGGCCGCCTGTAAGAACGCGGATCTGGTAGTGGAGAACGTGCCGGAGAAGATTGAGGTAAAGCAGGACGTGTTCCGTCAGCTGGACAAGGTGTGTCCGCCCCACTGCTGCCTCAACTCCAATACCTCCTCGCTGCTGATGAGCGATATTTACAGGGATGTGTCCGACTGGCGCAGGACCATGACCTTTTCTGTGGACCACGACGATCCTATCCGCAACAACTATCTGGAGATGATGTGGAACCCCTCCACATCGGAACAGACCAAGCAGGCTGCGATGGCCCATTATCACACGCTGGGCTTTGAGCCGGTGGTGACCGAGCGCGAAATTAAGGGCTATTCCATCAACCGCGTGTGGCGGGCTGTCAAGCGGGAATGTCTCTATCTCTGGGCCAATGGATATACCGACCCGGCTGAATTTGACCGGGGGTGGATGATTGAGTGGAACACCAACATCGGCCCGTTCAAGCTGATGGACCTGATCGGATTGCAGACGATCTACAACATAGAAAATTCTTATTATGCTGCCAGTGGTGACGAGCGCGACAAGCC
Source organism: Oscillibacter sp. GMB15532 (assembly GCF_041020825.1). Taxonomy (NCBI): domain Bacteria; kingdom Bacillati; phylum Bacillota; class Clostridia; order Eubacteriales; family Oscillospiraceae; genus Oscillibacter; species Oscillibacter sp. GMB15532. The sequence goes on from NZ_JBEVTO010000009.1 coordinate 53,602, forward strand.
CCCGGCTAAGCTCAAGGAGCTGATCGATGCCGGACATTTGGGGATGAAGTCCGGGCAGGGCTTCTATTCGGACTATGACACAGAGGCCGGAAATCTGGAGGTAGAGCAGAAGTGATGGAGCTGACCGCCGAGCAGCGGGAAATTCTTGCGGGAGCGCAGGGCGGGGGAAAGGCCATGGCCATGCGGATTCAGGTTGGCGTGGGCAAGTGCTTCGACGCGCCCCGTCTGGTCCCGGTCGCCCGCGCCCATGTGGCGCTCAGCGCACAGGAGGCGGACGTGTGGTTTGCGGGAAAGCTTCTGGCTGCCGGCGCACGCTGCGCCGTGGCGCCCACGGTCAATCCCGGCTATTCTCTGGAATATTTTCAGGACCGCCTGACGCCTGCTGCCATCCAAAATATGCAGAGCACCCATCAAATCTATCAGTCCCTGGGCGCCCGCCTGACGTATAGCTGCACACCCTACCTTGCCGACAATGTGCCGCAGTACGGCGAGATTGTTGCCTTTTCGGAAACCAATGCAACCGTCTATGTCAACGCGGTTCTGGGGGCACGAACCAACCGGGAGAGCGCGGCCAGCGCGCTGTGCGCCGCAGTGACAGGCTTCGTGCCGGAATACGGGATGCTGCTGGCGGAAAATCGGTTTGCCGATATTGCAGTTCTTGTGGAACCCCCTCTCCGAGGGGATTTTGACTATGCGGTGCTGGGTCTTGCGGGAAAGCGGATTGGAAAGGGAATTCCCGCCTTTGTGGGTCTGCCCGGAGAAATCGGCACAGAGTCGCTAATTGCTCTGGGCGCCGAACTAAATGTCTCCGGTAATTACGATCTGTACCACATTCCCGGCGTAACGGCGGAGTCACGCCGCATTCCGGACGTGTTTGGCGGGAAACCTCCCCGTCGGGAGGTTACTCTGACGCAGAGCGATCTGGAACAGGTCCTTGAGGAATTCTCGCCCGGTGGGACAGGCGACATTTACTACTGCGTTCTGGGCTGCCCGCACTACACCTACCGCCAGATTCAGACGGTGGCGCAGCTCTTGGACGGGTCCCCGTCCCGTGTGCCCATCTATATCCTCACCTCTGCCACGGTGAAGCGGGCGGCGGTGGAGGCGGGGCTGGAAGACGAGCTGCGCACGCTGGGAGCAGAGATCATTGCCGACACCTGCGTGGATGAACCGTGCTGCTGGGGTCATTTGGCGGGAAAGGGCGGCGTGACTGATTCGCCTAAGGGGGCCTATTATATGCAGACTGCCGGGATCAGCCTGACCGTGCGGGATATGGCCACCTGCATTCGGTGGGCCAAAAAGGGGAGGATTTGCTGATGGGCCAGAAATTCTCCTGCCGCGAGATATCCGGCGGCGTTGTGGAGGGAGAAGCCCTCCTTTGCGCAGATCAGATTCTTTTTTATCATACCGACCCGGACACCGGAATCATCACAGAGCGCGGACACGCGCTGGAGGGAATCAGCATAAAGAATAAAATCCTGATTTTCCCCGGTGGGAAAGGCAGTTCCGTCGTTCAGATGGACGGGCTTTATAAGCTGGAGCAGCGGCATACCGCCCCGCTTGGCTTCATCGTCCGGGAACCGGACACCGTGCTGGTATCCAGCGCCATCATTATGGAACTGCCTATGGTGGACCGGGTTGAGGAGTCCTTTTACCGGATAATCCGAAACGGGGACCGCATTCGAATTGATACCGGACGGCAGATCATTGAGCGACTGGAGGCACGGAGCGGCGGGGAACCCTCCGTGAACTAAAAGAACTGCCGCGGCAATGTGCATACAGGAATTTTTGCGGTATTGATCAGGGCTTTGCGGCAGAGGTTGACGCGGTTGGGTTCTTCCCATACAATCTGATGTAAACTGTGGTTCGGCGTTAAAACCGGGCCTGAAAGCGACGATGCTGACAATTATAAGGAGGCAGATTTATGGACCCTGTCATTTTGAATGGACACGACCTCACATTTGAAGCGCTTTATGCGATTGCCTATCATGGGTGCAGGGTGGAAATTGAGCCGCAGGCATATCGGCGGCTGGCGGATAGCCGCCGGGTGATGCTGGGCCTTTCCCACGAGGGCAAGCCCATCTATGGACTGAACCGGGGCGTTGGCTGGAACAAGGACCAGACAGTTTTGGAGGCGGAACTGGAGTTTGAAAACCAAAAGATCGTCTGTGCGCACGCGCTGGGCTTTCCTCCGTATAACACCGACGCGGAGGTGCGGGCCATGATGGCGATTCGCCTGAACAACATGCTGATTGGGGCATCCTGCGCCTCGGATGAGCTTGCAAACATGTACCGCGATTTTTTAAATCATGGGATTATGCCCCGCGTGCCCCAGCGCGGCTCCGTGGGAGAGGCGGATATTGTCACCGTTACGCATATGGGGCTGGCGTTTACAGGTCAGGGCGAGGTGAGCTATCAGGGGGAGATTATGCCCGCGCGGAAGGCCATGGAGGCAGCGGGTATTGCGCCCTATCGCCTCAGACTGAAAGATGCACATACAATGATGCTTTCCAACAGTCAGGGCGAGGCCATGACGGCAATTCTGGTCCACGAGGTAGAGGATCTGGTCAAAATGTCCGATCTGATTTTCTGCCTGGACTACGAAGGACTTAACGGAAATATTGAGTCTCTCCGGGCGGACGTCAACGCACTGCGGGGGCTGCCCGGGCAGATCGAGTGTGCGGCCCGATGCCGCAAATATCTGGAGGGAAGCTACCTTCACGAGCCACATCCCGACCGGGCGCTTCAGGACCCTCTGACTTTCCGGGGCGGGTTTACCATCACCGGCACAGTCGTGGACGCCGTGAATTATGTGAAGGACTATTTACAGATTCAGATGAATTCCCCCTCAGACAATCCCTGCGTTATGCCGGGAAAGGACGAGGTGTACGTCAACTCTAATTTTGAAACCACCACGCTGGCCGTGGGTGTTGAAATGCTGACCATTGCCCTTGGACACATGGCAAGGGCGGTCAATTATCGTATGATTAAAATGAGTTCTCCGGAGTTCACCCATCTGACCCGCTATCTCGCACCCAGAGACGGCAGTTCCCACGGATACGCCATTGTTCAGGACGCCTTCTCCTCGCTGGATGCGGAGAACCGAATGCTGGTTAATCCATCTTCCGTAGACTTTTTTCAGATTGAGGGCGGGATTGAGGATCATGCCAGCAATCTTCCTTTGGCTGCCGCCAAGGCACAGCGCCTGACGGACAACCTCCGGCGTCTGGTGGGGCTTGAGGCTATGTACGCGGCGCAGGCGGTGGATCTGCGGGGCGATATCCGTCTGGGCAGGTGCACGCAGGCGGCCTATGACGCCATCCGCGAGGCAATTCCCAAAACGGCGGAACTGCGCAGAGTTTACGATGATATGAACAACTCCTATGAGCTGATTTGCTCAGGAAAACTCCTTGAGCGGATTGGGAAGCTATAAATCTATTCTGATAAAGGAGTGTCAGCGACATGGATTCTCTGATTTTAACCGGAAGTAATTTGACGCTGGAGGAACTGTACGAGGTGGCCTATCAGGGCCGCGGGGTTGAAATTGCGCCCGAGGCATACGACCGCCTGAAAAAGGGCCGCCAGCTCATGCAGGATTTGTCCCGCCAGGGGAAGCCCATCTACGGGCTTAACCGCGGGGTGGGCTGGAACAAGGACCAGAATATTGATGAAGATTTTTTTGAAACACAGAACCGCATGATTCTGCGCAGTCATTCTTTGGGCGTTCCGCCCTATAACACGGATGTAGAGGTGCGGGCTATGATGGCCATACGCCTCAACAACATGCTGATCGGCGCGTCCTGTGCATCGGACGAACTGGCCAATATCTATCGCGATTTTCTAAACCACGGCATTACGCCGCGTATTCCCAGACGCGGCGCGGTTGGAGAAGCGGATATTACCACCATCTCCCACATGGGGCTTGCCTTTTTGGGAGACGGGGATGTCAGCTATAAGGGGCAAATCATCAAGGCCTGGCAGGCTATGGAACGGGAGGGGGTTCCTCCGTGCCGGATGCAGCTAAAGGATGCGCATACCATCATCCTTTCCAACTGTCAGGGCGAGGGGATGGCCGCCGTCATGGTCCACGAGGTGGAAAATCTCGTGAAAATGTCGGACCTGATCTTTTGTCTGGACTACGAGGGCCTCAATGGGAATATCGAGTCCCTGCGGGAGGATGTCAACGCGCTGCGGGGACTGCCCGGGCAGATCGAGTGTGCGGCCCGCTGCCGCAAATATTTGGAGGGAAGCTATCTGCATGAGGCGCATCCCGACCGGGCGCTTCAGGATCCGCTTTCTTTCAGGGGCGGCTTCACCATCACCGGAACAGTAGTGGACGCGCTGAATTTTGTGAAAAAAATTCTGCATATCCAAATCAATTCCCCCTCTGATAATCCGTGCATTGTGCCCGCGCAGTCCGGCCTGTATGTAAACTCCAACTTTGAGACCACGTCTCTGGCCGTGGGGGTGGAGATGCTCTCCATCGCGCTGGGCCATCTGTCCCGCACGATCAATTACCGTATGATTAAAATGAGCTGTCCGGAGTTCACCCACCTGACGCGCTTTCTGGCTCCCCGTGACGGCAGTGCCCATGGCTATGACGAAATTCAGAATACCTACTCCTCCATCGACGCGGAAAACCGCAGCCTGATCAATCCCTCCTCCGTGGATTTTTACCCCATGCAGGGCGGCATTGAGGACCACGCCAGCAATCTGCCCCTATCTGTTTCCAAGGGACTGCAAATCGTGGACAACCTTAAATACCTTGTGGGGATGGAGGCGCTTTACGCCGCACAGGCTGTGGATCTGCGGGGCGATATTCGCCTTGGGAAATACACACAGATTGCTTATGATACCATTCGGGAAACAGTTCCCGAGCTTGTGGACAATCGGAGCATTTTTGAAGATATCCGTCTGTCTTATGAGCTGATCTGCTCGGAAACGCTTCTGCAACGCACGGAAAATATTTAAGGGCGCTTTGAAAAATTGTATTTTACCATTTGGCATGTGTGCTGCTGAGGCGGAGAGAAAAGCAAATTGATAAACTATCTTCGGTCCGCTAAAAAACGGATGCCGGGATGCGGAGAATCCGCATCCCGGCATTTTTTTGTAGGTTCCGTCCATCTCAGGAGAGGGTTTGCAGTGTGCGTTCCATTTCGGCCGTTTCGATACGTGGCTCAAGCTGGTGCAGGTATTTGAGGCTCCATACGCAGTGCTCCTGCTTGGATTTCGGCCAAAACGACTCTAATTCGGGGATAGACAGCCCCGCGTCCTCCAGCAGACTGCGAATCTTCCAGCTGTTGTAAATTGTAATTCCCATCCACCAAGGGGAACCAAGGGTTTTACAGAGGTCGAACGCTTTTTTCAGTCTGGCCGCAGCCTCGGCATACCTGCCTTCTTCCGCATCAAAAAGAGCCAGATAGGACAGGGCAATGGGAAACTGGCTGTATTCGTGAAATGACTGGTAAAGTTCCTCCGCATATTCAAAAAACAGGCGGGATTCTGCCTTTTTGCCACTTTGATATGCTGCGACGCCGTAATCCGTATAGAAGATGGCGGCGCCGGGGTAGTAGCCGCGTCCGCGGTTAAAGATCACAGCCTGATCAAAATACCGGAAGGCCTCCTTATAATTCTGCTCCAGACGGTAGCTCTCGCCGATATAGTTGTAGGCGCCGGCGATATTGATGTCGTATTTTCCGGCCGGGGTGGAATCCAGGGTTTTAAACGCCGCAATGGATTGCTCCATCCACCTGCGGCATTCCCCGTAATTTCCACGCATCAGCTCCAACAGACCCGACAGCCGCAGATAGCTGCCCCACGACGGGGTGTTCTCCATGATTTCCTGATACCGCATACCGAATTCCAAATGGGACTTCATCAAGTCAAAATTGTAGGTCTGTATGGAATAGTAAATAAATTGCATATGTGCTTTGATGGACATTTCCCGGTCTTCGGCGGCCTCGCTGCGCTCCAGCAGGCGCTCCAGCACCTCAAGGCCTCTGTCGTAGGTTCCGTTGTGGATGCAGTAGCGGCCTTCCGTGTAAAGCAGGTTCCGTTCCAGCCAGTCCAGCTCCTTTGTGTCCGTGGTGAACCCGATTGCCCGCAGGCTGGCAAGCTCAGTCTCCAAAACCTGAAAATACCCCATGATGCCTTCTTCGTCAAAGGCCGGAAACTCTGTGTCCGACGTCAGGATCGGCAGCAGCTCATAGCACATTCCCGCAAATGCGCCGAGGGACAGGACCTTGTATTTAAACGCCTTATACCGGTTTCCCCCTACCGTATAGTGATGGATCAGCTGTTCATAGGGCTCATGCTGGTCGTTGTTGATTTGCGTTTCCAGATACTGGGCCACACGCAGGTGTAAAATGCGGCGAGAGGACTCCGACTGCTGCTGGGCCAGAATCCCCTTGATCTTCTCATGGGAAAAGGCATAGCCCAGCATATTATTTCTGGTAAATTCGGTCAGAAGTGCCTTTTGCTTTAGCTGGTTGCAAAGATACATCAGCTCCAGTGGGTCCTTTGTCAGAATTGAGGTCAGAATATCGAAAGAGGCCCAGTCGGGAAAAACGGAGATGGCGTCCAGCACCTTGGACTCGTCCACGGTCAGGTTGGCGAGGCGGGAGATGATGATACTGCTGGGGTCGCCGGGGATATAGCCCGAGTCAGCCGTCTCCTGCATGGAATTAACCAGCTGCACCAACAGCAGGCCGTTTCCCTCCGTAATCTGATAGATTTCGTCCACCAGTTCCGGTGTAGATCGCTCCGGGATATAGTGGTTGACGAAATTTTTGGTATCCTCCCAGTTGAAGTTGTACATGGTGCAGCTTTCCATCAGCTTGTCCATCTGCGCGGTTTCCAGCATCCGCTGGATATGAGGAGGGCAGGCGTCGCGGCTGGTGCAGATGACGGTCGCGTCCTGATTGCAAAGCCGCCGAAGAAAAAGCAGCAGCATCTCTGCGCTGTTGGCGTCCATCCAGTGGATATCTTCAAATACCAGCAGGAGCGGAAGCTTTTTTGCAATAATGGAGAAGATCAGCAGCGTACACTCCTGCGCCACGTGATAATCCGTCTCCGCCGGATAGTCTCCCACCGTGGTTGCGTAAGCCTGCCAGTATTCGAGACACAGGCAGGGAAACAGAGAGGTCGCCGTCTTCATGTAGATCTCCGGGATTTGGATGCTCCACGGCTTGATTTCCGACATCAATTCCAGCATCACCGAATTCCAGGGGGCCAGCGCCGTGCGCATTTCCGACTGGTAACAGGAAACACGGCACACCAGCCAGTCCGAAAAGTCATATTGGCGCAGTACATAGTCCAGCAGATAAGTTTTGCCCGCGCCGGCCGTTCCCTGAATCAGCAGTCCCGGCTTCCTGCGCTCCGACCGGGAGCCGTTGCAAAGCATCAGCAGCCGACGCAGCACGGAGTCTTTTCCAAACAACTGCTGGTCGCTCTGGTCGTCAATCTTATAGGTAGATGCATTCCATTCGTCCACGATCTTGTAATAAAGCGCCGTCGTTTCCTTCAGCGGCGAAATGCTGAGCGCCTCCGAAAGACTTTTACACAGCGCATGGTAAAGGCCGATGGCTTTGCGAAACTTCTTTTGGGCGGAGTAGACCTGCATCAGCGTCAGGACGGCTGTTTCCTCCAGCGGATCAGCGCTTACGTAATCCTGACCGTATTTTTCCGCCTGCGCCAGATCACCGCTGAAATAAGCCTCCTTTTCCGCAGTCAGCAAACGCTGCAAATACTGAGACTGAAGAAGATTCCGCTCGTCGCTGAGCCACTCGTCAAAGGCGTTGGCCCGCAGGATGCTGAAATCTTTCAGCAGCTCCCCGCGGTATGCCAGCAGATCACCCCGCTCCGTAAAATCCAAAACGTCGCAGGAGACAGTGGTCTGGGAATTGAACGCAAGCAAGGTCCGCTGTCCCCATACAAAGGGGTCGCAATTCAGGGCTTTACGGATCGAATAGATCGCGTGGCGCAGATTTTTCTGTGCGGTGGAGATGTCCGTGTCGGCCCAGAGCAGGCCAATCAGCTCACTGCGGGATACCTTGCGCTTCACAAGCAGGTAATACAGCAGGGCATCCGCCTTTTTATAGGGCAACGTAATCTCCCGCCCGTCTATACAGACGGACGGAGTTCCAAACAGCTTTGCCGTCAGTGTCGGCATCAGTTTACCCTCCCTTTGCGCGGAAAATGTGAATGTACACAATACACAAAACAGATGGGGACGCCGGAGGATGCGAGCGGTTGTATTCTTTATAAAATCTTAATCTACAATTTAACACATGCATCAAAAGCATGCAACAGATTTCAACGCTTTTTTGATTAAATCGTATATCCTGCTGGAAATATGTCGTCTGCGTGATAAAAACTGCACAATAAAAATGCGCCGGGCACGTTTGAACAGGTCGACTCAACGCTGATTCAACGTAGCGGTGCTATACTGGCAACACATAGTTGTCAAACGGTTTGACGCGCATCGGAAGCACCCGTATAAGGAGGATCGCCTTGAAATTGATCGGTAAGGATAAACCAATTCATGACGCCCGGGGGAAAGCCGCGGGGTTTGTGAAGTACGCCGGGGATGTGACGCTGCCCAATATGGCTTATATTGCGCTGGTTCACAGCACGATTCCCCATGGCTGCGTCAAAGAGGTCCGGACGGAGAGGGCCCTTGGGGTGCCGGGGGTCTACGGGGTGTTCCACTGCTTCAACACAACGGCGCGGACCTATAACCGCTATCGTTCCAATTTTGCGCAGAACCTGCCGGGTGAAGAGCGGGTGTTTACCGATTATGTTCGGTTTGTAGGGGACAGGGTTGCCGCAGTGGCCGCCTGTGATCAGGAGACGGCGGATAAGGCGGCGCGCCTGGTGGAGGTGACCTATGAGGAGTTGCCCTTTTCCATCGGGTTTGACGATACGCTTTCCGGACGGAATTGCCTTGCTGGAGAGCGTCCCGTCCGCGATGAGTTTTTTACCGAGATCGGAACGCAGCCGGATGATGACGGGCTGATCGAAGTGACGACCGTCAGCGAAATGCCCCGGCTGCACCATGCCACCATGGAGCCGCACGCCTGCGTGGTAGACTGCGACCCCTACCAGCAGCAGCTGACGGTTTACAGCCCGAATCAGGCTGTGCATGGGATTCGCTTGGTGCTGGCGGACTTCCTGGAGATGCCTTACCACCGGGTGCGTGTCGTCAAGACCACCATGGGCGGCTCCTTCGGCGCAAAGCAGGAATGGTTTCTGGAGCCTGCCGCCGCGCTGATCGCTAAGACGCTGGGCCGCCCGGTCAAACTGGTATACAGTCGGGAGGAGGCCATGGTCTGCTCCGTTGTCCGGGGCGCGATGCGGGGCGAGGTCCGCAGCAAGTTCAAGCCCGACGGCACGCTGATTTCCCTCAGCATGGATGTGCTTTTGGACGCGGGCGCATATATCGGAAATGCTGCGGACTATATCCGGGCCCTGTCGGGAAAGCCCTTTCGCTGCTACCGAATTCCATATTTCCGGTTTTGCGGCCGCGTGATCAGCTCTAACACGCCGGTTTCAGGCGCGTTCCGCAGCTGGTCCGCTGCGGAAGAAGCGATTATGATGGAGCGGAACTTTGATGAGGCGGCCCGGCAGCTGGGGATTGAGCGGATTGAACTGCGGCTCAAAAATGTGCTTTTGTCGGGGGAAGCTGACCGGAAAAGTGGCGTTCCGCTGGAGAACATCCGAGTTCGGGACGCGCTTGAGCAGGGCCGCACTTCCTTTCGCTGGGACGAGCTTGTTCAGGCGGACCGGGCTTTCAACGAATCAAGTCCCCGTTATCGTCGGGGCGTGGGCGTGGGCTGCGGCGGACACGGCAACACCTATTATCCCCGTTTCAACGATTACGGAGAGGGAAGGCTCGGCCTCAATGAGGACGGCACGGTTCAGGCCACTTTGACGCTCCACGATCACGGCTGCGGCACGGTGACGGCCATGCGTATGATTATTGCGGAGGTGCTGGATATCCCGGATACAAGCGTCTATCTGGCTGAGGGAGACACCGCAGTCACCCCGGTGGATTACGGATGCTTTGCCAGCCGCACCACGTTTGTGCTGGGCCGTACGGCTTATGACGCGGCGACGGCGCTGCGGGATGAGATTCTTGACCGCACCGCGGAGCTGTTTTCCCTGACAAGGGGGTCGCTGCGCTTGGAAAACGGGGCAGTTCGCTGCCGGGACGATGAGTGCGTAAACATTACTCTTGAGCAGTTGGCCCAGGCCAGTATGCTGAAGCTGAAGCGCAACGTCTGCGCACAGGCGCAGTTTAACAACACATCCAATCCCGGTGTTACCGGCGTGCATTTTGCGCACGTGGAGGTGGACACATGGACCGGCTTTACGAAGGTGCTGGATTATCTGGCCGTTCAGGATATCGGACAGCCCATCAATCCCGCCATGTGCGCGGCGCAAATTCAGGGGGCGGCACAGATGGGCTGTGGGGCGGCTCTGCGCGAAAAGATGACTATTGGCAAGGACGGGCGCTGCACCGAAAGCTTGTCCAAGTATCATTTGTTCCTCGCCACCGACCTGCCCGATATCCGGGTGCTGCTTTTGTCAGACGGGCGCTCGGAAGAGGGGCCTTTCGGGGCCAAATCCATTGGTGAAATCAGCTATGTCCCCGCGGCTCCCGCCGTATGTGGCGCGGTCAATGACGCGCTGGAGAGCGCATTGGGAACGTTGCCCTATGACCCGGACTGCATTTTAAAATATCTGGCGGAGGAGAGAGATTCATGACGCTCCACTTTTTTGTTAATAAAAGACCCATTGTGCTTGAAACGTCACCCGATCGTCGTTTGCTGGATATCCTGCGTGAGGATTTGCATCTGACCGGGGTTAAGGAGGGCTGCGCGGAGGGCGAGTGTGGCGCGTGCACGGTGTTGCTGGACGATCAGGCGGTCCACGCGTGTCTGACGATTGCCGCGCAGCTGGAGGGCTGCCGGGTCACGACCATTGAGGGCCTGGCCGAGCTGGGTGAGCTGGATATTTTACAGACCTGCTTTGTGGAGGAAATCGCCATTCAGTGCGGCTTTTGCACCACCGGGATGATTATGTCGGCAAAGGCGCTGCTGATGAGAAATTCCCATCCCAAGGAAGAGGAGATCCGGCTGGCGCTGTCCGGAAATATCTGTCGCTGCTCCGGCTATGTGCAGATTGTCAAGGCGGTGCAGCGGGCGGCAGAGGAACTGGAGGCGAAGCGAACATGCGCTGTTTAATGCCCCGAACGCTGGAGGAGATGGCGGACGCCCTTTCCGGATTTACGGAAAAAAGCAAGGTCATTGCAGGGGGGACGGACTATGTCATTCAGGCCCGGCGGGGCAAGTTTGATCCTGATATCCTGCTGTATCCCGGCATGATTCCCGCGCTTCACAAGGTACGCCGGGGAGAGCGGGAGCTGCGGGTGGGCGCCATGGCGACTATGCAGGAAATTTCAAGGGCGCTGGAGGGGGATCCCGCCTTCCGCGCGATTGCCGACGCGGCCTCCGACGTGGGGTCCCCACAGATCAGGAATAAGGCCACCATGGCGGGAAATCTCTGCAACGCGTCACCCGCAGGAGACATGCTTCCGGTGAGTTGGCTGTATGATGCGGAGGTAGAGCTGCTTTGCGCGGATGGCAGCATCTGCCTTGTCCCGGTCAGCGAATTTATAGTGGGACCGCAGAAGACTGCCCTGAAGCCGGGGCAAGCCGTGATATCCGTGGTGATGAACTGCGGACCGTGGGATGGCTTTATCAGCGCTTTTAAAAAAATCGGTTCCCGGGAAAGGGTTTCTATTTCCCGCGAGGGGATGGCCGCCTGTGTGCGTCTGGGAAAAGACGGCGCAATTGCGCAGGCCCGGCTCACGCTGGGTGCCGTGGCTTCCACGCCGCTGCGGATTCCGGAGGCGGAGGTCCTGATGGAAGGGCGGCATTTAGAGGATGGCGAGCTGCTGGCGGACGTTACAAAGGTGGTTGCCCGAACGATTCATGATCATTGCCGTCCTGCCAACCGTCAGTATAAGACCGAAGCTGCCCGCGGACTGACCGCGGACCTTTTCACCCTGCTGAGAGAACGCATTTAAAGGCCAGGTCGGCAGTCGCCGCGCGGCGGAAGGATACGTCGAGACTGAGCCCTCGGAGGAGACATGACTGGCTTTCTGTAAGTCCAATCATTTTATTCCGAACAAATAACACCGCTGCGGCTCAATAGCCGCAGCGGTGTTTACGCTCTATTTGCCTGTGGTTGCATACATTGCGATCCACCAGGCAAGGCCGGTTGCCGCCACGGCAAGGCCCCACCACGTTTTAAAAAGCAATGCGCAGCCAATGAGGAGGATTACGCCGCCGGACAACAGAAAGCCCCAGAATCGCGTGTCTGACGTGCCATCAAGCCTGATAACATCGGCACCCGAATATCGTATGGGCCTTGCATCAGGCTTACAGGCGCAAACGATGAGCCATATCCACCAAAGGAAAAAGCCTCCGATTGCGTTTCGGGTACACGAATCCTTTGGATAGCCTTTGCTTTTTACAATTGCCCGACAGGCCAGCCCAAAGATAAGCCCGCCGACAAAGTACCCGACCAGAACAGCAACAATGTACGCTTGCAAGATCGTGTACAGCCCGCTATAAAACGATCCCATAAACAAACCCCTCCTACGTATTTTGCAAGATTGGGTTACTCCTGCCCGAACTGAGCATTTCTGTGTGCAACGTGATTCAAAATGTTCAGGTTGCACCTGCAGTCCTGTCCCGGGCAGGACCGGACATAAACTTCCGGTATGCATTTTTCAAATTCGGGGACGCATATGAACTGGAGTCTCCGCTCATGAGGTCATGAGGTTCAGTGCATTTCGCCGTATAATATCTTGAAACATACTACCACATTCTGGTAAAATATTCCGCAAATAATTGTAAAAGTTCGCCTTGGAAAATAATTTTATAAAATGCCCAATGGGTGAATGGGCCCGGATGGGCATAAAAAAGGCGCCTCCGAAGAGGCGCCTGGGTGCAAGGGTTATCTACGGAAACAATCGCTGCAATAGATGGGGCGATCTCCCCGGGGCTCAAAGGGGACTTTGCAGGGCTTTCCGCACTCGGAGCAAACGGCGTCGAACATCTGGCGAGCGCCGCCTCCACGGACGTTCCCCTTGCGGGCGTCACGGCAGGACTTGCAACGCTGGGGTTCATTGGTGAAACCCTTCTCCGCAAAGAACTCCTGCTCTCTGGCGGTAAAAGTAAATTCCTGGCCGCAATCCTTGCAAACGATGGTTTTGTCTTGAAACATGAGATACCTCTTTTAAATTAGTTCGCCCTGTTCGGCGACATCTTTAGCATACGCCTATGTGGGCAATAAGTCAATACAATGTTTTGGGTATATCGAAGAAAAAGTGGATGGTAAGTGAATGGATGCCCCGTCCGGCGGGCAGAAAAAGCTGCTGCGTGGTTTTCAATGGGGTACGGCACGCAAAATTTCGGAATCCGTGATTTATCAGGGTCAGAGGGACGAGCATAGTATGATCTCCACAGAATGGATAGGGGGCCAACATGACGGAGATTTTCAATGAACGCGGTTTAAGGCTTTTTTTGTGAAAAAATGTATGGTATTATTAAGATATGGACGAAATGCCATCAAACGCGCTGAATGGGGCAATGTAGTTACCGTCGCCACATAAAAACGCCACAAAGGCAGAGAACCTGATTTATTTACGCAGGAGGAAAAGTATATGGAAAGAAAAGTTCAGCAGAAGGTGCGGGGAGTCCGAACCAAGGACGGAGCCGGGGTGAGTCTTGTTCGCGTCTTGGGACATGGGACTGTTCAGGAATACGATCCGATTTTGATGCTTGACTCCTTTGACAGTATAAACCCGGAGGAGTATACCGCCGGTTTCCCCATGCACCCCCACAGAGGCATCGAAACCATCAGCTATGTGTATCGCGGGCAGATGACCCACAGGGACAGTCTGGGAAATTCGGATACCATTGCAGATGGAGAGGTCCAGTGGATGACGGCAGGCTCGGGAATTCTGCACGAGGAAAGGCTGCCCGCATCCGAAAGACTGCTGGGTGTGCAGCTCTGGCTGAATCTCCCGGCAGAGGACAAGATGGTTCCCCCGGCATACCACAGTGTCAAAAATGCAGAAATTGAAGAAATTGCGCTGGAAAACGGAAAGCTGCGGCTGCTTGCCGGTGAATTTGAAGGCAAAAAGGGCTATGCCAGCAAATATCTGCCGCTGGACTATTACGACATCCATCTGAATGCCGGGGCTTCCGTCACGATCAATATGGAAGATGCGCGTTCCGTCATGGTTTTCACGCTGCTGGGCGACGCAACCGTCGGCGGAGAGCTGATCCAGGAAAAAACCGCGGTGAAGCTTACGGCGGGGAGCCATGTGGAGATCAAGGCGGGCGCTGAAAACGCGCAGGTCCTTTTTATCAGTTCTGTGCGGCTGGATGAGCCTGTGGTCTGGGGCGGCCCGATTGTCATGAACACGAAGGCCGAATTGCAGAAGGCGTTTGACGATCTGGATCGGGGGACCTTCCTGCAAAAAGAGATCGCATACTGAGAGAAGAAGAGGATCTGCCGGGTAAAACAGGCGCATACGCTCCGGCGATGCTGAAACCTTGCGTGCCATGGTCCTGCGCGGTGATGGTTGACCGCTGTCCGGACCGGCTGGGCGGCTGCTCCTTCTAACTAAACACATAAAATGACCTTTCTGTTCCAAAGCGTCCCTTGGGGGCTGCATGGAATCGAAAGGTCATTTTCTTATACCCGGATTTCCTCTTGGAAAACGCCTCGGCTCTCGTCCGACACCCGGGCGGTCAAACCAATCCGACTGGGCAGACGGAGGAACGGGGATTATGAGCTGAACGTAAAGTCCTTCACGGAGTTGTCAAAAAAGGCGTTAATTGCTTTGCTTACTGATTTATAGTCGCCTCGCTCGAATTCCAGAGCGACCAGACTCCGCTTTTCAACGGAACTCTTCCGCTCATAGGGGGATTCCAGAATTTTCAATGCGGCCTCCCGGCGAAGCAGGATAATGGTCTGCATCAGCTTGTAAAATACGTCGTTTCCGCAGTTTTGGGCCACATAAATGTCCAGCCCTTCCAGAAGTGCGTTGAATTTCTCCGGCGTGCAGTCGTCCGCATAAGCCTGTGCCAGTAAAGTCACCCGCTTGCGGATGCTGATGACGATTTCATCCGTTTTCCGCTCAAAACATGCAAGATACACGGCAGTTTCAATCAGACGGCGGGCCTCGTAAACCTCATGGTAGTTGCTGACCTTCTGTCGGAAGAGCCAGACAATCGTCTCCTCCGGCATTTCGTCAATCTGATTACCCACAAAGGTGCCGCCGCCCGGCTTGATGGTCACAAAGCCGATGAGAGACAGTGCCCGCAGCGCTTCCCGGATGCGGCTCCGAGAAACCTCCAGCATTTGAGAGAGCTCTCTCTCCGGCGGAAGCTTCTCGCCGGGCTTCAGCTCTCCGCTGATAATTTTGGCCGCAAGCTGCTGCATGACCTGTTCGGTTAAAGTAACCTTATTCAAGGATTCAAACTGCACGCTCATACGATTACCTCTATATTTCTGACCTGATTTCCCAATCAGTATACCATACTGCATATGTTTGTCAAATGGTTCCAAAAAAAGAAAATTGATAATTTGTTCAAAAAATAAGACTAGCTTTGTAAATACGCACAAATATTCTTTGGTATATTGACATGCAATCAATCAAATGATACATTACTTTTGGAACGCGGTACTACCAGAATAACAAAGACCAACTATTTTTGGTATGGAGGAAACAACAGTGCCTATTCATTTGACGGGGATAACGTGGTCCCACAGCCGGGGCTACCCCCCGATGGTTGCAGTTTCACAGCGCTATGAGGAGCTTCATCCGGAGATTCGGATTACATGGGAAAAACGGTCGCTGGCAAACTTTGAAAGCCAGTCAATCGAGGAGCTGGCCCAGCGGTACGATATGCTGGTGCTGGATCATCCGTGGACAGGGCGGGCAGTGGCGTCCCAGATACTGATTCCGCTGAATGAGCTGCTTCCTGCGGACTTTTTGGAGGATCAAAAGAGGAACAGCATTGGCCCGTCCTATCGCAGCTATACCATGCAGGAGCAGCAAATTGCACTGCCGATCGACGGAGCGGCTCCGGTGGCGGTTTATCGGCAGGACCTTCTGGAAAAAGCGGGGGCCGGACTGCCGGAGACTTGGGAGGATGTGCTCTCCCTTGCCAAAGGACGGGGCGTCATCTTTGCGGGCGGGCCGGTATATACGATTCTGGATTTCTTCTCCCTGTGCGCGACGATTGCCGGCGGAGACGAAAATTTGTACGGTGAGGAGGAGTTGGTTCCCTATGCCGTAGGGGCAGAAGCGCTGGAGCGCCAGCGGGAGCTGGCAGCGCTGTGCGACCCGGCTCTTTTTGAAATGAATCCGATTCAGGTATACGAGGAGTTGAGCAGGGCAGACAGCCCCTACCTATACAGTCCCTTCATTTTTGGCTATGTGAATTATTTTCGTCCGGGCTACGGCGAACGGGTGCTAAAGGCGGCAAACGTAGTGTCCTATCACGGCACGATGCTGAAAACCACCTTGGGAGGAACGGGTCTGGCGGTTTCCGCCAATGCGAAAAACCGGAAGGAAATTGCGGACTTCTGCCAATACGTGGCTTCGGAAAAAATTCAAAGGACGCTCTTTTTTGACGCGGGCGGACAGCCCGGCTATAAAACCGCATGGGAAGACCGATGGGTGAACGAGCGGTCCAACGGATTCTTTAAAGATACCGCGGACACGCTGGAGCATTGCTCCATTCGGCCGAGATACAACGGGTACATGGATTTGCAGGATCAAGGCGGATTCATTGTGCAGGAATATATGAAAACGGGGACCGATGTCAAGGGTGCGCTGGAGAAGCTGAATGCGCTGTATTTAAAGTCCCGGAGAGGAACATGATGAAGCTGTTAGAGGGAGTTATTGTACTTGATTTTTGCCAGTTTTTATCCGGCCCGTCTGCGGCCATGCGGCTGGGAGATCTGGGTGCGCGGGTCATTAAGGTGGAGCGGCCCGGGGTGGGCGACAGCGGGCGCCAGCTCACGCTGAACAATCTGATGTCCGACGGGGATTCGGTCAATTTCCAGATTATCAACCGAGGCAAGGAGAGCTACGCGGCGGATTTGAAAAATCCCGAGGATTTAATGTCCGTCCGCCGTCTGATTGACCGGGCGGATGTGATGATCTCCAATTTCAGGCCAGGCATTATGGAGCGAATGGGTCTGGATTACGAAACGGTGAAGAAGACGAATCCCGGAATCGTCTACGGCACGGTGACCGGATACGGGACGGAGGGCCCCTGGGTGAAAAAGCCCGGACAGGACCTGCTGGCCCAGGTGATATCCGGCGCGGCGTACTTAACGGGGGACCGGGACGATCCGCCCATCGCGCTGGGCCTTTCCCTGGCAGACTCCATTACGGGCACCCATCTGGCGCAGGGCCTGCTGGCCTGCCTGGTGCGGCGCGGGAAAACCGGAGTGGGCGGTAAGGTGGAGGTTTCCCTCCTGGAGTCCATGATGGACCTCCAGTTTGAAAATTTCTCCAACTACCTGAACAGGGACGGGCAGCTTCCCCAGCGCAGCAAGCTGGGAAATGCCAACGTGGACCTTGGCGCGCCTTACGGAATTTACGAAACAAAGGACAGCTTTATCGCTGTTTCCATGGGCTCCGTGAAGGACCTTGGCGCGCTGCTGGATGAGCCGGAGCTGATGGGAGACGACGATCCCATGGAAAAACGGGACGAGCTGAAGGACATCATCGCCCGGCGTCTTGCAACGGATACCACGGCGCACTGGCTGGATGTGCTGCAAAAAGGAGACTTCTGGTGCGGGGAGATTTACGACTGGGATCAGATGGTGCGCTCGGAATTTTTCACGGCGCTGGATACGCTGATCGACATTCGCCGCCCGGAGCTGGAGGACCCCATCTGGACCACCAAATGCCCCATTCGCGTGAACGGAAAACGTGCGGGAGCGGGGACCTTCGCGCCCCGGCTGGGGGCGGATACCGAGAAGCTTAGGCACGAGTTTGGTCTGTGAGGAGGGGAGTGAGAAGCATGAAACCACTGGAAGGATTTACGATTTTGGATTTCAGCCAGTTTCTGGCGGGGCCGTTTGCAAGCCTTCGACTGGCTGATATGGGCGCCACCGTCATCAAGGTGGAGCGTCCGGGTACCGGGGACTCATACAGAACCAACTATGGCCCCGCATTGAAATTTAACGGCAATAATGCGAGCTACTATTTTGTAAACAGAAATAAGGAGAGCGTAAGTCTGGACCTGAAAAATCAGGAGCAGCGGGAGAAGCTGATTCCTTTGATACAGTCGGCGGACGCAATGCTCATCAATTTTCGGGCTGATGTGACGGACCGGCTGGGCCTTGACTATGAATCGGTGAAAAAAATCAACCCCTCTATTGTGTATGGAGAAATCACGGGCTATGGACGGGACAATCCGTGGAAGGACCGCCCGGGGCAGGACCTGCTGGTGCAGTGCGCCACGGGGGCCTGTTATCTGAGCGGCAGCGGCTCGGACCCGATTCCCTTCGGCGTTTCTGTGGCGGATGAATTCAGCGGAATGTACATGGCACAGGGCATTCTGGCGGGCCTTTATCGCCGGGGGCGCACAGGGGAGGGCTGCAAAATTGAAACAAGCCTTGCCGAGGCGATGCTGGACATTGAATTTGAAAACTTCGGAGCCTACCTGAACAACGGACGAAAGCTTTCGCCCCGCAGCGAGGTGAACGGCGTAAATCCCTGCCACGGAGCGCCCTATGGAATCTACGCGGCCCGGGACGGATACCTGGCGCTGGCGATGACCCCGGTGCCGGAGCTGGGGAGGCTGCTTGGCTGCGAACCGCTGACCCGGTATACCCAAAAAGCGGACTGGTTTGACAAAATGGACGAGATCAAAGGCTTTTTGCGGGACCACCTGAAAACCGGGACGGTGGATCGCTGGCTGCAAATTCTGGAGCCTGCCGACATCTGGTGCGCCCGGGTTTATAACTGGGAAGAGCTGCTGGAAACAGAGGGCTTTCAGAGCCTTGAAATGCTTCAGACAGTGGAACGGGAGGATGGCAATTCTTTTGCCACCACCCGCTGCCCTATCCGCATAGACGGCGAAAGTCTGCTGAATGAAAAGCCCGCGCCCGCCATTGGTGCGCAGAACCAAAAATACGGCATGGCAAATTAATAAGTTCATCAGAAAAAGGAGAGACATTTATGGACACTATGGCGATTTATTTTGAGGATTTTAACGTCGGAGACACGCACACTACTTACAGCAGAACGATGACAGAGACGGACATCGTGCTTCACGCGGACCTTGGAGACGTGTTCCCCCACCACATGGACGTGGAATTTGCGAAAAAAAGCGAGTTTGGCCAGCGGATTGCCCACGGAGCGCTGACCTTCAGCATGGCGGTGGGCATGAAGGCCGCCACCATCAACACCGTGGGCTTTTCCTATGGATATGACCGCCTGCGCTTTGTAAAGCCCGTGTTTATCGGCGACACCATCCATGTGGTGGTGACTATCACAGAGAAGCGCGACCATCCCAAGCGCCCGGACATGGGGATCGTCGTTGAGCATATGGACGTAATCAACCAGCACGGAGAGGTGGTTTTGATCTGCGACCATCTGACATTGAACGAGCGGCGCACGCCCCTTTCCAAGTGAGTTTACTGCCGCAGATTTACGCTTCAGTCGTTCCCTCCCATCCCACCCCGTCCCCCGGAACAAGGAACCTATAACCGGCGAAAGCTTTACCCGACAAAAAACAAACAACGAAAGGGAATGGATTATGAAAAGATTTTTGACATTACTGCTTTCTCTGGCAATGACTTTCTCTCTCGCCGCATGCGGGAACAACGGCGCGGCCTCTTCTCCCAATGCGTCTTCCGGCGCTGCGTCCGCCGATGGAGACGGAAAGGTTTACACACTGAAGATGTCCTATACCATTTCTGGAAACGAAACCGTGGCCCAGTGCGCACAGGCTATGGCCAAAACGGTTACGGAACGGACCAACGGCGGCGTGGTTTTTGAAAACTTCCCGGACGGGCAGCTGGCCACCGACACGGATGCGCTGGAGCTTTGTGCGCAGGGTGCGAATGTGATCGCCTTTGGAACTCCCGACTTTCTGGCGGCATACGCGCCTGACCTTGGCGTTTTGGACGGCCCCTTCCTCTTCTCCGATCCCAGCGAGTTTAAGCTGGTAGACGAGTCCGACTGGATGCAGGATATGCGCGGCAAACTGGAGAGCCAGGGAATCAAGAATCTTGGAATGAGCTGGTACTTCGGCTCCAGAAACCTGACCTATTCAGGCGACAAGGGTGTTACCACGCCTGCGGATCTGAAGGGGATGAAGATTCGCTCCGCCTCCTCTCCCACCCGTGTGGGGATGCTGGAGGCCATGGGTGCCACTGTGACCCAGATGCCTTGGAACGAGGTGTACAGCGCATTGCAGCAGGGTGTTTGCAACGGTGCCGAGGCCCCGCTTTCCACACTTTATAGTTCCAAAATCTATGAGGTCTGCAAAAATATCACGCTGGACAAGCACATCATGGCCATCTGGAGCGTGAATATGTCTGCCGATTACTTCAATTCCATGCCCGCGGAGTATCAGGCCATTCTTCAGGAGGAAATTACCAATGCGGCACAGGTCAGCATTGACAGAGTGACGGTGGACGAGGCGGGATTCCAGACCATGCTGGAGGACGAGGGCGTTACGTTCTATGAAGCGGACCACGACGCGTTTGTGGACGCCACAAAGTCCGTCTATGGGAATATCAGCGGCTGGTCCGACGGCCTGTACGACACAGTCTCCGCCATCCTGAAGTAAGAAGACAGAAAGAACCGGGCGGCGTAGGGCGCGCCGCCTGCGGAGAATCAGGAAAACACGGATAATCTCTCACTACATAAATTCAGACAGGGTGGGAATGTCTGCCGACAGGCCGCTTCGTAAGTGGCCTGTCGGCAGGCAAAGAAAGGAGTTGGGTGCTATGAAATTATTTAGGTGGATCGGCGATCATATTCTGGAGACAGTTTCCGGAGCCGCGTTTGTCATCATGATCTCAGTTGTTTTTCTCAACGTAATTCTGCGATTTACCACGGGCCGCTCCCTTGTGTGGAGCGAGGAAGTTGCGGCAATCGGCTTTATCTGGACAATTTTTATGGGGGCGGCGGTCTGCTGCAAGGAGCGGGGCGGCCTGATCAGCGTGGATATCTTGATTAATCTGTTTCCTTCCAAAATTAATAAGACGGCTACGCTGATAATTGATATCGCACAGGTTGCAATCTGCGTTGTGATGTGTGTGCTTGGCTGGAAATTTGCCATGAGTGCGGCCAACAAGGTGTCGCTGAGTCTTCAACTCCCCTACACAGTTTACGACATCCCCATTGCAATCAGTTTTGCGTTTATGACTTACTATACGGCAAAGCGTGTGGCGGAGGACCTCAAGGCATTTAAAACCGTCCCCGCAGAGAATGAGGGGGAAAACGTCGAATGAACTTTATACCGCTGATTATTTTGCTGGTCCTCTTTTGCTTGAACATTCCCATCGCTTATTCGCTGATGGTGTCCGTGCTGTATTATTTTGCGTTTTGCAACACAACGCTGGCTCCCTTTATGATTTTTCAAAAGATGGTGGCACAGGGCGAATCCTTTACCCTGCTGGCAGTCCCGTTTTTTGTATCCGTAGGTGTCATTATGAACTACTCAGGCATTGCCACGCGCCTGATGAATGTGGCCGACATGCTCACCGGGCGCATGGTGGGCGGCCTGGCGCAGTCCAACGTGGTGCTCAGCGCGCTGATGGGCGGCGTCTCCGGGTCGGCAAACGCTGATGCGGCCATGCAGTCCAAGATGCTGGTGCCGGAAATGACCAAACGAGGGTACAGCAAGGGCTTTTCCGCCGGCGTCACAGCCGCATCCTCAATCCTGACGCCCATCATCCCCCCCGGCATCTGCCTGATTCTCTACGCCAGCCTTGCAAATGTGTCCGTTGCGAAGATGTTTCTGGCGGGCTACGGCCCCGGTATCTTCCTGATGATCTGCCTGATGGTCACGGTGCACCTTGTCTCTAAAAAGAAGGGCTATCTGGGAACCAGAACCACAAAGGTGAAGCTGGCAGATGCCCTGCGCACGCTGCGGGAGGCGTTTTGGGCGCTGCTGATCCCTCTGGGAATCATTATGGGCCTGCGGATGGGCGTGTTTACGGCCACCGAGGCGGGCGCAATCTGCGTGTTCTACTGCATTTTTGTGGGTACTTTTGTCTATAAAGAGCTGAAAATCAGCATGTTTCCCCAGATTATCAAGGAGTGTGTCGTCAGCACTGCGGGCGTGATGCTGATTATCAGCGCGGCGGCCTCCTTCGGAAACTACATGAGTTGGGAGCAAATTCCCACCAAGCTTTCCGAGGTCCTGCTGACCATAACAACCAACAAATATGTGATGCTGCTGCTCGTAAACCTGTTTTTGCTGGTGGTGGGAATGTTTTTGGAAGGGACCGCATCCCTGATTATTCTCACACCGCTGCTGGTGCCCACCATGGTTGCGCTGGGCGTGGACCCGATTCTCTTCGGAATCGTCATGTGCGTCAATGTCACGCTGGGCGGCATCACACCCCCGTTCGGAACGCTAATGTTTTTGACCTGCTCTATTATTAAGGTAGGCATAGATCGATTTTTGAAGGAGTCGTGGATGCTGATTCTTGCCATGATTATCGGGCTGCTGGCAATTACCTACATCCCCCCCATCACCCTGCTGCTGCCCCGCCTGCTGGGGTAAGGAACGGTGTGGTGATGTTTGACTTAACGAGGAAGAAGGCGATTGTCACCGGGGCTTCCCGAACGACGGGGCTGTGCTTTGCACAGGCCCGTGCCCTGCGGGAGGCCGGGGCAAGCGTTGTCCTGCTGGGGGGATCCCCCAAAAATCTGGAAGCTCTGCGCGCAGGTTTGAAAGAGCCGGGTTATTTCGTCGTGGATGGCGACCTGACTGACCAAGCCTCTAGGAAGGCCGCTTTTCACAGGGCGGTTGCGCTGCTGGGCGGTTCTCTGGATATTCTGGTCAATGGCGCCGGGACCCAATTCCGCTGCCCTGCCGAGGAGTTTCCCCCGGAGCAGTGGGAGCACCTGCTTGCAATCAATCTGTCCGCTATGTTCTATTTGTCGCAGTTGGCGGGGCGGGTGATGCTGGAGCAGGGGTCCGGAAAAATCATCAATATTGCTTCCATGACCTCTTTTATCGGGGGGCAGAATGTGGCGGCCTATTCTGCCAGCAAGGGCGGGGTTGTTCAGTTAACGAAGGCACTGTCCAACGAATGGATGCCACATGGAATCAATGTAAATGCCATCGCGCCGGGATATATGGAGACGGAACTGAGCCATGATCTCATGATCAGCGAGGCCGGTACGCGAATTACCGGGCGCATTCCCGCAGGACGCTGGGGCAGGGCGGAGGATATGAAGGGCGTAACGGTTTTTCTGGCCTCTGCCGCTTCAGATTATCTTTCGGGGAACGTCATTCAGGTAGACGGCGGATTTCTATGCAGCTAAAGGCGGCCTGCAAAAGTGAGTGCTGATGACAGCTGCACAAAAAGCGGAAGGGACAGAGATTGTATCTCTGTCCCTTCCGCTTTTCTCAATCTCCCATGACGGCTTACATTGACTTTCAATGAAACCGCTCAATTCAGTATAGCCGGGCGGCAATCATTTCCTCCGTCAGCGTTTCTTTAGTAAAGGAACGTTCTTCGATATAGTGTTCCTTTTCAGGGGTGCCCCCCGATTCCAGAATCCTGATAACGCCTGCTGTCAGCGGGCCAAGCAAGGGGTTGCACTCCATCGCCAGAGAAATTTTCCCGTTCAGGCACTGGGTAAGACAGTTACGGGTGGCGTCGAAAGAGATGACGGCGATGCCGCCTTCGCCGCAGGTATATCCGGCCTCCTCCAGTGCCTGAATCGCGCCAAAGGCCTCATTGTCATTTTCACAGTAGACCACATCAATCTCTGGAGGGACTTCTTGTTCGGACAGGTATTGTTTCACTTCTTCATAGGTCTTGGCCTGCGTGAAATCCCCGTCCAGCCGGATTTGCAGCGTCCAGTCAGCGTGGTTTTTCAAGGCCTGCTCCAGCGCCGCCGTGCGGCCAATTTGGGCGGTGGAGCCCATTGTGCCCTGAATGTGAATGATATTCAGAGTTTCCTTTCCTGTGAAGCGGGCGTAGTCCTCCAGCCAGGCCACCGCTTTTTCCCCCTCCATGCGGAAATTGGACCCCACATGGGCGACAAAAAGCGATTCATCCGCCACATCCACCATGCGGTCCGCAATAATTACAGGGATTCCGGCATCCTTCGCCTCCTGAAGCACGGAATCCCAGCCGGTTTCCCGCAGGGGCAGCAGCACGATATAGTCCACCTTCTGCTGAATGAATTTCCGAATGGCGGTGATCTGATTTTCCTGCTTTTGCTTGGCATCCTCAAACAGCAGGCGATAGCCGCTGCTTTCGGTGAAAACGGCCTTCATGGATTCAGAATTGGCCACCCGCCAGTCGGATTCGGCCCCCACCTGAGAGATGCCCACGACGATCAAAGCTTCCTCAGGCGGCGGAGGGGGCGTCTGTCCGGCGCAGCCGGACAATACCACCGCCGAAATCAGCGCGGGTAGGATCCATCGCATCTTCATGGCGTGCGTTCCTCCTGCAAAGAGCGTTTTGGAATCCGAATTGTCACGGTGGTGCCGATTCCTTCACGGCTGGTAAGCGCCAGCCCATAGCCCGGGCCGAAAAACAGCCGGAGGCGTTCGTGCACCGTGGAGAGGCCAAATCCAACCCGTTCGCCCCGGGCCATGGCCTGACGCAGCTCCTCCAGCCGCTGGGGCGGAATTCCCACGCCGTCATCCGTCACCTGAAGCACCACGTCGCCGTCCTCCCCGCGGCCCACCACATAGAGGTGGCCCAGCCCCCGCTTCATTTTGATTCCGTGATAGAGGGCGTTTTCCACCAGCGGCTGCAACGTCAGCTTTGGAATCAGGAAGGCCCCCAGTTCCGGGGCAATGTTAACGGTGTAATGCAGAATATCCTTATACCGCACCTGCTGGATTTGGAGGTAGCTGCAAACATGGCGGCCTTCCTCCAGCAGAGAGATGACGTCCCGGCCCTTGCTCAGGGAATGGCGGAAAAAGTCCGAGAGATTGGAAACCATCTCCACGGCCTCCTGCGTCTTATCCGCTTCAATCAGCCAGATGATGGTATCCATGGTATTGTACAAAAAGTGAGGGTTAATCTGGGATTGAAGCAGCGCCAGCTCTGTGCGCCGCAGCGTGGCCTGCTTTTGCGTGTTTTCCTGAATCTGGGCGTTAAGACGGCTTACCATTTGCTCCACGCCCACGCTCAGGGTCTGAATCTCGTACATTTCGGACTGTACCGGCGTGTGGGCGTTTAAGTCTCCAGTGCTGATCGCCTCCACCCGGTCGCAGAGATTTACAATCGGGCCCGTAATGGATTGCCCCAGCCGGAAGCTCCGCCGTGTGGAAAGCAGCACCAGACCGATGATGAGGACCGTCACAAGCACAACCTCCGCCAGAATCTGGTGGGAGAACTGTGTTTGCAGGGTGTTCAGGTAGACCGCCTCGTGATAGAGGTAGGTATACATATACTCCTGAATCAGAGCGGTGAGCACATAGATATTGTTTTCAAGCTGGGCCTGCCGCTCGTCATAGCTTCGGATTGTCTCAATCTGATAGATCTTCTCCTCCAGATTTTCGCACAGGTCCAGCACGCTGGAAATGGCAAGGCGGCTATCCTTCTGCGTGGTGGTGCGCAGCAGGCTCCGGGCCAGAAGCTGGGCGTCCTCCACCTCTCCGATGGGCAGACCCTCGGAATATTGGCTTTCAATGACATAGTAGTACATCTTGAGGTCGATGGTTTCCTTGAAATCCTGATTGAATTCCGAGGCGGTGGTCACGTTGTGCAAAAGCCCCTCGTAGTGTCGGTTATAGGCGGCCAGAAGTCCTAAAATCGCCACCAGAATCACGATGGCGGGCATAGCAAAGGACACCAGAAGCCGGCGCATATTGCCCTGGACGGAAACCGGCTTGTCAGGATTGCCATACAGCTTCATGGCTTGCTCCTCCCGGCGCGATAGTCCCGGGGTGTGCAGCCCTGCGATTTTTTGAAGAGGAAGCTAAAATAGTGGGGGTCCTTATACCCCACCTCGAAGGCGATTTCTCCGGAGCGCTTTGTGGTGGAGCGCAGCAGATCCCGCGCCTTTTCCATCCGTTTTTCCGTCAGGTATTCGGTCAGGGTGCAGCCCATCTCCTGACTGAATAGGGCGGAAAGGTAGTTGGGACTGATATTGACCTGCTGGGCCACCCGGTTCAGTGAGAGCTCGTTTTCCATATAGTGCTGGTCCAAATAGCCAACTGCCTGCTGCAAAAGGCCGTGGTACTGGCGGTTGGAGGTTTTGTCCCGCAGGTCCGCCGCGGCAATTAAAATCTCGCTCAGGTATTCTTTCAGTTCTTCCGCGGTGACGTTCCGGCCCACCTGCTCCAGACAGCCGAGGCTTTCTAAAAATGTCTCCTGAGCACAGCCCAGCGTCTGCGCGTACTCCGCCGCGGTAAAGCGGGCGCTGAGCATGAGATACTGGCAAAAGGGCTTTGATTCCAGCGCCTCCGCGATGCCGCCCAGATACTCGCCTACAAAATTAGGGATTTCCTCCACACCGGCGCTGCGCATCACGCCCAGCAAAATGGAGGGATTGACCTTGGCTGCGTCCAGCCGCATCAAATTGCCGTCACCGCCGGTGCCCACGAAAAAGTCCACCGTGTCCTTCGTCAGAACGTGCCGCTCCGGCACAATGTGCCGGTACGCCCACAGACGGGACACCTCTTCAAAGCAGGCGGGCAGCATGCTCAGCCGCTGGGTGGGCGTGCCCACCGCCACGTACCAGCTCATTTCGGAAGGGCCGGATGCATACCGGCTCTGCACGGTGTCGATGCACCGCCGGATATAGTCTGGCATTCGGGCGGTTTCTCCCTTGAGCAGCACGGCGTAGGTGGTCAGGTTCCAGCGCAGGAGGATATATTCCGGATATTTCAAAAAGTGCTCCAGCAGCGAATCCCGAATCTGCGCCCCCGGTTCCGAGTAATGCTCCGCTTCCCCCGGCTTTTCAGGAAGGATCGAGAAAAACGCAATGGTATAGCACTGGGCACGCAGGTCCAGATCCAGCCGGTCGGCCTGTTCGTAAATCTGCTGGATGGAAAGCTGTCCGGCCACCACCTGCTCAAAAAAACGGCGGCGGGCATACTGCTCGTATTCCTGCGCCTCCACGTGGAACTGGGTCAGATAGCCGCCCTGAACACGCTCACTCTCAATCTTTTCGCGGATATGCTCCAGCACCTCCAAAAGCTTGCTTTTGGTGACCGGCTTGAGTAAAAACTGCTCCACACCGATGTCGATGGCCTGATGGGCATACTCAAAGTCGTCATAGCCGGAGATAATGATGACCTTTGTTTTTGGCAGCTCGCTGAGCACCAGCTTGCTCAGGGCCAGTCCGTCCATAAAGGGCATCCGGATATCGGTAATCAGCACGTCTGGTTTTGTCTGGCGGATCATGGGCAGGGCAAGCTCACCGTCACCGGCTTCACCGGCGAACGTGTATCCGTACTGTCCCCAAGGCACCGTGTCCCGTAGAGTCTCCCGGATGATGCTCTCGTCCTCCACTAAAAATACCCGCAGCAAAACGGTCCCTCCCCCAGACGGTCCCCGCCGCCTTTTTTAACAGCATAGCATATCCCGCCAAAAACTTCCATGGCGGTTTCAGAATATAAAATTCCGCGGCGCTTCATTAACTGCTGGCGCGCTCCATCAGCTCCCAGCCCAGCGCATGGGAGGAGCCGCCCAGGCCCTGAAACATGTGAATCAACTGCTCGGCGGCGACATGCCCCATTTTATTGTTTCTGTGGCACAGGGAGGTGATGGGTGTGGAGCCGATTTGACTATAATAGCTGTTGTCAAAGCTGACGACGGCCATGTCCTCCGGAACCCTGATTTTCATGGAAAGCAGCGCCTGCACCAGCAGGTAGGCAATCTCGTCGTTATAGCAGATGACTGCCGTGGAGGCAGAGCCCTGCGGCTCCAAAAGGTGGCGGAGCAGCTGTGGATCGCGGTGATTCACCAACACGGTCCGGTCATGGGTATCATACCAGCGGAAGCTGTCGTCACGAATGGGAAGGCCCGCGTCCCGCAGGGCGCACACTACGCCATGGTAGCGTTGGGGGCCCTGAATGTCGTCGCTTTTAAAAATTCCCGCAATGTTTTTATGTCCCTTTCCGATGAGATAGCGGGCAAGCTGATAGCCGCCGCCGTAATTGTCGTCGGAGACACAGGGAACCCCTGCCAATTCGGCATAGGCGCCATGAAGAAAAACGATGGGAATGTCCGCCTGACGCAGTTTTTGGTACAAGTCAATGTTGGGGCTGGGCAGGGCAGTTTTCGCGCCCTCCACCAAAATCCCCCGTACCGGCTCCAAAAGCAGCTTGCTTAGGATTTCCCGTTCACGCATGACTTCATTCTCTGTGGAGAACACCAGCGTGGAATAGCCCTCCTGCGCAAAGACAGTCTGCGCGTCATGGAGCACCGTCGGGAAAATGTAGTCGTCCAGAAAGGACGTAATCACCGCAACCTGACGGGAGGCAATATCCACCGGCTTTCCGGTGGCATAGATGCCGCTGCCCTGACGCGTTGCCACCAGTCCTTCCTCCGCCAGAAGCTGAATCGCGTGCCGCACGGTCTGGCGGCTCATCCGGTATCGCCGGGCCAGCTCCGCCTCCGTTGGAAATTTGTACCCCCCGGAGATGCCCCCGCGGAGAAGCTCCTCCCGCAGAATGCCGGCTAAAACACTGTACTTTGATGCCATTGTATCCACCTCTGTCACTGTGATCGATAGGTTGATTATACCAGAGTTACCACAATGTAGCTAAAAAATAAAGTTGATTTTTCAACTATTTTTGCAATATGCCCAAAACAAATTCTGAAACTTACCCCATCTTTGTACAAGAAATTGGACATGCAGACCATAAAATAGTCCACTTTTCAAAAGGAAGTTCCCGCCTTCAGGCCAGAAATGGGCAAGTATATATGCTTGTCCCTGCCTAAAAGGTCTTCGGCGAAATCATAGAAAAACAAACAAATACCCGCTATCACCGTAAAATATTAAACAAAAATTAGATGAAAAGCAATGATTTTTCAAAAATTGTACGTTGGTTTTAAATTTTTGTAAAATTTGTTTTGTTTATGCATACAAATATAGTGAAATCGCACAAGCACATATTGACTTTATGCCTAGAATCAGGTTTAATGCAGACAAGAAAACCTGACGGAAGAAGGAAGTACTTCCGGATGACGGTTCTCGTATCACACGAAATGCGATGAATGAAAGTGAGGATGAAACATGAAAAAGTTGCTTAGTCTTGCATTGTCTCTGTGCATGGTTCTCGCGCTGGCCGCCTGTGGCGGTAACGGCGGCGCCCCCGCCGGGAGCGCCGGTTCTGCCGGAAGCGCAGCCTCCGCCCCCGAGGGCGGCAGCGACCTGATCAAAGTTGGCATTATCAACAACGACCCCAACGAATCCGGCTATCGTACCGCCAATGATAAGGATATGAAGGCCACCTTTACCGAGGCCAACGGCTATGAGGCCTCCTTTGCGTACAGCCTGAAAAATGACGAGCAGATCGCTGCTGCCCAGAAGTTCATTCAGGACGAGGTGGATTATCTGCTGATCTCTGCGGCAGGCACCTCCGGTTGGGATTCCGTCCTGCAGGATGCACAGACCGCTGGTATTCAGGTCATTCTGTTCGACCGTACCATTGACGCGGACGAGAGCCTGTATGTGGCCTCCATTGTCTCCGACATGGCCAAGGAAGGCCAGACTGCCGTGGATTGGCTGGCAGGCCAGAAGCTGGATACATATAACGTCATCCATATCCAGGGCGTGATGGGCTCCGCCGCGCAGATCGGGCGCACCGGCGCATTGGACGAGATGGTGGCCGCCAACGACAACTGGAATATGATCACCCAGCAGACCGCCGAGTGGAACGCTGAAACCGCGCAGCAGATCGTCCAGTCCGTCATCGACTCCGGCAAGTCCTTTAATGTCATCTATGCTGAGAACGACGACATGGCCAAGGGCGCCGTGGCCGCGCTGGATAAGGCCAACATCTCCCACGGCGTGAACGGCGACGTCATCATCATGGGCTTCGACTGCAACAAGTGGGCCCTTGAAGAGCTGCTGGCAGGCAACTGGAACTATGACGGACAGTGCAACCCGTTCCAGGCCTCCTACATCAACGACATCATCCATGAGCTGGAGAAGGGCAACGCCCCCGCCGAGAAGGTTGTCATCATGGACGAGAAGGGCTTTGATGCCTCCACCATCACCCAAGCCGACGTGGATACCTACGGTATCTAAGCTTTGGCAACGCGGAATCTCAAATAACCTAGGGCGCGCGGTACGGCATATTTGGATGCTTGATCCTTGTATCCGCGCCGCGCGCCCCTTTTATTTTCAAGTATCTCATCCTTGACTGGAGGCGAAGAAGCTATGCAAGAGGGCGCCGTATTGGAACTGCGCGGTATCTGCAAGAATTTTCCGGGCGTACGCGCCCTGCAAAATGTGGACTTTACCCTGCGAGAAGGAGAAATCCATGCGCTGATGGGCGAAAACGGTGCAGGAAAATCCACATTGATTAAGGTTCTCACGGGCGTATACCCGAAAGATGAGGGAACCATTTACATTCGGGGATACGATGGCCCTGCCGCCATCAAATCCCCGCAGGACGCGCAGGAAATGGGCATCAGCACGGTCTATCAGGAAATTACCCTCTGCCCGAACCTGACCGTGGCGGAGAACATGTACATCGGGCGGACAAAGAGCTCGCTGACGAACTGGAAAAAGATCAACCGGGACGCGGGGGAGCTCCTTGACACACTGGGCATCCCGGCAAGTCCCACGCAGCAGCTTGCCAGCTGCTCCATTGCCGTACAGCAGATGGTGGCCATCGCCCGTGCGGTGGATATGGAGTGCAAGGTGCTGATTCTGGACGAACCCACCTCCTCTCTGGACGAGCAGGAGGTCGCCAAGCTATTTAATCTGATGATAAATCTGAAATCCAAGGGCGTGGGAATTGTCTTCGTCACCCACTTTTTGGATCAGGTATACGAGGTCTGCGACCGGATCACCGTCCTGCGGGACGGACAGCTGGTCGGAGAATATGTCATAGAGGACCTGCCCAGGGTCCTGCTGGTTTCCAAAATGCTGGGCAAGGAGCTGGATGACTTGGACGGCGTTGGCAAGGCGGACGCGCGGGTCGGGTACGACGCGGGCGGCGTCAGTGTGATGGAGGCTTCCCAACTTGTCAGTACCGCCGGAATTAAGCCCTTTGATTTTTCCATTCAAAAGGGTGAGGTCAACGGCTTTACCGGCCTTTTGGGCTCCGGCCGCAGCGAGTGTGTCCGGGCGCTGTTCGGCGCGGACCGTGCGATTGGCGGCACGCTTTCCATGAACGGGAAGAAAGTGCGGATTTCAAAGCCTCTGGATGCCATGAAGCACGGCATCGGCTATCTGCCGGAGGACCGCAAACGGGACGGTATCGTGGGCGACCTTTCCGTCCGGGACAATATTATTCTGGCTCTTCAGGTGATGAAGGGGTTCTTCCGCCCCTTTACCCGGGCGCAGGCGGAGGCCTTTGCCGACGAGTACATCAAGCTGCTGGACATTAAGACGGCTTCCGCCGATACGCCGGTCAAATCCCTTTCCGGCGGGAATCAGCAAAAGGTCATTTTGGCCCGCTGGCTACTGACCAATCCAGTGTTCTTGATTCTTGACGAGCCCACCCGGGGCATTGATATCGGCACCAAGCTGGAGATTCAAAAGCTGGTGCTGAAGCTGGCGGCGCAGGGCAAGAGCGTCACCTTCATCTCCTCGGAAATCGACGAGATGCTGCGCACCTGCTCCCGCCTGATTGTGATGCGTGACCGCAAGGTGGTGGGCGAGCTGACCGGGGATGACCTGACACAGAACAAGATCATGACGACCATCGCCGGAGGTGAGAATCCATGACAACATCTACAAAAACACCCATTCAGGCCCCGCCGCAGCGCGTGAAAACCGGCTCGCTGCTCTCCCGCCTGACCCGGCATCAAATCTTTATTCCCATTGCGGCGCTACTGATTCTGGTGGTATTCAATTTGATTGCCGACCCTTCCTTTTTCACCATTTCGCTGGACCATAACAGCGCGGGGAACCCGGTTCTGTCCGGATATCTTATCACGATTTTAGACAATGCCTCAGAGCTTGTAATTCTCGCTATCGGCATGACGCTGGTGACGGCCGCCTCCGGCGGACAGGACATCAGCGTGGGTGCCGCCATCGCCATCGGCGGCAGCGTGGTGCTGCGGGTGCTGTGCGGGACGGACTCCCGGCCGGAGGTCCTCCACGCCCCCATTATTGTGGCTTTTCTCGTGTGCTGCCTTGTATCCATGCTCTTCGGCGCGTTCAACGGTGTGCTGGTGGCTTATTTTAAGATTCAGCCCATGGTGGCAACGCTGATTTTGTTTACGGCGGGCCGCTCCATCGCCGCATGGATCAACAACAACGAGCTGCCCATTATCAGCGACGCGACCTTCGGGTATTTCGGCAACTTTATTCCCGGCATTCCGATCCCCACGCCGGTCTTTATCGCCGTCGTCTGTATGATTGTCATTGCGGCGGTATTGAAATTTACAAATCTGGGACTGTATACCCAGTCGGTGGGCATCAACGCCCATTCCTCCCGGCTCAACGGAATTGACCCCGCTTTCATCAAGTTCATTACCTATGTGATTATGGGACTTTGCGTGGCGGTGGCGGGCTTCATCAAGGTCAGCCGCTTTTCCACCATCAACTATTCCGTGGTGGCCAAGGATATCGAGATGGACGCGATTTTGGCGGTGGCTTTGGGCGGCAGCGCCCTCAGCGGGGGTAAATTCAACATGACCGCGTCCATTCTGGGCGCGTACGTCATTCAGTTCCTTACCACCACGCTGTTCAAGTTCAATGTGGTGTCCAGCGCGCTGCCGGCGTATAAGGCCGTGGTGGTCATCCTGCTGGTGGTTTTAAGCGCCCCCGTGGTCCGGGAGAGGCTGGGAATTCTCGCCAGGAGATTCTCGCCTGCAAAGCCGGCAAAGGAGGTGGGTTGATATGCCGACCGCAAATATTGTGACGGCGGGGAAAACGCCCCGGCTGAAAAGCCGCGGAGGTATTTCCGACACGAACCTGCTTCTGCTGATCACCATTTCCGTATTCATTGCCATGTACATCTGCGCGATTCTCTTTCTTGGCTCCGGCTTCTTGAAGCCCCAGACCTTTTTCAACATTCTCAATGAAAATGCCAGCCTCATCATTCTCTCCTGCGGCATGAGTATCGTCATGATTACCGGGGGAATTGATATCTCTGTGGGTACGCTGACGGCGCTGGTGTGCATGAGCAGCGCCGTCCATCTGGACTATCAGGGCGGCAGCGTGCTCACGTCGCTTCTGCTGGCGCTGGGCATCGGGCTG
Organism: Oscillibacter sp. GMB15532; assembly: GCF_041020825.1. NCBI lineage: Bacteria > Bacillati > Bacillota > Clostridia > Eubacteriales > Oscillospiraceae > Oscillibacter > Oscillibacter sp. GMB15532. Next base: position 87,257 of record NZ_JBEVTO010000009.1, read on the forward strand.
GCGTTCGGAATCGTTCAGGGGTTTTTGATTGCTTATCTGGAGATTCAGCCCTTTATTGTCACGCTGGCGGGTATGTTCTTTGCCAAGGGAATGACCACCATCGTCAATGCTACCCAGTTTAATGTGGAAAATGAAGCGTTTCGGGCGCTGAAGGCCACCCGGCTCTATGTGCCGGGGATGGGTTCCGTCAACAAGCTGGGCGCTTACGTGCCAGCTTATGTGGAGATCGGCGTGGTGGTGGCGGTGGTTACGGCAATCCTGCTGTTCTGCCTGCTGCGCTGGACCAGACTGGGCCGCAATTTTTACGCCGTGGGCGGCAACACCCAGAGCGCCAATATGCTGGGCATCAACGTTAAGCGTACCAAGTTCATGGCCTACCTGCTGTGCGGTCTGCTGGCGGGGATCGGCGGCTTTGTGTACTTCCTCCACGTTGGTTCCGGCTCACCCTCCCACGCCAGCGGCGCGGAGATGAACGCCATTGCCTCCTCCATCATCGGCGGCACCATGCTGACCGGGGGCGTGGGCAACATTGCAGGTACGTTTTTCGGTGTGCTGTCTCTGAGCACCATCAAGAATATTGTCTCCTCGCTGGGACTGGATGAAGCGTGGTGGACCAACATCACCGTGGCGGCCATGATCTGCCTGTTCCTGGTCATCCAGAGCGTGGTTCTCCTGCGCAAAAACAAAAGCAAGCAGTAAGCGGAAGGAGCTTGTGCGTATGAACACATTTCTTGGCATCGAGCTGGGTTCCACCCGCATCAAGGCGGTGTCCGTGAACACGGCCTGCGTCCCCGTTTTTTCCGGGGATTACACATGGAAAAGCCGCTATGAAAACGGAGTCTGGACGTACCCGCTGGAGGAGGTCTGGACGGGACTGAAGGCGGCGCTGGGCGGCATTCAGGATCGGCGACAGGTGCAGGCCATGGGCATTTCCGCCATGATGCACGGCTATCTGGCTTTTGATGAAAACTGGAATTTGCTGACGCCCTTCCGTACCTGGCAGAATACCATGACCGCGCAGGCGGCGGAGGAGCTGACGGCGCTTTTTAACTTCAATATTCCCCAGCGCTGGAGCATTGCCCACCTGTATCAGGCGGTGCTTAATCGGGAACCCCATGTGGAGCGTATCGCCCACATCACGACACTGGCGGGGTATGTCCACTTTATGCTCACCGGTGTCAACGCTGTGGGCATCGGCGAGGCCAGCGGGATGTTTCCCATTGACAGCGCCGTTCGTACCTACAACGAAGAAATGCTTCAAAAATTTGGAGAATTGACAGCCAAGCAGCCATGGAGCATCCGGGATTTGCTGCCCCGCGTGCTGCCCGCAGGAGCGATGGCTGGTGAGCTGACCGAGGAGGGCGTCCGCCTGCTGGACGGATTGCTTCCTCGGGGGATTCCGTTTGCTCCCCCAGAGGGGGACGCAGGAACCGGAATGGTAGCCACCAACGCGGTGGCCCCCCGTACCGGCAATGTCTCCGCGGGTACGTCTATTTTCTCTATGGTGGTTCTGGAAAAGCCGCTTTCCAAGGTTTATCCGGAAATCGATATGGTCACCACCCCCACCGGTGCGCCGGTGGCGATGGTCCACTGCAACAACTGCACGGGTGATATGAACGCGTGGGTGAGCGTGCTGGGGGAGGCTGCGGAGCTTTTCGGCGCGTCGTTTTCCACCGGGGAGCTTTTTACAAAGCTCTATCAGAAGAGCCTGGAGGGGGACCCGGACTGCGGCGGTGTGCTGACCTACAATTATCTGGCAGGAGAGGGCGTCACCCATCTGGACGCAGGGCGGCCCATGGTGGTCCGTCGTCCGGACAGCTCTTTCACTTTAGCTAACTTTCTCCGCTCCCAGCTTTACGCCACCATGGCAACCTTGAAAATTGGTATGGACATTCTGGCGTCTGAGGGCGTGATGATCGACACGTTGACGGGACATGGAGGGCTTTTTAAGACCCCGGTAGTCGGGCAGAGATATCTGGCCGCCGCCTGCAACGCCCCCGTCACCTGTATGGAAACCGCTGGGGAGGGCGGGCCTTACGGGATGGCGCTGTTGGCGGCCTATCTCCATAACGGGCAGGGACGAACGCTGGTGGAATTTTTGGCCCGGGATGTCTTCGAGGGAATCCCCGGCTCCGTCCAGACGCCTGACGAGGAGGACATCATCGGCTTTCGCACCTATCTTGAACGTTTTCGCGTGGGCCTTGCAGTAGAGCGCACCGCGGTGAGCCATTTGTAAAAGGAGAACATAATACGATGAAACAATATGAATTTTGGTTTGTGGTGGGCAGCCAGTTTCTGTACGGCCCCGAGGTTTTGGAGACTGTGGATGCCCGCGCCGCCGAGATGGCGGCGGAGCTGAGCCGGGTGCTGCCGTACCCTCTGATTTATAAGCTGACCGCCAAGACCAACCGTGAAATTGCCGACGTAGTCAAAGAGGCCAATTATGACGACGGCTGCGCCGGTATCATTACCTGGTGCCACACATTCAGTCCCTCTAAAATGTGGATTAACGGCTTTGTAGACCTGCAAAAGCCTTACTGTCATTTTGCCACCCAGTATAACCGGGAGATTCCCAATGAAGAAATCGACATGGACTTTATGAACCTGAATCAGGCCGCCCACGGCGACCGGGAGCACGGCTTCATTGCCGCCCGGCTGCGTATGCCCCGCAAGGTGATTGCGGGCTATTGGCGGGACGATACGGTCCGGGAGCGCTTGGGGAGCTGGATGAAGTCCGCCGTGGGCGTTGCCGTCTCCAAGGGACTGAAAGTGATGCGCTTTGGGGACAACATGCGGGAAGTGGCCGTCACCGAGGGCGACAAGGTGGAGGTGCAGGCAAAGCTTGGCTGGCAGGTGAACACCTGGGCTGTGGGCGATCTTGTTGAGGTGATGAACGCTGTCACCGAGGAGGAGATCGACGCGCTAATGACCGTCTATGAAAAGCAGTACACCATGGCAACCGACGACACGGATCTTGTGCGCTATCAGGCCCGGGAGGAAATTGCCATCCGGAAAATGCTGGACGCGGAGGGCTGCACGGCTTTCTCCAACACATTTCAGGACCTTTACGGAATGGACCAGCTCCCCGGCCTTGCATCCCAGCACCTGATGTCTCAGGGCTATGGCTACGGCGGCGAAGGCGACTGGAAGGTGGCCGCCATGACCGCCATTTTGAAGGCCATGGGCGAGAACGGAAACGGCGCGTCTTTGTTCATGGAGGACTATACCTATCATCTGGTTGAGGGGCAGGAATACAGTCTGGGTGCGCATATGCTGGAGGTCTGCCCCTGCTGCGCCGCGGAAAAGCCCCGTATTGAAACTCACCATCTTGGCATCGGCATGAATGCAAAGGACCCGGCACGTCTGGTCTTTGAGGGCAAGGCAGGGGACGCCATCGTGGTCAGCCTTGTGGATATGGGGGGCCGTCTGCGCCTGATTTGTCAGGATATTCACTGCGTCAAGCCGATTCTGCCCATGCCCAATCTACCCGTGGCCCGGGTCATGTGGCAGGCGGAGCCGTCTCTTACCACCGGCGTGGAGTGCTGGATTACCGCCGGAGGTGCACACCACACGGTGCTCAGCTACGACGTGACCGCCGGGCAGATGAAGGACTGGTGCACCATGATGGATATTGAGTTTGTCCACATCGGAAAGGACGCCACGGTGGAACGGCTGGAGCACGACCTGTTCCTCAGCGATCTGGCGTGGAAGTTGAAGTAAGGAGCTGAAAGTATGCTGGAAGCACTGAAACAGCAGGTGCTGGAGGCCAACCTCCTCCTGCCGGAGCACCATTTGGTCACGTTCACATGGGGCAATGTCTCCGGCATCGACCGGAGCCGCGGCCTGATGGTCATCAAGCCCTCCGGTGTGGAGTATGGCGAGATGAAAGCGGAAGACATGGTAGTGGTGGATCTGGAGGGGAACCGGGTGGAGGGCCGCTATAAGCCCTCCAGCGACACGGATACCCATCTGGTGCTGTACAAGGCTTTCCCCACGCTGGGCGGTATTGTCCACACCCACAGCCGCTGGGCCACCAGCTTTGCGCAGGCCGGCCGGAGCGTTCCCGCCCTTGGGACCACGCAGGGAGACTATTTCTATGGCGAGATTCCCTGCACGCGGAAGATGACCGAAGCGGAAATTGCGGGGCAATATGAGCTGGAAACAGGCAACGTTATTGTGGAAACCTTTCAGAGCCGGGGCATCGACCCCGCGCAGGTGCCCGCTGTGCTGGTCCACAGCCATGGGCCGTTTGTCTGGGGGACTGACCCTTTCAACGCGGTACATAACGCGGTGGTGCTGGAGGAGTGCGCGTTTATGGACTTCCACGCCATGGCCCTTACTCCCGGCCTTGCCCCCATGCAGCAGGAGCTGCTGGATAAGCACTATCTGCGTAAGCACGGTAAAAATGCCTACTACGGGCAGGGTTGAAAAGGGGGACCGGCAATGAATGCACCGATGAAACGGCTTTTCGGTCAAATGCCGGACGGCACGGTGGTAGAGCAGTATACCCTGAATCGCGGGGCGCTGTCCTGCGAGATTCTGACCTACGGCGGTGCACTGCGCTCTTTGAGGGTGCCGGGCCGCAGCGGGGACCTCGTAGATGTGGTTCTGGGCTTTGACACGCTGGAGGACTATCGCAGGCAGGACAAATATATCGGCGCGCTTATCGGCCGGTTTGCCAACCGCATCGGCGGCGCGAGCTTTGATTTGAACGGAATGCACTATCCGCTGGCCGCAAACGACGGGGAGAATCATCTCCACGGCGGACTGACGGGCTTTGACAAGCAGGTCTGGACTGTGGAGGAATTCTCTGCCGACACGCTGGTTCTGTCTCTGTTCAGCCCCGACGGGCAGGAAAATTACCCCGGAAATCTTTCCATTCAGGTGACTTACCATTTGGAGTGCAATGGCCTGACGATTGAATATCAAGCGGAGTGTGACCGGGATACCCTCTGCAATCTGACCAGCCACGCCTATTTTAATCTGAATGGGCATGACAGCGGTCCGGTTTTGAATCAGGAAATCCAGGTTTTGGCCTCCCGTTATACCCCCACCGACGCGCATTCCATTCCCACGGGTGTGCTTGCCCCCGTGGAGCATACCCCCATGGATTTGCGTAAACCTGTGAAGATCGGGGTGTTGGTAGACGATTCCTTTGCGCAGCTTGCCTTTGCGAAGGGGTACGACCACAACTGGGCTGTGGACGGAGCACCCGGCTCCCTGCGTCCCGCCGCCGCAGCTTACGGGCCGGAAACCGGCATCACACTGGAAGTTCTGACCACCCAGCCGGGGATTCAATTCTACTCCGGAAACTATCTAGACGGCTGTCCTACGGGGAAGAGGGGCGCCCCCTATGCAAAACGCTGGGCCTTCTGTCTGGAAACGCAGGGCTACCCGGACGCACCCCATCATTCAGGTTTTCCCAGCGCTGTGCTGCGTAAGGGAGAACTGTACCGCCAGACCACGCAGTACCGCTTCTCAGCACGCTGAAGGGAATGTGACGGAGAAGACTGCCGGACCCGTCCCGCATTGCAAAGTTTGCGTTTGTAAATGGAGATAAACCAAAGTGTACTCCTTGATTTTGAAAAATCTTTTTGTGTTTTGAGCCCTTGCGTTATAAGGCTGAAAATGATTTTCAAACCGCTTTGGGGTTAAAAGCCGCCATTCCACGAAAGTGGAATGGCGGCTTTTGCTGTCCGAAAATTACAGTCGGAATTTATCTGACGTTCAATATGCTATGATAAGTGCATTTCGGGAAATTGAGTGCAAGCTGAATTTTTACCCAGCCGTGTAGCATTTTGGATCATGCGGGGGTGTTTATGGTGAAAGGAGGAAGGGGAAATATGAAGCCACAATCATTGCGTGGGGAGGATTGCGCCGAAGAAGTCATCAGGGTTTACAGCAATCTGGTGTACCGCCTTGCCTTTGCACGGACAGGGACAACATACGATGCGGATGAAATATTTCAGGAAGTCTTTCTGCGCTATATAAAAAAGCGGCCGGTCTTTGAAAATGAAGACCACAGAAAAGCATGGTTTATCAAAGTGACAGTCAACTGCTCCAAAAAGCTGTGGGGTTCCGCTTGGAAAAGAAAGACAGTTCCCTTGGCGGAAAATCTGGTTTTTGAAACAAAGGAAGACACAGACCTTTATAACGAATTGCAGAAATTGCCGCCCAAATATCGAGAGGTGATTCATCTGTTTTACTATGAAGATCTGTCTACCGAAGAAATTGCCCGGGTATTGGAGCGGAAAAGCGCCACCGTAAGGACGCAGCTTACCCGTGCAAGGGTGCTGCTCAAAAACCTTCTGAAGGAGGAATACGATGTTTAAGGAAAGATACAGTCATATGAATGCGCAGATTCAGCCAAGCGCTCAGTTGCTGCAAGCTGTTTTAAATGCGGCTTATGGCAGCAATCTCCCGAAAAGCAGAAACGCTTTGCGTCTGAAAAGGTCTGCCGTGGCTTTGACAGCGCTGTGCATTTGCCTGACGCTGGCAATGCCTGCGCTTGCTGCAACAGTGGCCCCCATCTATCGGCTGATGTATCTGGTGTCTCCGGGCACGGCCCAGTTTTTTATGCCCGTACAAACATCAAGCGAAGACAACGGGATCAAGATGGAGGTGGTTTCCGCATATATTCATGATGAGACAGCGGAAATATACGTCACCATGCAGGACTTGACTGGAGATCGCATTGATGGGACCACCGACCTGTTTGACAGCTATTCCATTAACCGGCCCTTTGACAGCGCTGCCCATTGTGAATTGGCGGGGTATAAAGAAGATACCAAAACAGCTATGTTTTTAATTACAATTGATGAGTGGGGCGGCCAAAACATCGCAGGCGATAAAATTACGTTTTCCGTGGGGGGATTTTTAAGCCATAAAAGCAGGTATGAGAGTCTGGAAATCCCAATCCGCCTTTCCGATATTCCTGATGCCGAACAGACGCAAACGGTATCGCCCAACGGGGGCGGCGGCAGGGATAATGAAGGCTATCTGGAGTTTGAGAAGAATCCCATTGCCTTGATTCCCGCAGCGCCTATGGATGTGCTTTCTGTTGACGGGATCGACCTGACCGGGATTGCCTATATTGACGGAAAGCTGCATATTCAAACTGCCATAAAAGAGCCGCTGGATAACGATCATCATGGTTTTTTTTATTTAAAAGACAAAACCGGCACTCAAATTGACGGCAATTACAGCTTTTCTTTCTCCAACCAATATGAACAGCCCGGGCGCATTGATTACCATGAATACGTCTTTGACATCCCCCGGGAGAAGCTTGCAGAATATTCACTGTATGGAGATTTTGTAACCTCCGGAATGAAAACGGAGGGGAAGTGGCAGGTCACTTTCCCGTTGAAAGATGCGGAATAACCCGATTTTTAGGGAAAGTCGATTGCTTCACCGAGCCGAATCAGAAGACACAGTGACCCGAAGAGGTGGCCAAACATATAATAATTTACGACAGGCAATTTATTTTTGTAAATACCGCCGTCCGCACTTTTTCGGATTTACTCGCGCTGACGCATTGCGGTGGAATGAGGTTTTAAATGGATATCGCTCAATCAAAAATACTAATAGGGTCGCCGATCTGTCAAAAACCAAATATTCTGCACGAATTTTTAGAGTCGCTGGACAGGGCGGATAAGGATGGCCTGCATATTGAGTATTTGTTTGTGGACGACAATACGAATGAAGCTTCAAAGGCGCTGCTGGCAGATTTCGGGCAACGAAACGACAATGTAAAGACGATTCCGGGAAAGCAGCTGAACAAGTATCAATGCACCGAGGTTTCCCATTATTGGAATAGCGAGCTTATGAACACGGTGGGGGAATATAAGGACAGAATTATTGAATATGCGATAGAAAATGAGTTTGACTATATTTTTCTGATTGATTCCGACCTTTTGATCAATAAACGGCTGATTAAGCATCTGCTTAACTGCGGCAAGGATATCGTAAGCGAGATATTCTGGACAAAATGGAAGCCGCAATCATCACCTCTGCCAAATGTATGGCTGTATGATCAGTACAATCTTGTGCCTTCTCAACAGTCGGAGAACCTCAGTGAAAGCGAAAAGGCGCTCAGAAGGCTGATGTTTATAAGCGAACTTCAAATTCCGGGCCTGTATAAGGTTGGAGGGCTGGGTGCTTGTACACTGATCTCACGTGCTGCCCTGCTGAAGGGCGTGAAGTTTAAGCAAATTGAAAACCTGCGGATTCTCAAGGGCGAGGACCGGTTTTTTTGCGTCCGAGCGGCGGTGCTTGGGCTTGAGCTGTTTGTCGACACCCACTATCCCGCGTATCACATTTACAGGGAATCGGATTTAGAGGGTGTGCCCGAATATATCGCGAAAAACGAATAACCAGAGCGCCCTTACAGGACTTAAATATCCTGTAAGGGCGCTCTGCATTTAGCGGTGCCGGATCGCCGGGGGAAAGCTGCTCCTACTTTTCAGAAACATGCTCATACCCCTGTTTAAACAGCGGCGCGATATGCTCGTCATCCAGGGAATAATAGACAATCTTCCCGTCCTTGCGGTATTTGATTAACTGGCATTGCCGGAGTGTTTTCAAATGATGAGAAACTGCGGGGCCAGTCATTTTAAGAAGGAAAGCGATGTCGCATACGCACATTTCGGACAGCATCAGCGCATTGACGATTTTCAGGCGGGTAGGGTCGCTCATAGCCTTGAACAATTCTGCCATTTTTATAAGCTGCGTTTGTTCTGTCAGCCTGCTTTTCACATTGCGCACAATGTCTTCGTGTATTACGGTACAGCTGCAAAACGCGTCGTTATCCTGATCAATTGCCACTACTCGATCCTCCAATACGTCAGCGCATATTTATATAGTAACTCTTATTATAGTGTTTAAGTTACCCTATGTCAACAAATGGAGATGCCATATCCCATGTGCCAACACATAAAATGCAAAACTGCAAGGCGTAACATAAATCTTTAAAAGACCGATTTATTAAGGTGGAACGATACGATTCGGTGCTGGCAAATGGGCTGCTGCGGAGTTGACGGGGAAAATTTTGTATGCTATCATGTAGACAAGTGCTTGCTTGTTTATTTATATATATTCAAAACAGAAAGCAATGATATACTTACAGCATGAAAAGAAGATGAGAATGAACCGAGAACAGTGGGAAGCAATTTATAAGCATGATAAAAGCTACGACGGAAAACTTTTTTATGGATTAAAAAAAGGTAGGGTAGTATGTCGGCCTTCCTGTCATAGAGGGGACCACATAAATCCTGAGGAAATCGTGATATTTACCACTCTTGAGGAAGCGGCGAAATTTGGATATCGGCCATGTAAGCGTTGTAAGCCTGAAGATATGCAGTGGTCGGGTGCAAAGGCAGAGGTTGTTTTAAAGGCGAAGAAACTGATAGATCATACATTTGCTGAAAAATTTGACTTATGTGTCATCTCTGAAAAGCTCTTTGTGAATCGCTGCTATTTATGCAGGGTTTTTAAACAAGAAACAGGGATGACGCTGCTTGAATATTGCAATAAAAAGCGCTGCGAATGCGCAAAGGGCCTTTTAACAAAGTCGGAGCTGTGCATTGCCTACATCGCCGTTCAAAGTGGATTTTCCAATTCATCTCAATTTTGTCATCTGTTTAAAAAGGTAGAGGGGAAGACGCCCTGCCAGTATAGAAGGGAATATTTTAAAGCATTTCAAGAAAACTGATGCGTTGGAAAGGTTGTCGGAGTGTTTACAAATGTAAGTATTTATGGTAGATTACACCTTAAATTCAGCAGCGGCGGAGCCTTATGCCGGATTGTTGGAGGCGTGATATGTACATAAATGGATCTGGCCTGTTGATGGCGGTGTTCGTTTTTTTAATGATTGGTCTGTTTCATCCCATCGTGATTAAGTGCGAATACCATTTTTCGGCTAAAATTTGGCCGGCATTCTTAATTGTCGGCATACTCTTTATGGTCTTATCTCTGTTTACGCAGGGAAATATCTCCATCATGGCTGGAATCGTTGCGGCGTCCTGCTTTTGGAGCATTTTAGAGCTAAAACAGCAGGCGAAACGGGTGGAAAAGGGATGGTTCCCTAAAAAACCGACGAAGCCGGAGTAAACAGTTGAAATTTTGCGGGCGGCAGGACAAACTGCTGCCCGTTTTTTATGCGGTAAGACACTTGGAACAACACAGAGTCCGGAATAGTTACGGATAAGGAATGCTGTAATATCCAGACTGTATTTTATTTTTTAAAAATAATTTAAGCCGATTGCAAATTCAAAAGTCAATATAAAACAATTATCTAGATTTAATAAGTCAATAAAAGAACATTCCTAGCATTTTACTGTGATATACTTATTGAGGCATTTATTTCAGGCCTGTTTGTATGGCTTGAGGTTAGCTATAGCTAACATTTTGCGCCCATTACTGTGAAGATCATGTGGGAGGAGCAGTATGCATGGATATAAAAATGTTGGACTACGCCAATCTCCGAGCTTAAATTGTAAGAAGTCTGGTAAACAGAAGGTTCGGTTTGGGAGTGGTAGACAACAATCTGCGGACAGTAAAAAAATGATGATTGATCGCATCGTGGAATCCAGAAAACACGGTATGATTAAACAGGAAACAGACAGAAAGAAGGAAGATTTCGACCATGAAATCCAACTATTTTGCGAGTAAGCTTTTATCAATTCTGCTGCTTGCCCTCAGTGCTTTTTTAACGCTGGGCACGCAATTTGTATTTCACGCCTGCGATGCGGGAGCGGATGGCAGCCATATGGTGTGTCATTGGGCGCAGCAAGGGACGATAGGGGCGGCCGGAGTGCTGGTTTTATTACATATTTTTCACCTTTTGACAAGAGATGCAAGAAGCAGGGCGGCGTTTTTGATCGCCGGACTTCCTGTGACGGTTCTTGCCATGATACTTCCCGGCGGGCTGATTCCACTGTGTATGATGGCGGATATGAGATGTCAGGCGGTTATGCGTCCTGCCGTGTTGACGGTCGGGGGCCTTATTCTGGTGCTTACTGTGATTGCGCTGGTGCTCAATTTCAAAAGGGAACGGTGATATGCCGATTTTCAAAAGCATACCCGTTCAAAACTGCGTGCGAAGGCCTGTCAGAACAGCGGCACTCATCCTGCTATCTGCCTTTCTGAGCTTCTCCGTGCTGGCTGGGTCCTTGGTAATCTCTGGACTGCGAAATGGATTGAATTCGCTGGAAACGCGTCTGGGTGCGGATATCATGGTGGTCCCCTATGAGGCGACCACGAAAGCCGCGCTCTCCGGCTTGATTTTGCAGGGTAACCCGGGATACTTCTATATGAATAAATCGGTTGTGGACCGCCTTTCTTCCGTAAGCGGTGTGGGCCAGATTTCAGAGCAATTTTTTCTGGCATCCTCCACAGCAAGCTGCTGTTCTTATAAGGTGCAGATAATCGGCTTTGATCCTGAAACGGATTTCACGATTTCGCCTTGGGTCCAGCGTACCTATGAGGACGAGCTGGGCGACATGCAGGTTCTGGTGGGAAGCAGCATCAATGCTTTCAAAGGAGACGAGCTGACCTTTTACGGCTCGACCGTACAGGTTGCGGCCAGACTGGACAATACAGGGACCTATCTGGATACAGCGGTTTACGCAAACGAGGATACCATTAAAACGTTGATTTCCGCCGCCAAGGAGAAGAAGATCTTCAACTTTGGAGACGTCGATCCCCAGCAGATTGTCTCCTGTGTGCTGATCAATGTGGACGATGGCTACTCTGTGGAAGAGGTGCTCAACGACATCAATCTTCATGTCAAAGGCGTGCAGGCTGTGCAGACGCAAAGCATGATTTCAGATGTGGCCGGAAAGCTTTCGGGTGTTTCTGACATGACGGGAAGCCTGATTGTTGTGGTGTGGCTGTTGGTAATCATGATTATGTCCGTTGCGTTTTTCCTGATTTCCAATGAACGAAAAAAGGAATTTGCCGTTCTCCGCATGGTGGGCGCGTCACGAAAAAAGCTGCTCTCCATTTTGATGAAGGAAACGGTGCTTGTCAGTGCGCTGGGAAGTGCCGCGGGAGCGGCTTTGGCAATCGTGCTTGTTTCAGCGTTCAGCAATCTGATCGAGTCGATGCTGGATTTGCCGTTTTTGATCCCGGAAATCGGCGGTCTGGGGCTGATAACGGTGTGTTCGATTGCCGTGTCCGTGGCTGCGGGAACGTTGTCGGCCTCTTTGAGCGCATACCGGATCAGCAGGATTGACACGGCGGTGGTGCTGCGAGGTGACAACGGATGATTCTGAAAGCAGAAAGCGTTGGCAGACGTTTTTTTCGCAAACGCAATGGAAGCAATTTTTTCTATGCCGTGCAGGATGTGGCGCTCACGCTCCGGTCGGGGCAGCTTGTTGCGCTGTTTGGCCGTTCCGGAAGCGGAAAAAGCACGCTTCTCAATATGCTGTCCGGCCTGTTGGCTCCCAGCGATGGATGCGTCCTGCTTGACAATACGAATTTGTATCAGATGGAAGACGGGGCACTGTCGCAATTCCGCAATGAGCACTTCGGGGTGATTCCTCAGGGGCAGGCTGCATTACAGTCGCTTACGGTGCTGGAAAATGTGCTGTTGCCCTGTACCTTGTTTCATGATTCCACGCCCCAGACGGAAGCGCGGGCCATGGCGCTGCTGGAGCAGACAGGGATTGGGGATTTGAGAGACGTTCGCCCCTCGGAGCTGTCAGGCGGCGAGATGCGAAGAATGGCCATTGCCCGGTCGCTGATCAGAAACCCGGATGTGATTTTAGCGGACGAGCCCACGGCGGATCTGGATGACGAGAACACAAAGGTTGTTCTAAAGCTTCTGAAAACTGTGGCGGAACAGGGAAAAATTGTGTTTATTGCCACCCATGACAAGGATACCTTTGACTATGCCGACGCGGTCTATCACATGGACGCCGGAAAGATCAAGAAAGAAGAGTGATATGATGCAGACAAGAAAATTTGCGTTTCGCAAGCTGATTGCCGCAACAATGCTGGTGCTTTGTTTACTGCCCAATATGGTGCAGGCCGCTTCGGCGGAGGAGGCCTACTACGCCACATGGGAAGAATATCAGGCGTCGGGGCAGCCGTCCTCAACCTGGAATGACGTGGTTGACGCGATGGAGGTTGTGTTTGAAACCGGCAAGGAGCTTTACGCCGCCGGAGACGCCAAGGGTGCGTATGATTGCGTGAACCATGGGTATTACGGCTATTATGAAACCACCGGATTCGAGCGGATTGCCATGGGCTATATCTCCGGCTCCAGAAAAACGGAAATGGAGCTGCAATTTTCAAGGTGCAAGGCGGTCACCAAAAACAACGGGAGCACCGATGAATTTAACGAACAGGTGGACCTGCTTGCCTCCATGCTGCGTGAGGACGCAAATGTGCTGGACGGCACCACCGGCGGCGATGACGCTTCCGAAAGCTCCGCAACTTCCGGCGGAACCTCCGCCGCGGCAGCCACCTTTGCCGCCTGCTTTTCCATCATTCTGCGAGAGGGCTTTGAAGCAATCCTGATTGTGGGCGCAATCGTGGCATACCTGACAAAATCCGCAGGAGATGACATTAGGCGCCGCAAAAAGCTTGTAAACCCCGTGTACATAGGCTCTCTTGCCGGTATTGTGGCAAGCTTTGTCCTCGCATGGCTGCTCAATCAGCTGAAGCTGGCAAATACCGCCTCGCAGGAAGTGATTGAGGGCGTAACCGCTTTGACGGCGGTGTGTGTCCTGTTCTACGTAAGTAACTGGATGCTCTCTAAATCTGAATCGGACGCATGGGTTTCTTATATTCAGACAAAAACACAGAAATCCACGGAGGGCGGAAGCATTTTTGCTTTGGTACTTACTGCGTTTCTGGCGGTTTTCCGCGAGGGTGCCGAGGTTGTTCTCTTCTATCAGCCTATGCTGGCAAATGGCAACACGGGCAGCGTATGGGCCGGATTTATCATCGGAAGCATTTGTCTGGTGTTTGTCTATCTGGCCATTCACTTCCTCAGCATCAGGATTCCCATTAAGCCCTTCTTTACGGCCACCGGCGTGCTGATGTCCTTAATGGCCATCTCGTTCCTTGGCGCGGGAATTAAGGAGCTGATTGAGGGCGATGTGATCACCATGGTGTCCCCCGACTGGCTGGCCTGGATTCCCACCAATGATCTGTTGGATGTACTGGGAATCTACCCGACGCTCCAGACGCTGGTGCCCCAGCTCATTCTGCTGGTAATTGCGGTGATCCTTTTCGTCATGCAGACAAAGAAAAACCGGGCCATTCATATTGAAGCCGAGAAAAAGCGGGCTGAAGAGAGCGCAATTCTGGAGGCCGAGGAAAAGAAGGCGGCCCACGAGGCGCTGAAAGCCGAAGTGAAAGGAATCCTTGAAGAGCTGCGCGCGGAAAAAGACAGCGCGGCGCGTAGCTGAGCATTTCATTCGTTAATTCACAGGAGAGCCGTATTCAGCTTTTCTTGAGTTAAAATATACTATCCATATTTAGGAGGAAACATTATGAAGAAATCTCTTGCCCTTATGTTGTGCGCGATGTTCACCGCTCTGGCGCTGAGCGGATGCGGCAACACCACTCCCGCATCCTCAAGTGCGCCCGAGGAAGTGGAGTCCAATATCAGCTCCGACGCGGCGGTGGCTCCCGGCGATGCCGCCGGATTCACCGAGTATCCCATTTTTGAGGATCAGGAAGTCGGCTTCCTGAATCTCTCCGCCGTTTACTTCCAGCCCGTCCCCATGTCCAACGGCAACGGCAACATTGAGGACTTCGACATCCATCTGGAAGCCGACATCTCCGCCCTGCAAAACGACCTGGGCTTTGGCGTGGGCGACTGGGTTCCCTATCTGACCGTTGACTACAAGGTTGTCGGTTCCGATGGCAAGGTTGCCGCAGAAGGCACCTGCATGGAGATGAGCGCGTCCGATGGTCCGCATTACGGCGCCAACATCAAGCTGCCCAACGCCGATACTTATTCCGTGACCTTCACCATGCACAACCCCGAGGAGAACGGCTATCTGCTGCATACCGATGCGGAGACCGGCCCGGGCGGCTCCTTCGACGAGTTCTTTGCCAACGGGAATCTGAGCTACACCTATGAAGGCTGGGATTATACTCCCCAGGAGTGGTAATTCCGTCCTAAAGACACTGCGCTGTGCCGGGGAAGTCTCACTCTCCCGGCACAGCGCTTCGGTGCGTAATCAGATAGTGGCTTTCAAAAAGCTTTTTCCCGGCTTTTGATTGATTTTCATGTAGGGGCAGGTATATAGAATGCTAAAATATCTTGTAGAATCAACGGAGCAGCTGGCCTCTTTAATGATGATGGCCGGAATGCTTCTTGCGTATATCCGAATTGCCTATCAGGACAGAGCCGGAACGGCGATGCGGTGCAGCCTTGCCGCCGGCCTGATCAGCGCGATTGTAATGGCTGTTTTTAAAACCATGACCAGTAAGGTGGATACCGGAATCTGGAACCTTTACATCTATGCGGTATCCTTGCTTGCTCTGATTTTGTTTTGGGTGTTCACGATTTTGGGAAAGCGGCTTAAAAAGCTGGAAGTACTGCTGCCCTCCGTGATGATGGCGGTCGAGCTTGCAATGCTGCTTTTGTATTTTGTGCCCGCATTCCTTGAAATGCCGCATACAATTCTTCTTACGGAAGAGACGGTGGCTTCCACGGCGTTTATCGTCAAGGTGCTGGGCATGCTGCTGGGCTTCTTGCTGACGGGTTTAATGGGCGTATCCATCTATCAGGGAACGCTTTGCATATCAAGGAAAACCGCCCTGCTGCTGACCTCTCTGGCGCTGCTGGGCAACACCTTCAAGCAGGTGGCGGCGGCGTTCGGAATTCTTCTGGCCAAGCGGATGATTCCAAGCAATCACTTCCTGTTTGTCACCTCAAAATACGCGTCCAACCTGAGCGATTGGTTTATCTATTTCACAATTCTGATTGCGGCGGCTGTTCCGGTGATCTTGCTGATGAAGAGCCTTTCTGTCACCGAGCCGTATGAAAACAGCGCCCAGCACAGAAAAATTCTGGCCAAATGGAGAAAGCGGAGACGCTGGAGCACGGTCAGTCTTGTTTGCTTTGCACTTGTGATACTCACCATGACGGCGGTGAGCGCTTATGCCAACAAAGAGGTAGAGCTTTCTCCCATTGAGGATGCAAAAATTGAGGACGGCAGCGTGATCGTGCCGTTTGACCAGGTGAATGACGGGCATCTGCACCGCTTCGGCTATACGTCGGATGGCGGCGTGGTAATCCGCTTTATCGTCATCCAGAAGCCGAATTCCTCGGCCTATGGCATTGGTCTGGACGCCTGCGAAATCTGCGGTGAAACCGGATACTATGAAAAAGACGGTCAAATTGTCTGCAATCTCTGCGATGTGGTCATGAACATCAATACCATCGGCTTTAAGGGCGGATGCAATCCCATCGTCATTGATTACAGAATTGAAAATGGAAATATTGTGGTTCCTCTTGAGGGACTGCTGGAATATGAATCGGAATTTAAGTAAGGGGGAGAGGGTCGTATGTTTTTTAAAATGATTCGCGGTACACTTCTCCACCAATGGAAGAAAATGCTGATGATTGCGCTGACTATCGCGCTAGGGTCCTCTCTGGCCACCGCCATGATCAGCGTGGTGATGGATGTGGGCGACAAGGTGAATCAGGAGCTGAAGGCCTATGGCGCAAACATCACGGTGGTGCCAAAGCAGTCTTCCATTGTGAGCAATCTGTACGATGTAGAGGATGAAACGCCCGGCAGCGCGTATTTGAAGGAATCGGAGCTGGGCAATATCAAGACGATTTTCTGGGCGTTCAACATTGTGGATTTTGCGCCCTTTGTCACTACCACCGCTGCCCTGCCGGACGGAACGGAGATACATGTGGTGGGCAGCTGGTTTAATCACCACCTGGATTTACCCACGGGAGAGCAATTAGATGCAGGCATGAGTAGCCTGCGCTCCTGGTGGGATATCCGCGAGGGACAGTGGATTGACGAGCAGTCCGACACGGGGACGGATGTGGTTATGATCGGTGCGGCGCTGGCGGATCAGGAGCAGATCAGCGTGGGCGATCAGATCAGTTTCAGCGGCTCCGCCAGTGACGCAAAGCTTACCGTGGTAGGGATTTATGAATCCGGTGGGGACGAAGACAATCAGGCCTATGTTCCCCTGCATGTGGCCCAGAGCTTGGCGGACCTGTCCGGCTCCATCGGCAGCATAGAGGTCAGCGCCCTGACCACGCCGGACAACGAACTGGCAAAAAAGGCCGCCAAAGACCCTTCGTCTTTGACGGTTGCCCAGTACGAGGTCTGGTACTGCACCGCCTATGCAAGCTCCATTTGCTATCAGATTCAGGAGGTCATCACCGATTCGGTTGCGTCTCCTGTTCGTCAGGTGGCGGATTCCGAGGGGGCCATTCTGGACAAGACGGAGCTTTTGATGCTGCTGATTATGTTCCTGAGTCTGGTGGGGTCGGCGCTTGGCATCAGCAATCTTGTCACCGCCAGCGTCATGGAGCGGTCAGGAGAGATTGGACTGATGAAAGCAATTGGCGCCTATAACCGCTCTGTCACCGCCCTTGTGCTGACGGAAATCCTGATTGCGTCAATTATCGGCGGCGTTGTGGGCTTTTTCGCCGGAATTGGGTTTGCCCAGATCATCGGGCAAAGCGTTTTCGGCTCGGCCATCTCCATTCGTACCGTTGTGATTCCCATTGTGGGCGTGTTGGTGACCTTTGTGACGCTGGCGGGCAGTATTCCGGCCATTCGGATGCTGCTGGGCTTGCAGCCTGCGGAAGTGCTGCATGGCAGATAAATCATTTTGGCGTGGAGGGTCCATGGTATGAAAAGAAGAAAAATGCTCGTTCGCATGATCACCGCCTCCCTGCTGCGGCGCAGGTCGCGGATGCTGGTGGCGCTGCTGGCCATTGCCATCGGGGCGACGATTCTGTCCGGACTTGTGACAATCTATGTGGATGTGCCCCAGCAGATGGGCGCACAGTTTCGCAACTACGGGGCAAATATGATTTTTATGCCCGCAGAGGAAAGCTTTACGGACGCAGATATGCAGGAGAGCCTTTCCACCATCTCGTCAAAAGAGCTGGTGGGGGCCACCCCTTATCAATATAACACGGTGCGCATCCACGAACAGCCCATTCTTGCGGCGGGAACGGACATGGCGGCCGTCCAGAAAACCAGCCCCTACTGGCTGGTGGAGGGCCAGTATCCGGCTAAAACGCATGAGATTCTGGTGGGAAAAAACGTGGCGGAAAGTCTGGAACTCAGCGTTGGAGAAAGCGTGACCGTCAGCTTTACCCCAGAGGATAAAAGCAAGCTGGACAGCACCATTGATTTTCAAATCACCGGGATTCTGAACACGGGCGGCTCCGAAGAAGAATACGTCTACGTCTCCATGGAAGATATGGAGGAGTTGACCGCGCTGCCGGCCCATTTGGATATCGCAGAAATCAGCGTCTCTGCCGGGTCGGCGCAGCTTCAAACCTATGTGGATGAAATCAACGCAGGAAACACGGACATCAGCGCGAATCTGGTAAAACGGGTCACAGCCTCTGAAACCACGGTCCTGTCCAAGCTGCAGGCGCTGGTGCTGCTGGTGACTGTCATCGTATTGGCGCTGACTATGATTTGCGTGGCCACCACCATGACCGCGGTGGTTTCCGAGCGGCGCAGCGAGATTGGCCTGAAAAAGGCAATCGGGGCTTCGGACTCCGGTATTATTGCCGAATTTATGGGCGAAGGAATTTTATTGGGCGGCCTTGGCGGAATCCTTGGGTCCGTTGTGGGCTTTGCGTTTGCCCAATTTGTCAGTGTGAATGTGTTTGGCAGTTACATTTCGTTCCGACTGCTTCTTTTGCCAATTACAATCATCGTTTCCATTGCCGTAACCAGCGTTGCCTGCCTGCTTCCCATCCGCAGCGCAACCTCTGTGGACCCGGCGTTGGTACTAAAAGGAGAATGATGTATGAGCCTGTTAGAGTTTCAAAATGTATTCAAGATTTACGGCGACCTTCACGCCTTGGATGATGTGAGCTTCACAGTAGATCGGGGCGAGTGGATTTCCATAATGGGGCCCTCCGGCTCCGGCAAAAGCACCATGATGAATATGATCGGCTGCATGGACAAGCCAACCAAGGGAAACATCCTGTTGGACGGCGTGGACGTTGCCAAGGAGCCAGCTAAAAAATTGACGGATATCCGCCGGGATAAAATCGGCCTGATTTTTCAGCAGTTCCATCTGGTCAATTATCTCACCGCGCTGGAAAATGTGATGCTGGCCCAGTATTACCACAGCATTCCCGATGAGCAGGAGGCCATGGAGGCGTTGGAGCGGGTGGGTCTTGCGGAGCGCGCCAAGCACCTGCCCAGCCAGCTTTCCGGGGGCGAGCAGCAGCGGGTCTGCGTGGCGAGAGCGCTGATCAATCACCCGGAAATCATTCTGGCGGATGAGCCCACGGGCAATCTGGACGACGCAAACGAGGAAATTGTGGTGGACCTGTTCCGCAAGCTGCACGAAGAAGGGACGACCCTGATTGTGGTCACCCACGATCCTGAGGTGGGCGATGTGGCGCAGCGGCAGATTGTTCTGCGCAACGGCAAGATTGCCCGGCAGACGGTGAATCAAAACTTCACCGGTCATATTCGATTCACAGAGTGAGGTGGAAGTGTGATGAAGTTAAAACGGTGGATTGCAGCGATGATGATGATTGCCAGCCTTGGTGGGTTAACCGCCTGCGGCGACAGCAATGCAAGCTATCAGGACGGTACCTACGAGGGAAAAAGCTCCGTGTATACCAGTGAAGACGGTTCCGACGACGGCAATGGCTACGGGGCGGTGAGCATTACCATCAAAGATGGCGCGATCACGGCATGCACCTATCAGACGTATGAGCCGGACGGAACCTTGAAGGACGAAAGTTATGGCATGGAGGGCGGCAAAATCGCCAACCGGGATTATTATAATAAGGCCCAGAAAGCGGTGGTTGCCTGCGAGGAATATGCCAGCCAGCTCATCCAAAGCGGCAGCGCCAAGGACGTTGACGCCATCACCGGCGCAACCATCAACTATGATTTGTTTCGTGAGGCGGTTGACGAAGCCCTGAGCGGGGCAAAAGCGGCGGGATGAAAGCGGGCGACGCGCTGAGGCACGGGGCGGTTTGCCTTTCGTCGATTTTTCTGCTGCTGGGGCTTCCGTTTCTTCGCTCCGGAACCTTTTCGGACTTGCTGAGCGGAGAGGGCGTTGATGCGCTTACCAGCGCCACGGTGGTGCTGGAACAGCCGTCCGGCGAATATGTGATTTTGCTGAATACCGCCATGCATCCGGATGCGGAGAAGCTTGCGGACTGGATTACCTTTTTTTCAGGAGGAGAAGTTGCCTATATCTTTGAGGATATCTCCTGCTCCGTGCCAAAGGGCGATCAGGGGGCGGTAAGTATGGCAAGAAGCTTTCAGTCCCGTCTGCCGGAAAATCAGATGAAGCTGCATACGGAGGACGCGTCTTTGCTGTGCTCCAAAGCGGATAACGGGCTGTTTGACATTATCATTCTTTCCAGAGAATATGCGGATGCCTACCGTGCAGAGAGCGCTCGCTCCGACGAGGTGCAGGTGCTGGCATTGACCGGGGCGGAAGGATTGGATACTCCATGAGAAAATGGAATGCAATTATCAGCGTGCTTGTCATAGCGCTTCTTCTCATTCATGCCATTGCGGGAGGATATCAGCTGCTGGGCGTGCTGCCGGGCGGCAGGGCCTGGCTGAAGGTCCTGTCGTGGAGCATGATGGCGCTGCTTACGGTCCATGTGATTCTGGGCGTGTGTCTGACGGTGAAAACACTGCGTGCCTGCAAAAAGTCCGGCGTGTCCTATTTTCGGGAAAACAAGCTGTTTTGGACCAGAAGAATCAGCGGCTTTGCCATGATTCTTTTCGTTGCCTTTCATGTTGTGATTCTGACGGGGATCAACGGGGAAGCATACCGCCTCC
This sequence comes from Oscillibacter sp. GMB15532, assembly GCF_041020825.1. Lineage (NCBI taxonomy): Bacteria > Bacillati > Bacillota > Clostridia > Eubacteriales > Oscillospiraceae > Oscillibacter > Oscillibacter sp. GMB15532. The sequence goes on from NZ_JBEVTO010000009.1 coordinate 108,259, forward strand.
GGCCTTTTGGGACACTTCAGCTGGTCGGCAGCTTGCTTTTGGTTATTTCAGTCGCGGTGCATATCCTGAGCAACATAAAGCCCCTGCTGATCGCTTTCGGGGCGAAAGGAGTGGGCGCCTTTATAAAGGACATGCTCCTTGTGCTGTCCGTGGTGCTGCTGTTCTGCGGGGTTGCGTTTATCATTTATTTTCTCAGATGGAATGTGCTTTGGAGGTGAACGCTACGCAAGCGGGCTTTGTAAATATTATCGGGGCGGGGCTGGCGGGGCTTTCCGCCGCCATCCATCTGGCGCGGCTGGAAATTCCGTGTCGGCTGATTTCCGTGCAGCCCTCGGAGCGGGCGCAGTCCGTGTTGGCCGAGGGCGGCATCAACGGCGCGCTGGATACCATGGGGGAGAAGGATACTGTCGAAGCGCACTGTGAGGATACTCTGCGGGCCGGGTGCTATCTGGCCGACCCCGCGGCGGTGAGGGGCCTTGCGGAGCATGCGCCGGAGATCATTCGCTTTCTTGATGGGATCGGCGTTCCCTTTAACCGGAAGGACGGGACAATTCAGCTTCGGAATTTTGGCGGGCAGAAGAAAAAACGGACGGCATATGCAAGGTCCAGCACCGGAAAGGTGCTGATGTCCGCCCTGATTGACGAGTGCAGAAAATATGAAAGCCGGGGCCTTGTGGCCCGGCTTTCTCATCATGCGTTCTCGGCGCTGCTTTTTTCCGGGGTTGAAGAACTTGCGTGTGCGGGCGTGCGGGTGGAGGATGTATACACCGGAAAGTCAATTGACTGCACGGGGGCTGTGATTTTCTGCTTTGGCGGGCTGAACGGCTTTTTCCCGGGGATGACCACCGGCACCACGGCAAACAGCGGAGACGCGGCGGCGCAGGCTTTTGCACAGGGCGTCCGGTTCGGAAATCTGGAAATGATTCAGTATCACCCCACCACCATCGGTATTTCCGGAAAGCGGTGCTTAATCAGCGAGGCGGCCCGGGGCGAGGGGGGGAGGCTTTATACCCTGAGAAACGGGAAGCCGTGGTACTTCATGGAGGAAAAGTATCCGGAGCTTGGAAATCTGATGCCCCGGGATGTCATTTCCCGGGAAATGTATTTCGTTTTACGGGACCCGGACTGCGGAGGGCAGGTGTTTCTTGATTTGCGGGAGCTGTCCGGCGAGATATGGAAACAACGCTTACCTGATTTGCGCGCGGAGGTGAAGCACTATCTGGGCCTTGACCCGGCCAAAGCGCCCATTCCCGTGGAGCCGGGAATCCACTATTTTATGGGCGGCATTGACGTGGATGAGTTTCATCGCACCAATGTGGGCAATCTCTATGCGGCGGGGGAGTGCTGCTGCCAGTATCACGGGGCAAACCGGCTGGGCGGAAACTCCATGCTGGGCGCACTGTACGGCGGACAGGCGGCGGCGGAGCATCTGGCAGGGCATCTGCCCGGAATGCTGGCGCCGCTGCCCGCACCGCAGGCCGACAATGACTGCGCAGACCCCAAGATGATTCTGCAAATCAGTGAAATCCTTCTGAGCGCGTTGGGAATAGCCCGGGACGGAAACACCCTGCAATCCGCGCAGGAACAGCTTGAAGATTTGCTGGGGTGCACGCGCAATGAGCGGGAGCACAGCCGAATTTACTTGGCGCTGGCCATAATTCGGTCGGCGGCGTTTCGGGAAGAGAGCCGCGGCGCGCATTTCCGGGTGGACTTTCCCGAGACAAATGAAGAATACCGGCGGCAAACCGTGGCGCACTTTGATGGACAGGTAAAAATGGCCTACCGGGCGTCATTGGAGACAACACCATGAACATACGAATCGATATTCTCCGCAGAGCCACAGAGGAATCGCCGCCCTGGTGGCAGAAAGTTCCGTTTGAAACGGAGCGAGAAAACACAACAGTGGCTGCCGCGCTGAATGAACTTAACAGCGGCGGTTTTCACGATATCCATGGCAAGCTGGTGGAGCCGATTCGCTGGGACTGCTCCTGCCTTCAAAAGAAATGCGGAGCCTGCGCCATGGTCATCAATGGAAGGCCTTGCCTTGCCTGCGACGCTGTACTCAAGACTGCGGCGAAGAAGGGAGTCGTTACGCTCGAACCCTTGCGGAAATTCCCCGTGGTTGCCGACTTGATGGTTGATCGGAGTATCCTGTTTGAAAACCTTTCCCTCATGAAAATTTGGGCGGAAAAAGAGCTTGTTATGACGGATCGGGCAACGGACGCAGCCTATGACGCGTCCCGCTGCCTGCAATGCGGGTGCTGTCTGGAGGTGTGTCCGAATTTTTGCCCGGGGGACGACTTTTTTGGCGCGGCGGGGTTTGTACCTACCTCCCGGTTACTGGCTTCCATGACGGGGGAAGAACAGCAAAGAGTTTGCGCGGCATATGCTTCCCACGCCTATGAAGGCTGCGGAAAGTCCCTTTCCTGCGCCAAAATCTGCCCCGCGGGCATTGACATAGAGCATCTGCTTCTGCGCACCAACGCGCAGATGTTCCGGAGGAAGCATGACAGGATGTAGACGGATTGCCATTGCAGGCGTATTGTGTTTCTTGGCAATCGGGGCCGCAATGATGGCCTTCGCCGGGCATGCCGCACCCCCTGCTTATGTCCACAGCGAGGACCTTGCCGTCGTATTTGAAAACGAGGAAAAGGTGCTCCGCAGGGTTCAAGCTTCCCTGAAAAAGCATGACCGCCGTATCACGCTGACCTTTTCCGGTAAGGGAGAATACATGGAGGATATCAGCGTGCTGGTAAGTGACCTGATGAAAAACGCGCTGACGTTGGGTGACGGCCCGACGGATGGGGATTATATCCGGTATCAATACGGAGGCTATACGCTCTTTTACAGTCATGAACAGGTTGGAGCGCAATACCGGTATACGATCCAGATTGAGCCCATCTATTACACAACCTTGGAGCAGGAACAGCAGGTGGATGAGGCTGTGAAAGGTATTCTTTCAGAGCTGGATTTCAAACGCAGTACCTCGGATTATGAAAAAATCCGTGCCGTCCACGATTATCTGGTTCGGACCGTCACCTATGATACCATCCACAAGAAAAATGAAGGCTATCATCTTGATACAACGGCCTATGCGGCCTTTCTGAATGGCACCGCAACCTGTCAGGGATACAGCGTGGCGGTCTATCGGCTGCTGAGAGAGGCGGGCGTTCATTGCCGTATCGTTACGGGAACCGTGGCTGACGGCGAAACCGCCGAGCGGCACGCATGGAATCTGGTGGAGCTGGACGGGATATATTACAATTTAGACGCTACCTGGGATGCCCTGTTAGAGACGGAGGATTATTTCCTGAAAAGCGATAACGCAATCCCGGATCATGTCCGGGACAGCGAGTTTGAAAAAGAGACATTCCAAGCGCAGTATCCAATGGCTGAGACTGACTATAAGAGCGATGCCGGGCAATTTTCGGCGAACGCCTTAAAAATTCAAAAGAGTTGATGAAAAATGTGCGGTTTGTATGGATGTTTGAAAAAAGCGTGTCTGCTTAGTGCCCCAAAATGCAGAAAGCGGCGGGCTTGATTTTTTAAAATCAAGCCCGCCGTTCGTCGGCTGCTCCGTTATTTTGTGCACGCTGCTTTATCCCGTACGGCGGTGCTTTTGATTGACTAGGGAAAAATAAATTCTCCCACCTGCCTGGTTTCCAGACAGGTCTAAGCTGTTTTAGTCAGGAAAAATACCCACCATTCATCAGAACAGGTAAGACGCAATTGACTTTTTTCAATAATTTTGTGGAATTTTCGATAAATTTTTAAACCAAACCGGTTGTATTTCATAGTAATTTAGTATAGTATAAAGAAAAGGTTAGCATTTCTAACTATTTGACCGCCCAACAGGCGGTAAGGAGGTCGAAATAGATGAGCAATCCGTTGCTTGAATTGCAGGATGTAAGTGTGTCCGTGGAGGATAAAGTCATTTTGGATGGCGTCAATTTGACGATTCGCCCGGGTGAGCTTCACGTGCTGATGGGTCCCAACGGAACGGGAAAATCCACGCTGGTTTCCGCGGTGATGGGGGATCCCCGCTATGAAGTCCGGCGGGGCCGTATTCTTCTGGAGGGCCGTGATATTACGGAGGAACAGGCGGACGCCCGGGCCCGGGCGGGAGCGTTTCTCTCGTTCCAAGCGCCGGAGGAGATTCCCGGCGTTACGCTGGAAAACTTTTTGCGTACTGCCCGGGGCGCGGTGGACGGAAAATCGCCAAAGGTTCTGCTGTTCCGCAAAGAACTGCGGGAGCAGATGGCGGCGCTGGACATGAACGCGTCCTACGCTGACCGGTACTTGAACGTGGGCTTTTCCGGCGGAGAGAAAAAGAAGGCGGAGATTTTGCAGATGCTGATGCTCCACCCGAAGCTGGCCATGCTGGATGAAACCGACTCCGGTCTGGACGTGGACGCGGTGCGCACCGTGACGCAGGGAATCAGGGCCTTCCGCTCCAAGCAAAACGCCCTGCTGATCATCACCCATAACGCCAAAATTCTGGACGGGCTGGACATCGACGCGGTTCACATTCTGGAGGGCGGACGGATTGCCCGTACCGGAGGGGCAGAGCTGGTTTCCGAGATTACCGCAGGTGGCTTTGGCGAGCTGAAAAAGGAGGCGGGGGTTCATGAGCCGCTTTGATCAGGAAAAGACGCGGGTGGAGGCAGTGGACCGCAGCGTCTATGACATTAAGGACCGCGTGGACCCTTCCTTTGAAGTGGATTCCGGCCTAACATCCGCAATCGTGGAGAAGATTTCGGCGGAAAAGCACGACCCCGAGTGGATGCGGATTTTCCGCCTGAAGGCTCTGCGGACATATAACGAGATGGCGCTTCCTGCATGGGGGCCTCCTCTGGACGAGCTGGACATGGAGCACATTGTCACCTATGTCCGGCCCAAAACCGCTATGCAGGGCAAGTGGGCCGACGTGCCCGAGGATATTAAAAACACCTTTGAGCGGCTGGGTATTCCCGAGGCGGAGCGTAAGTCCCTTGCGGGCGTGGGCGCACAGTATGACTCCGAGGTGGTTTACCACAATGTCCGGGCGGAGGTTGCCGCGCAGGGGGTGGTCTATACCGACATGGAAAGCGCCCTTACCGGCCCCTATGCCGAACTGGTCCGCAAGCACTTCATGCGGCTGGTTCCGCCCACCGACCATAAATTTGCCGCGCTGCACGGGGCGGTCTGGTCCGGCGGCTCCTTCGTTTATGTGCCGGCCGGCGTGTCGGTGGAAATCCCACTTCAGTCCTACTTCCGGCTCAATGCGCCGGGGGCGGGGCAGTTTGAGCACACCCTCATCATCGTGGAGGAGGGGGCCTATCTGCACTTCATCGAGGGGTGCTCCGCCCCCAAGTACAGCGTGGCAAACCTCCATGCCGGGTGCGTGGAGCTGTACGTGGGCAAAAACGCCCGGATGCGGTATTCCACCATTGAAAACTGGTCCAAAAACATGTACAACCTGAACACCAAGCGGGCGCTGGTGGAGGAGGGCGGTACCGTGGAGTGGGTGTCCGGCTCTTTCGGGTCTCACACGTCTTATCTCTACCCCATGAGCGTCCTCAAAGGCGCTCGTTCCCGGATGGAGTTCACCGGTATTACCTTTGCCGGTGCGGGTCAAAACTTAGATACCGGCGTGAAGGTGCTTCACGCCGCGCCCAATACCACTTCCCACATCACCACCAAGTCCATTTCCCGGGACGGGGGGATTTCCACCTTCCGCAGCGCTGTCACCGTCGCCCCGGAGGCGGAGGGGAGCAAATCCTCTGTCTCCTGCGAGTCCCTGATGCTGGACAGCCGTTCCCGCTCCGACACGGTGCCGGTGATGGATATTCGCTGCGATCAGGTGGATGTGGGACACGAGGCCAAAATCGGCCGCATCAGCGAAGAGGCTATCTTTTATCTGATGAGCCGGGGGCTTGCCGAGGAGGATGCCCGCGCCCTGATCGTGGGCGGCTTCGCCGAGCCCATTGCCAAGGAACTGCCTTTGGAATACGCCGTGGAGATGAACAACCTTATCCATCTTGAAATGAAGGGCAGCATCGGCTGAAAGGAGGAACCGAAACATGAACAGTGCAATCAACCGTTTGCCGGTTCCCACATGGAGCTGGACCGGTGTGAATCAGGCGGAGGACAGCGCGGTGCTGCCGGAGCTGGCCGTCCGCAAGGCTCCGCCCCTGCCCTACGCAGGGGAATTACCCGAGGGCGTGGAGCTGCTTTCCGCATTGCCGGAGGCTGTCGCGTCCATTCCCAGCGGGATGGGCGAGGCGGTGGACCGCTTCGTCTTGGACCACGCGGATACCGTTTGCTATCTGCGGGCGCAGGGCGGCAAAACCGTCGCGCCCTTAACCCTGACCCGGACGCTGAGTTCCAAACAAAGCGTCGCCGTCACCCACTGGGGCATTTCCGCCGGAGCGGGAAGCGCCCTCACCGTGGTGCAGGTGCTCCGGGGCGGGGCGGACCACGGCGCGGCGGCGGATTTGACCCAGATTGACGCGGAGCCGGGCGCAGTGGTGCGCATCATTCAGATTCAGCTGCTGGAAACCGACAGCCGGAGTTGGAGCGCCGTGGGTGCGCGGGTTGCCGAGGGTGCACGGGTGGAAGTAGTTCGGGCTGTGCTGGGCGGCAGCGTGGCCGCCTGCGGAACCCAGATTCAACTGGAGGGCCGGGCCGCGGAATACAGTCTGGATACCGCCTATTTTGGAGACGGAGAACAGTCGCTGGACTTCAATGATCTGGTGATTCACACCGGAAAAGATACCCACAGTGAGCTGCGCACCGCCGGTGTGCTGGGGGACCGAAGCCGCAAAATCCTGCGGGGGACCATCGACTTTCGCCAAGGGGCCGTCCGCGCCGTGGGGCATGAGAACGAAACTGTGCTGCTGCTCAGCCCCACCGCCCGCAACCGCACTGCACCGCTGATTCTGTGCGGTGAGGAGCTGGTGGAGGGGCAGCACGCCGCCACCGTGGGCCGGTTTGAGGAGGGGCAGCTTTATTACCTCTGCTCCCGGGGACTGTCCCCCGCGCAGGCCAAGCACCTGATGATTGAGGCCCGCTTTGCCCCGGTACTGGATCAAATCCCGGACGAGGCGCTGCGTGCGGAAATTCTTGAAAACATCGGAAGGAGGCTGGGTCAGCCATGAACGAACTGCAAAAACAGTTTCCCATTTTAACCGTGCCGGAAAACGGAAAACGTCTGATTTATCTGGACAACGCCGCCACAACCCAAAAGCCGCTGTCTGTCTTAAAGGCGGTGGAGGACTATTACCGTCAGGACAACGCCAATCCCCATCGGGGCGTATACGAGCTGGGCGTTCGCGCCACGGATGCCCATGAGAACGCCCGGGTGGCGGTGGCCCGCTTTCTCCACGCCGCGCCGGAGGAGCTGATCTTCACCCAGAATACCTCTGAGGGCCTGAATCTGGTGGCGTACAGCTATGGTTTGGAATTTTTGAAGGCGGGGGATGAAATCGCACTCTCCGTGGCGGAGCATCACAGCAATCTGGTTCCGTGGCAGCGGGTGGCCAAGGCCACTGGTGCAAAGCTGGTGTATTTCTATCCCGGTCCCGATGGTCGCCTGAGCGAGGAGGAGCTGGACCGGAAAATTACGGACCGCACCCGGCTGGTGGCCATTGCGCAGGTTTCAAACGTCCTGGGGCTGGAGGCGCCGGTGGCGTCCGTTGTCCGCAGAGCCCGCGCCGTGGGGGCGGTGGTGGTGCTGGACTGTGCCCAGAGTGCGCCCCATCTTCCTGTGGATGTGAAGGCGCTGGACGTGGACTTTGCGGCATTTTCCGGGCATAAGCTTTATGCGCCCATGGGCGTGGGCGCGCTGTATGGGAAGAAGGCGCTGCTGGAAAAAATGCCGCCCTTCCTCAGCGGCGGCGATATGATTGCCTCCGTCCATGAGCAAAGCGTTTCTTACGCCGAAATTCCCCGCTGCTTTGAAGCGGGAACCCGCAACGTGGGCGGCGAGGTGGGCCTGGAGGCCGCCATCCGGTTTATGGACTCCCTCGGCTGGGAGCAGATCCAAGCCCACGAAAAGGCGCTGACGGCCCGGGCGCTGAAGGGCCTGGCCGCCATTCCCCATATAACGGTGTACGGCGAACCGGTCCCCGAGGAGCGGTGCGGCGTGATTTCCTTCAACGTGGACGGCGTGCATCCCCATGACACCGCCACGATTCTGGACGCAAGCGGCATTGCAGTCCGAGCGGGGCATCACTGTGCCCAGCCGCTGATGGAGTTTTTGGGCATCACTGCCTGCGCCCGGGCCAGCTTCGCCGTGTACAACACGGAAGAAGACGTGGACGCGTTTTTAAGCAGCGTGGAACAGGTCAGGAGGTGGATGGGCCTTGGAACTTAACGCCCTGTACAATCAGATTATCGTGGAAAACAGCCGCGCGCCCCAAAACCGCCGCAAGGTGGAGGATGCAACCATCGCGCTGGAGGGCGTGAACCCAAGCTGCGGGGACGACATAGTCCTGGAGCTGCGGGTAAAGGAGGGCGTCATTGAAGACGCGGGCTTTACGGGAGACGGCTGCGCAATTTCTCAGGCCTCCGCTTCGCTGATGATCGATCTGGTCAAGGGCCGGACGGTGGAGGACGCAAGGGAACTGCTGCATCTCTTTTTCGGCATGATTAAGGGAGAGGTGGCGGACGAAACCCGGCTGGAAGAGCTTGAAGATGCCGTGGCCTTACAGGGAGTTTCCCATATGCCCGCGCGAGTGAAATGCGCCGTGCTGGCGTGGCACACGCTGGAAGAGGCGCTGGACGGCAAGCAGCCACAGGAGCTTCGGCTGTAACCCATTCAAACGCTAGGTTAAAGTTGCCATTTTTGCACATTCCTCCGCAGGTGAGAATTTCCGGCGGCCGGTCTTTTGATCGGCCGCCGCTTTTTTGGGCCTGGGTTGCGTTAACAGTGCAGGTAATACTTTCTAGATTAAAAAGTGTGGTTGTTTCTTTTGGAAAAATACTTTATAATGGGTGGGAAATTAACATGGGCAGTTCCTTTGCAATCAGGAAGAAACTGGCTGCACCGGAGAGGGGGGAGACACTTTCGTGAGTGAGACGCTGGATGTACGCAGGCGCGAATTGAAATACCGCATTTCTCTGGCGGAATCTCTGCGGGCGCAGCAGCTGCTCTCTCAGGTGCTGCCGGGGGACGCAAACAACGGGCCCGACGGATATACCGTGCGCTCGCTGTATTTCGACAGTCTTCGAAACCGCGACTATGAGGAGAAGGAGGACGGACTGGAGCGCCGGAAAAAGGTGCGCTTGCGGGTCTATTCTCCCGCCGCCGCGGTGGCCAAGTTGGAGCTGAAGGAAAAGGACGGCGCCTGGCAGCGCAAGCAGTCTCTTATTTTGCCCCGGGAAGCGGCGGAGCGACTGATACGGGGAGATTACGATCCTCTTGCCGCGCTGACGCAGCCGCTGGCGCAGCAGCTTTACCGCTTGATGCTTGAGGAGCTTTACCGTCCTGTTTGCACTGTGGAATACCGGCGCTATGCCTTTGTGGTGCCCGCAAACGATATCCGCATCACCTTTGACCGGTATCTGACTGCCGGGGAGGGGATTCCGGCGCTGTTTGACGAGGAGAAGTTCCTCTATCCCGTGGGCGCGCCGGACGACGTGACCATGGAAGTGAAATTCAACCGCTTTTTGTTCAGCTACATCCGGGACTTGCTGGAGGGCGTGGAAAAGCTGCCGGTGTCTTACAGTAAATATGTGATATCCCGCCGGATCAGCCACACCTTCCGATAAGCGTTCTCCAGGCGCGAACAGCCCTTAAATGACATGGAAAAGAAGGATATGAAACGATGAGAGAAGAGATTTTGGCCCTGCTGGCGGCAAACACGGGCGCGCTGACCTTGCAGGATATTCTGCTGAATTTTTTGATTGCGAGTCTTTTGGGCGTGGTAATTTACCTGTCCTATCGCGTGTCCCACACAGCGGCGGTGTACAGCGCGAAGTTTAACGTTTCCCTGATTATGCTCGCACTGATTACCACGCTGGTGATGAACGTCATCGGCAACAATATCGCCCTTTCTCTGGGAATGGTGGGCGCGCTGTCCATTGTGCGTTTCCGCACCGCCATCAAGGACCCGCGGGACACCGCGTACATTTTTTGGGCGGTGGCCGTGGGGATTTGCTGCGGGGTGCAGGAGTATCTGATTTCCGCCATCGGCTCGGGCGTCATCTTCTTGTTCATGCTCCTTTTCGGCGCGGTGAAGAGCAACGACCGCTATCTTCTGGTGCTACGGGGCGACAGAGCCGTGGAGGAGGAGCTGGAAAAGACCGTGGGGCAGATTTTTGGCGGGAAGGCCCGCTTCCGGGTCAAAAACACCTCCCGGGATACACTGGAGTACATTTATGAGCTTTCTGAAAAGCAGGTCCGGCAGGCAGACCAGAAAACCGGCTCTTTGACGCTTCAGCTTAATAAGCTGGAGGGGATGACTGCGGTCAATCTGGTTAGCCAGAACGACGAGATTAACCGCTAGGCCGCGGGATGAGAAATGAGCGAAAAACTGCCATCGTGGGAATCGTGGTGCTGCTGGCGGCGGTGGTGGGACTGAGCCTGCTGGGTGCGCTGGAAAAGCAGCAGACGCAGGGCGGGGCCTATGACCTGCCCCTAACCCCGGCGCCCCATACCGAAGACGCGATGCAGGGCATTTCTTCTGAGGACTGGACGGTGGACAAAAGCTTTTCCTCCAATCTCCCTCTGGTGATTCTGGACACCGGGAACGAGCGCCCGCCCATCAGCATGGAGCAGGAGAAGGACGGTACCTTCAGCCCTATTGCGGGGGTAGAGCCCTACCGGGCGGGTACCCTCCGGGTCATTGACACAGGAGATGTGAACACGCTGGGGGACAAGGCGTCATACGTCAGCGACGTGCGTCTCAAGCGCCGGGGCAACAGCTCCATGCTCTATGAAAAGGCCCAGTATCTGGTGAAGCTGGTGACGGAATCCGGGCAGGACAATGAGCTGGATTTGATGGGCATGGGGGCGGAATCCGAGTGGGTGCTCAACGGTTCCATGGCGGACAAGAGCATGATGCGGAACTATCTCTCCTACCGCATGGCCTCCGCTTTTATGCCCTATACGCCGGATTCCCGCTATTGTGAGGTGCTCTATTACGAAAACGGGCAGTACCATTACGAGGGCGTGTATCTGCTGATTGAAAGCATCAGGCAGGGGCCGGAGCGGGTGGACATTTCCGACGCCAAGAGCTCGGACAAATTTCCGTCCTATATCGTGCGGCGGGACCGGGCGGCGGAGGATGAAATCATACTGGATACATGGGCCACGGCCGGCCCCTCTAAGGAGGCCCGGCTGGGCCTGATTTATCCCGCGCAGAAAAACGCAACGCCGGAGGCAATTGAGTATGTCACCGAGGATTTGAGCCGTATAGAGAAGGTGCTTTATTCCGATGATCCGGAGATTTTTGCCACCTATTCCCGCTATATCGACGTGGATTCCTTTGTGGACTACTTTCTGTTCAACGAATTTTTCGGAAGCTACGACGCGGGCAAAAACTCCACTTATATGTACAAGGAGCTGGGCGGAAAGCTGCACATGGGCCCGGTGTGGGATTTGGACGGCGCGCTGGACAACTATATCGCGGAGCCGCTGGAGTGGGAGGTAACCGCCTTCCAGACCCAGCCGTGGTTTGACCGACTGTCCATGGACGATAATTTCCTTGACAAGCTGGAGCGGCGGTATGCCGAGCTGCGCAGGGGGCCGTTGTCGGATGAAACGCTGTATGAGACGGTGGACGGCATCGCCGCATATCTTGGTCCCGCCGTAGAGCGGGAGTGGACCCGCTGGGGACATATTTACACCACGTTCAACCGACACAGTATGCAAAACGACGGCGAGCTTGTGCGCAACACCTCCGAGTTTCGTCAGGAGGTCTATCGCATTAAAACCAGTATTTCCCGGCACGCCGAGGCCATCGGCCCGTATCTGAGCGTGCTTGAAAAGTCCGCCAAGATGAACACCGACGCGTCCCTTTACACGCCGCTGGCTCTGCTGCTGGCGATTTTGGTGTTTGCCGTTCCCGCATATTACGCATCCCGCAAATAGGAGGCTGTTCATGGAGACTTCCAGTCTGGCGTTTTTGGTATACGGACTGCCGGCCTGTATCGTGCTGTATTATCTGTGCTTTTTTTCCCGCCCTTTGCAAAACGGCGTGCTGCTGGTGGCAAGTCTTGTGTTTTACGCCTTTGGGCAGACGGTTTATCTGCCCGTGCTGGCCATTTGGATTTTGTGGAGCTGGGTGCTGGGATTGTGGATTAACCGGCGCAAGGCGCGGGGACACAGGGGCTTGGGCGTGACGGGGCTGGCCGTGGTCACAAACGTTCTTTTGCTGGCGCTTTTTCGGCTGGCCGGGCCGATTCTGGCGCTTGTGTATCCGTCTGCGGAGGGATTAACACTTGCGGTGCCCACGGTGGTTCCGCTGGGGCTGGCCTTTTTTACGCTCCAGTCGATAGGATATTGTCTGGATGTGTACCGGGGGGACATCCCGGCGGAGCGTAATCCTCTGTACGTGGGGCTGCATCTAGCCTTTTTCCCCAAGCTGGCTGGCGGGCCTCTGGTGGACTTTGCCGATTTTCGGCGGCAGCTCACCCACCGGACCCACAGCGCCGGGCAAGTCAACCGGGGTCTGTGCCGCTTTGTGCTGGGCCTGTCGAAAAAAATCCTGCTGGCGGGGCAATTGGCCTATCTGGTGGACTTTGTGTTTAACCAGACCAGCATGGACAACACCGTGGTGCAGGTACCGGTGCTGCTGGTTTGGCTGGGGCTGCTGGCCCTGTGCCTTCAGTTTTACTATGAGCTGTCCGGGTATGCCGATATGGCCATCGGGCTGGGTCTGGTGTTTGGCTTCACCTTGCCGGAGCAGGTCTGCGCCCCCTTTCAGGCCGACAGTCTGGCAGACTTTTGGCGGCGCTGGGAGATTACGAGTTTGGGCTGGTTTCGCAAGTATCTGTACGGCTCCATACCCCGGCAGGAAAACCAGGACATGGTGATTCGCAGCCTTGCGCTGGTGTGGCTGTGCTTCGGCTTGTGGCACGGGCTTGAGTGGACATTTCTGGCCTGGGGCGTTTGGAACTTCGCGGTGCTTCTTTCGGAAAATTCCTTCCGCCATGTGGCGCGGATACCGGGCGGTGCGCTACGCCGCATCTACACCCTGCTGACGGTGGCGGTGGGCTTTGTCCTGCTGAAAAGCCCCACTCTGTATCACGCGGGGCAGTTTTTTATTGACTTGCTGGGCCTTGGGAACAACGCTTTTTCCGGTGACTTTTTCTACGCTGCGCTGCGGGAATATTGGGCGCCTCTGTTTTTCGGCGTGCTGTTTGCAACGCCGGTTGCCACGAGGCTCTCGGTGTTTCTTGGGCGGCGGGGCCGGGTCTTGCGGTGCGTGGCGGCCATTGGATATTCGGTGGGACTTGCGGCGCTGCTGATTCTGTGTCTGGCGTTTCTCGCCCGATGAGTCGCCGCCCATTTCGCAGGCGCAGCTAAACCAGTGCAAGGAGGCAGCATGAAACAATCAGGCAAAACGGAACTGTATCGGCGGGCGGCGGGTATATTGCTGCTGCCCATCCTGCTGGCGGCGGGGGGCTTTGCCCTGTATACCGCCGGGAATGGTGCGGTGGGGACCGCTCTGAAATTTGACCTGTGGGAAAACCGGCTGAATCCGGGTGAGCTGCAAAGCAGCGTGGAAAAAAGCATGCGGACTGACCTCCCCAAGCAGACGGCAAACCTGGTCTATTCCGCCGCGCTGGTGGCGCAGGGCAGGCGCACCAGCGGCGATTTTTACATTCTTAAGGACGACGAGGGCTTTCTTTACAGGACCAATCTCTATCAGGCGGTCGACCCCGACGTGATGGAATATGCCCAGCGGCTTGAACGGCTGCGCATGGCCGCCCAAAAGACGGGTGCGTCGGTGCTGTTTGTGGGTGCGTCGGGAAAGCTGACGCCGGGCGTCAGTCAATTTCCCTCCGGCTATACGCCCGATTATGCCAGCCTTCGCAATCTGGATGAGCTGTTCATTGACTTGATGGCGGTTGGAGTTGACACACTGGATTTGCGCGAGAGCTTTCGGGAAGCGCCGCTGGCCTATGATGCGTATTATTATCGGACGGACGTGAAATGGACGGCACGGGCTGCCCAGTTCGCCGCCTTAAGCATTGCTCAGCGGCTGGAAGAGCTGTTTGGACTACAACTTGATCCCAGCGGATGGGCGGCCGATCCCGCCCGCTACGAGGAGACCGTGTACCCCGGTCAGCTTCTTGGAAACGAGGGCCGCGCCTCCGGCTTATATTGGAGCGGGACGGACGATTTTGTAACCCTCGCCCCGTCCTTTGCCACGGATTTGACGGTGGAGCTGACGGATGAGAGCGACCATGAGACAAGCCGCCGGGGGACCTTTAACCAGACCATTCTGGACTTAACGGAGGTCGACGAGCTGGCGGGCGCGCCCGGGAACCTGTTCCCCATTTATTACGGAAAGCGCACGGCCCGGGTGGAGATTGAAAACCACAAGCTGCCGGAGGGGGCGCGGGTGCTTCTGGTGTGCGACGAGAATTTCTTTTCCACCGCTGCATATCTTTCGATGATGTGCGCCCGGGTGGACGCGGTAGAGATCAGCGTTAATTCCGCGGAGCAGGTGGAGCGGATGGTTTCCAGCGGAGGTTACGACTGCATTGTGGTTGCATGCCAGAGTCAGAGCATCGGCGCGGCCATGTTCCCGTTTTTTGAGGAGTAATTTCAGGCAGCTACCCGCAAGTTGGGGAGCTTTTAAAAATTATTTGCCGACGTACCAGCATCTTTCAGGGTTGGAATGATGCGGTATTTCCGTGAAACACAAAGGGGAGGGGGATTTCAATGACGGTCATTAAAAAGGTGGGCTTTTCACTGCGGCTGCTGCTGTTTCTGGCCGTGCTGGTCGGGGCGTTCGGGCTGGTATGGCAAGCCAACGCCGCACCCTCCGAGGACGGCCCGGCAGAGATATTCTTTCTCTCCACCCAGAACGAAGCCAACTGCACCCTGATTCGTCAGGGGGACGCTGTGATTCTGGTGGATACGGGGGAGGCAGTGGACGGACCCGCCATTGTGGAATTTTTGCGGGAAAAGGACGTTTCCCGCATCGACTATTTGATTCTGACCCACCCCGATCAGGACCACATCGGTGGGGCGCCTGCCGTGCTGGCGGAATTTTCCGTGGGCACGGTGATTCAGCCCTATTATACTAAGGAAAACGACAAGGCCGAGGCGCTGGAAGATATATTTGCAGAGCTTGACGTCAAGCCCCTGTCTCCCACGCGCCCCCGCAGCTTCACCTGCGGCGGTCTGCGGATGACCGTCTATCCGCCGCTGGAGCGGCAGTATCGCAAGGATAATAACTATTCACTGGCGGTTCTGGTGCGCCACGGGGAAATCAATATGCTGTTTCCGGGAGACGCGGAGGAAAAGCGGCTGGGAGAGCTGCTGCGCGTCCATTGGCCGGAGGTGCAGCTTTATGAGGTAGCCCGCCACGGCAGGGCCAGTCCCTCGTCCGGGGCGCTGATTGAGCGCTTGAACCCACAGTATGCTGTGAGCCCCTCAAAAGGCAGCGACAGCGCCATTCGGGAGGCCTGCAATCGGGTGGGGGCGGAGTTGCTCTACACCATGGACGGAACCCTTCACTTTTCCAGCGACGGGACAGCCTTGACCCGTCTGTATCCCGAGGATAAGGAGCAGCCATATGCCGATACTTGAACGGGAGGCGGAGATCCGCGAGGCCCCGCCTCAAACATCCGCCAACGCCTTTTCCAAAGGCGGCGACGCCAGAGCGCTGCGCAACCGGTCGTGGGTACTACTGACGGTCATCCTGAATACCGTCTATCTCTATTGGCGCATTCGATACACCCTGCCGCTGGAATACGGTACAATTTCCATCATCGCGGGTGTTGCTTTGCTGGTGATAGAGGTGCTGGGCGCGCTGGAGTCGTTGGTGCATTACTTCAATATGCACCGCATCGAAAACCATCCCGTGCCGGATGTGCCGCCGGAGCTGTTTCCCGAGGTGGATGTTTTCATCGCGACTTATGCCGAGCCGGAGGAGCTTTTGTATAAGACCGTCAACGGCTGCAAATATATGGAGTATCCAGACCCGGCGAAGGTCCACATTTACCTGTGCGACGACGGCAACCGCTCGGAAATCCGAAGGCTGGCCCGGGAGATGGGAATCCGCTATATCGGGCGCAGCGAAAACACGGGGGCCAAGGCCGGAAACCTGAACAACGCGCTGGCCCGGACAAGCGCGCCATTGATTGTCACGCTGGACGCGGACATGATCCCCCAGCGAAAATTTCTGATGCACTGCGTCCCCTATTTCGTGGACGCGGAGCTGAAAAACAAAACCCGGTCCGAAAAGGACAAAATCCGCATGGGCTTTGTCCAGACGCCCCAGAGCTTTTACAACCCGGATCTGTTTCAGTTTTTTCTTTACTCCGAAAACAGAATTCCCAATGAACAGGACTATTTTTACAAGGATATTCAGGTGTCCCGTAACCGCTCTAACAGCGTGATTTACGGCGGCTCCAACACGGTGCTCAGCCGCGCCGCCATAGAGGACATCGGCGGATTTTATCAGGGCGCCATCACCGAGGATTTTGCGACGGGTATCTTGCTGCAAAAGAAAAAATATACCTGCTATGCCATCAACGAGGTGCTGGCCAGCGGCCTTTCCCCCACGGACCTGCCCAGTTTGATTCAGCAGCGCATCCGCTGGGCCCGGGGCTGTATCCAGACGGGGCGCAAGCTTCATATCCTTTTTACGCCGAAGCTGACCATGGGCCAGAAGGCAAATTATTGGGCCTCCATCTGGTATTGGTTCGGGCCTGTCAAGCGCTTTATTTACATCATGTCGCCCATTTTGTTTGCCGTGTTCGGCTTTATGGTCATCAAGTGCACCCTGCCGGAGGTGCTGATTTTCTGGCTGCCCATGTATCTTTCCAGCAACGTGACGCTGCGGATGCTCAGTCAGGGTATCCGTTCCACCAAATGGACGAACGTGTATGAGACAGTGTTTTTTCCCTTCCTGTTCTTCCCTGTGCTGGCCGAGAGCCTTGGGATTTCTCTCAAGAAATTTCAGGTCACGAGAAAAGACGGCGGCGGCCGAGACGGGGTCCGGGCCGCGCTTTATGCTGTCCCTTTCGCGCTGTTTATCGGGCTGTCCGTTCTGGGAATTTTCAATTGCGTAAGCATGATTTTCCGCAGCGGCAGCATCGCGCCGATTGCGGTGCTGTTCTGGCTGAGCGTGAATCTGTTCAACCTGATCATGTCCCTGTTTTTTGTGCTGGGACGGGGCTTTCTGCGCATGAACGAGCGGGTGGAGGCCGAGGTGGACTGCCTTTTAAGCATCGGCGCTTTGCGAGAGCTGCGATGCGTTACAAAGGACTTTTCCGAAACCGGCATTGCCGTGCGCCTGTCCGTCCCCATAGATGTCGATGACAAGGAGGAAGCGGAAATCCTTTTGAAAACCGAGCTCTATACCGCGCGGCTGAAGGGCCGGGCGGTGCACATCGGCCCCATTCCGGGCGGCTGGAAATGCTCTTTTTTCATTACCGATTACGGTCAAAGTAAGGGGGAATATATGCAGATGCTGTATGACCGGGTGCCCGGTCTGCCCACCACCCTTAATAAATCTCACAGTACTTTCGACGATCTGCGTTTGAATCTGATGCGCCGGACCCAGGCCGTGATGTATCAAAACCGACGACATGCACGTGTTTCTCTGGATGTGTCGGTGCCGTCAGATCTGGGGCGCGCGGTGCACATCGACAATTTCGACTATAAATATCTGGCGACGGATACCAGAAATTTGCCGTCTGAGTTTTCTTTGCAGCTAAGGGAAGGACTGACGCTGATGTGTGCGTTTGAACGGAACCTGCCGAGCGGAAAAAAGCTGTATGCCGTGGCCAATTATGACGCGTTGCACAACGACGAACGAGCCGTCGCGCGGCTGAGTCAATGGCTGCTATGGGCCATGAAGCAGGGGACTCCTGCGGCGGAAGTGACCGCTGAAAGGCCTCGGTATGCGGAGCTGGAGGACTGCCTGCTGGGCGTTGGACCGGCGGACAGGGAGCCTTTGGATGCGTAGGCGGGGCGGCAGGCTGCGGCGGTGGGTGTCCGTATTGCTGGTGTTGCTGCTGGTTGGGGGAGGAATTTTTGCGTATCGCTGGAAAGCCGGCGAGGAGCGGCGCTTTGTAAAGGCGCTGGGCGCTGGTTGGAACCTTGGCAATACACTGGATGCGCATAACCTCCACAAGGAGACGGACGACCCCAACGCGTATGAGACATATTGGAACAACCCGTCCACCACGCCGGAGCTGTTTTCCGATGTGAAAGCGGAGGGCTTTGATCTGGTGCGCATTCCCGTGACCTGGTACGAGCATGTGGACGAGGACCTCCAGGTGGACGGAGCGTGGCTGGACCGGGTGCAGCAAGTGGTGGACGAGGCGCTGGAGGCAGGGCTGTCCGTCATCATAAACGCACACCACGATCCGTGGTACACGCCGCTGGAGTCGCAGGCCGAGGAGGCCGAGGTTTGGACGAGGGCCTTGTGGAGCCAGCTTGCGCTGCGGTTTCAGAAATATGATGAGACGCTTCTGTTTGAGAGCATGAACGAGCCCCGGCTCATCGGTACGGAGCAGGAGTGGGGCGACGGAACGCCCGAGGCGCGGGAAATTGTCAATCGTCTCAACCAGGTGTTTGTGGAAACTGTTCGTGCTTCCGGCGGAAAAAATTCTGACCGCTATTTGCTGCTGCCCACTTACTGTGCCCGCACGGGGACAGACGCGCTGGAGGGCCTACAAATGCCGGAGGGGAAGCGGCTGATTGTTTCCCTGCACCTTTACGAGCCGTATGACTTTACCCATCAGGAGTCCGGTCCCGACGACTTTTCCCCCGACAGTGAGAGGGACACGAAGGCCATCGACCAGACCTTCCGGGATGTGGAGCGCCTGTTCACGCGCAAGGGCATTCCCGTGATCATCACCGAGTTTGGCGCGCGGGACAAGGACAACGAGGACGCGCGCATCCGGTGGGCGGAGTATGTTTTGGAAGCCGCCCGCCCTCTGGGCATCCCCTGTGTCTGGTGGGATGCGGGCGGCAGGCAGGAGGATGAGAAATCCTTTTCCCTGTACGATCGGTACGGCCGCATGTGGCTGTTTCCGGACCTGACTGCCGCGCTGACGGAGTGAAGACAGCGCCGTGATAAACGGGCATGGTTTCCGCGCGGATGCGCTGGAAAGCGGCGGAGAAAACTGCTCAAAATTGAGGAAAGCAGAGCCGTGAGAGATGATATCTCTCGCGGCTCTGTTTGTGTTCGGTGCGTTCCTATGGGGTGCGGAAGACAATTCCGCAAAGCTGCTCTGCTTTGTAGAAGACCGCTTCGTTAGAGGGCAAATGCGAAGACGTTTCAGTTCAGAGCGTCCGCGCTCTGGTGAAACAGCTCCGAAACCCGGGCGGCCACGGCGGGACAGGAGACAAGGTCCCTATCCTGCGCCAGCAGCGCGTCCGCCGCCGTCTGGGCCTCCTTCAAAAGCGCCGCGTCGCAGCCAAGGTCCGCCACCCGCAGTCCCGGCAGACCGTGCTGCCGCAAGCCAAAAAAGTCGCCCGGGCCCCGCAGGCGTAAATCCTCCTCTGCAATTTTGAAGCCGTCCGCCGTCTGGGTCATGACGCGCAGGCGCTGGCGGGTGTCCTCGTTTTTACTGTCGGAGATCAGAATGCAATAGGATTTGTGGACGCCCCGGCCTACCCGGCCCCGGAGCTGATGAAGCTGGCTCAGGCCGAACCGCTCCGCATTTTCCACCACCATCACCGTGGCGTTGGGCACGTCCACTCCTACCTCAATCACCGTGGTGGACACCAAAATATCTGTCTCTCCCGCGGCAAAGGCGCACATGACGGCCTCTTTCTCTTTTGATTTCAGCTTCCCGTGGACAAAAGCCACCCGCAGATCGGGGAAGACCTCCGTCCTAAGGGTTTCGGCGTACTGCATCACGGCCTTTCGCCCGTCGTCCCCGTCCTCGCTCTCCGTGATTTCGGGGCAGACCACGTAGCACTGCCGCCCCTCCTGCACCTGTGTGCGAAGAAAGGCATACAGTCGGGAGCGGTATCCGCCGGACACGGCGGAAGTGCCGATATGCTGCCGTCCCGGGGGCAGCTCGTCAATGACGGAGACATCCAGATCGCCGTAGAGAATCAGGGCCAGCGTCCGGGGAATGGGAGTGGCGGACATGACCAGCATATGGGGGCTGTCTCCCTTGGAGGCCAGCGCCGCCCGCTGGCCCACGCCAAAGCGGTGCTGCTCGTCCGTCACCACCAGCCCAAGGCGCTGGTATTCAACGCCTCCGGAAATCAGCGCGTGGGTCCCGATGATGAAATCAATTTCTCCTGCCGCCAGTTGGGCGGAGAGGGTGCGCTTGGTCTTTGCCGTCATGGACCCGGTCAGCAGGGCGCAGCGTACGCCAAGACGCTCCAGCAGGGGGGAAAGGCCGTCGTAGTGCTGGCGGGCCAGAATTTCCGTGGGGGCCATCAGCGCGGCCTGACGGTCGTTTTTTGCGCAGAAATATACGCTGGCGGCGGCCACCATGGTTTTTCCGGAGCCTACATCTCCCTGACACAGCCGGTTCATGGGACGGCCCGAGCGCATATCCTCAAGGGCCTCCTCCACGCAGCGTTTTTGGGCGGCGGTAAGCGTGAAGGGGAGCGCGGCGTAAAAAGGGGCCATATCAACGCCCTCAAACGGCGTGGTGCGCACCTCATCCCGCCGGGAGCGGAGGCGGCGCAGACCGATGGTGAACAAAAACAGCTCTTCAAACGCCAGCCGCCGTCGCGCCAGTTCCAGCGCCTCGGGGGAGGTGGGAAAGTGAATGCTTTCATAAGCAAAGCCTGCGCGGCAGAGCTGATGCGCCTGGCGCACGTCCTCCGGCAGCACATCCGGCAGAATGTCCCCGCAGGCATCCAGCCCCTGACGGATGGAACGAGAGAGAATCAGGCGGCTCACCCCGGCGGTGAGGGGATAAACAGGGACGATGCGGCCTGTCTGCTCCCGTCGCACCGCAAGCTCCACCACGGGGTTCGCCATCTGGCGGCGGAGGAGGTTCCCCTCCGCCTTTCCGTAAAAAATGTAGGTTTCCCCGGCTTTCAGGCTGTTTTTCAGCCATGCCTGATTAAAAAAGGTCACATCCAGCGCACCGGAGTCGTCCACAGCACGAAGCTTCACCAGCTCCAGCCCCTTGCGCACGCGGGAGAGGGTAGGTGGAGAGGTTACCATCGCCTCCACGCAGGCAAGCTCTCCGGGCTGGAGGTCCGAAATTCGCTTTGTGAGCGTCCGGTCCTCATAGGCCCGGGGAAAATAGGAAATCAAATCCCGCAAAGTGCAAATATTCAGCTTGCCTAGGGACTTGGCCCGTTGGACGCCGATCCCCTTGATGAACTGCACGCTTGTATTTAAATCCGCCGTGGGGACCGCCTCCTCTCATATTGCTTGTTCCATTATAGCTGCCCCCCGCCCGGTTGGCAAGGCGGTTTTCCGGGAAAAGGGAGGCACGGAAAAGAGGGACGGGAAAGAAAGCTTGGGAAAAATGGTCGCGAAAACGGCGGTATCGTAAAATACGGCAGTTAGAAAGTGTGTAACAAAAAAGCGGACCTCCGGAGAGGTCCGCCCTGTGTAGAAACGATTTCCGCCGGGTGCTTTGCGTCTGGTTTTTTGGCGGGGAGGCTTAGAGATTCAAATTAAGATACTCTACGTACCGATAGGTAAGTCCGTCTTCTTCAATCGGCTCCGACTGCGAGACGACTTTCCACGCGGTCAGCTTATCCAGATTGGGGAAGAAAGTATCCGTTCCGGGAATCACGGCCTCGACCCGGGTCAGGTACACCATTTTGCAGCGGGAGAGCATGGCCGCATAGATGCTGCCGCCGCCCATGACCCACACGTCGTCGCCGCTTACGTCCACCAGATTCAGTGCGGCCTCCACACTGTGGACAATTTCCGCGCCCTCCCGGGTGAACTCTTTGTCGTGCGTGATGACGATATTGCGCCGGTTGGGAAGGGGATTTCCGCCGGGCAGGGTTTCCAGCGTCCTGCGGCCCATGATAACGGTTCCTCCGGAGGTGAGCGTGCGGAAGCGCTTCATATCCTCCTTCAGATAGAACAGCAACTGATTGTCTTTGCCGATGCCCCAATCCTGTGCCACGGATAAAATCGCGTTCATAAAAAAGCCTCCCTCTTTATATGGCAATGGGAATTTTCGCCTCCAGCGTGGCGGGGGTATAGCCCTCCAGCCGGAAGCTGTCCCTGGTAAACCGGTAAAAATCCGTCACCGACGAATCCGCGGAAAACCGCGGGGCGGCGGTGGGGGTCTGCGTAAGAATCTCTTCCACGATGGGAACGTGCCGGTCGTAGATATGTGCGTCGGCAATGACATGGACCAGTTCCCCGGCCCGTAGGCCCGAAACCTGAGCCAGCATATGCGTCAGCACGGCATACTGCACCACGTTCCAGTTGTTGGCGGCCAGCATATCCTGACTGCGCTGGTTCAAAATGGCGTTCAGGGTGTTCCCCGAGACGTTGAAGGTCATGGAGTAGGCGCAGGGATAGAGATTCATCTCGTGGAGATCCTGAAAATTATAGATGTTGGTGAGAATCCGGCGGCTGGCGGGGTTGTGCTTCAAATCGTACAGCACACGGTCCACCTGATCAAACTCGCCCTCGGCGTACTGGTGCTTCACGCCAAGCTGATAGCCGTATGCCTTGCCGATGGAGCCGGTTTCATCGGCCCACTGATCCCAGATTTTAGCGTTTAAATCGTGAATGTTGTTGGACTTTTTCTGCCAAATCCACAAAAGCTCGTCGATTGCGGTTTTCCAATAGGTGCGCCGCAGGGTCAGAATCGGAAACTCGGCGGTAAGGTCATACCGATTTACAAGTCCGAATTTCTTGACGGTGTGGGCGGGGGCTCCGTCCTCCCAGCGGGGTCGGACCTCCCGGTCCCTGTCCCACACGCCGGTATCCAGAATCTCCCGGCAGTTTTGTATAAACAGCTCGTCCGCGCGGCTCATGATGAATCCTCCCGTTTTTTGTTTTAACTTAGTATAGTATAGCAGACTAAGCTGCCGGTTTCAACGGGGATTGATTGGGAACGGCGAAAAAAGTTCCGCATAAAATTGCAGCCTTTTGGTAAAATGACGGTTGTATCTGTGCAAAAAGTGCTGTAAAATAAAAAAGACAGTCCATAAAATCAGAGGGGGTGTGGAGGATGCCGGAAGGGCTGGAGGGCGACAAGCGGGGCTATCTACTGGAGGATTTTCGTCTGTTTCGCCTGAAGGATACCAGCACAAAGACGCTGGAGTACCACTATCACGAATTTGATAAGCTCATCCTGCTTTTGGGCGGCAGAGTGACCTATATGGTGGAGGGCGTGACCTACTTCCTCCAGCCGTGGGATTTGCTGCTGGTGCCCCGCAACCAAATTCACCGGGCGCTGATTGACACGGGGGAACCCTATGAGCGAATGGTGTTGTGGCTGGGGCGGGAATGGATGGACAGGCGGAGTGATCCGGACGAGCCGCTGTCGGCCTGCTTTGATTTGGCCTGCCGCCGGGGGTTTCACCTCCTGCGGACGGACGGGGAGCGTCGGCCCTTTTACCTGCGCCGGTTTCAGGAGCTGGAGGAGGCAGTCCGATCCCGGGAGTATGGCAGCGGCCGAATGGCCGACGCTTGCTGCCAGCAGCTTTTGATTGACGTGAACCGGGACAGTCTGCGGGACAAAACGGCGGAGCGGGAGAAGGACGCCTATCGTTCCGACCCGAAAATTGAAGAAATTCTGCACTATATTGCAGGGAATCTGGATGGGCCGCTGACGGTGGATGCGCTCGCGGAGCGGTTTTTTCTCAGCCGGTATTACCTGATGCACCGGTTTAAGGAGGTCACGGGCTATACCATGCACCAGTATATCAGCCAGAAGCGGCTGCTGCTGGCAGGCGAACTCCTGCGGGAGGGAACCCCGGTAATGCGGGCGGCGGCCCTTGCGGGGTTTGGGGACTATTCTGCGTTTTTGCGGGCTTTCCGCGCCACATTTCACGCAAGTCCCCGGGATTTTCAGCCCCGCCGGTGACAACGGCCGCAGGTATTTGCCGGTTGGACAGTTGTGCGGGAAAGAAAGGGCAGATATGGGACAAAATAACGGAAAATTTTTCAGAGTGTTGTAAATGCCATTGAAACAGTTTAGAAAAGCTTGATATTCTAATAAAGTCATGATGCGCACAAATCCCGGGAAGCGCCGTGGGCGCTCCCCGGGACGAGAACAGGAAAAGCAAGCCTTATTTGTGCGCTGCTTTGCGCATCGGAGAGGTGACGGCCACGGCCACGCCGATTACGTAGACGACGATGCCGATGATATAGCCGGCAATCCGGGCATCCTTGCCAAAGAAGTCGGAAATCTGACCAGAGAGAATCAGAACCATGCCCAGAGGAGCGATGACCTTCATGCAGATGGAGAAGAATCCGTCGATTCCGCTGCCACCGCCGGAGTGAATTTCGTCCAGCATGGACTTGGGATGAATTTCCCAGCCAATCATAATGCTCATCAGCATTGCGCCCAGCGGCATGGCAAGGCCTTCGGAGAGCATATCCATGAAGTCCAGCCAGCAGTCGTTCCAGCCAGCATATTGGGTTACGCCGTCTATGATGACAGCCGTGGTTTCCTTGAAGGGGACGGGAACGCCGTTGGAACCCAATCCGTCCACCGCCACCAAGGTGGCTTCCACCAGAATGGCGAGACAGACCAAAAGGACGATTTTGGGACGGCTGGCTTTGCCTCCCTTTTGGGCCGCACGGTCCAGAAAGAACGTGGTGATGACTTCAATCAGGGAGATGGCGGAAGTGATGGCCGCAATCAGCACCAGCAGATAGAAAATGATGCCGAACAGGGCGCCTACGCTGCCCATGCTGTTGAATACGTTTTGCAGTGTGACGAACAGAAGGCTGGGGCCGCCGAGGGCGATTTCGCCAACGGGGATGCCCTGCTGGATGCCGTAGGCCACGGCGGCGGGGATGACGGCGATGCCTGCCATGACGGCGATGGTCGTATCGGAAATCACGATGATGGCGGAGTTTGTCACCAGATTTTCCTTTTTGCCAAGATAGGAGCCGTAAGTAATCATGGCGCCCATGGCCAGAGACAGGGAGAAGAACATCTGCCCGCCCGCAGTCGCTAATACGGTGCTGATGCTGGGCGCGGCTTCGATGAAGCCGCCCGCCACCGCGTAGCCCGGGACGAACATGAATTTCAGTCCCTCGATGGAGCCGGGCATAGACAGGCTCTTGATGATGATGATGACCAGCATCACAAACAGGGCGGGCATACCGACGTTATTGAATTTCTCAATGCCGCCGGAAATGCCGCCGCGATTGATGAGATAGCAGATAATCAGAAACAGTATGGTGTAAACAACGGAGCCCAAGGGATTTGTCAGCATGGCGTGGAACAGGTCGCCGCCGGAGATCGCTGGATTCTGGAAGGCAAGATTGCTCAGATTCAGTGCCATGTACTCAATGCAGTAGCCGCCCAGAACGGAATAAAAGCTCATGATAATGAACGGGGAAAAGACTGCCAGCCAGCCGATCCACTTGAACCGCTTGGATACCGCGTGATAGGCCCCAATAGGTCCGGTCCCGGTCTTGCGGCCCAGTGCCAGCTCCCCCATCATAATGGTGAAGCCCACGAAGGCCGCCAGCAGCAGATAGACGATCAGGAAGGTAAAGCCTCCTGATTTGCCCATCTTGTATGGAAAGCCCCAAATGTTGCCAAGGCCGACGGCCGAGCCGATTGCCGCCAGCAGGAAGCCAATGTTGCTTCCCCAACTGCCCCTCTCATTTTCCACAAATAACCCCTCTTTCTTAAATGGATTTGTGGTAAAAATATACTATTAACAAACTGTGAAGTCAAGAGAAACGTGTGAAAATTGTACAAAAAATTTTCTTATATACGTTACAAAATTAACAAAAAGAACAAAATTGGCAGACGAACAGGGTTTGCGTGGCGGATGGCCGCCGATGGAGAACCCGGGAAAGGATCAAGGAATATGCTTGAGTTTACGACGATAGCCGCCGAACATGGAGCATTGCTGCGTGGGTATTACGAGACATGCAATTATGGACTTTGCGAATACTCCGCGGGAACAAAGCTGATGTGGGGGGAGCGGCTTCACCCCGCCTTTGCGGAGGCGGCGGGATGCCTCATCATCCGCAACGAGCTGGAGGGGGAATTTCTGTTTGACTATCCCGTTCCCGGCCCGGAGGGGGACGAGGACGCGGCTCTTTCCGCCATTGAAGACTGGTGCATGGAGAAGGGGGTTCCCCCGGTGATTTCCGTGGTTCCGGCAGTAAAGGCGCCCCGGCTTTTGCAGCGCTACCCCTATGTGGGGGTGCGCAACGTGCGCACCTGGCAGGACTATCTGTACAAGGCGGAGGATTTGCAAAACTTTACCGGACGGCGGTATTCCGGGCAGCGCAACCACATCAAGAAGTTTTTTGCCGCCTGCCCCGGCGCGGAGTTTAAGCCTCTGACCGCAGAGGATATGCCGCTTGTAAACCGGTTCTGGGAGGATTACGGGCAGGAGTTTGCCAAGGCGGACGACCCCAGAGCCGCGACGGAATTGGAATTGGCAAAGCGGACGGTGGGACAACTGGATAAGCCGTGGTTTTTCTGCGGGGGAATGATGAGCGGGAAAAAGCTGCTCTCTCTGGCGCTGGCGGAGCGGTGCGGTGACACCCTGATTATCCACATCGAAAAGGCGCTGTATTCTTACGTGGGGGTCTATCCCGCCATGGTGCAGGCCTTTGCCCGGCACTTTGCCGGGGACGCCGTCTGGCTCAACCGGGAAGACGACGCCGCCGACAGAGGGCTGCGGACCTCGAAGCTGCAATACGGGCCGAACCATCTGGCGCCCAAGTATCACTTTGCTCCCCAAAACGAGCTGCTGTGCCATGTAAAGACCCTGCCGGTGCTGACCACGGAGCGGCTGACCCTCTCCGAGCTGACGGAGGAGGACATTCCCGCATACAACGCGCTGGTTCTGGACGGAGAGCGGAATCAATGGTGGGGCTATGATGATGTGGCAGGGCTTGGCGGTCCGGTGGAGGAACGGAGCTTTTACGAGGTGGCGAAGCGGGATTACTGCAACTGCGCGGCGGTGAATTTTGCCATCCGTCTGGAGGGAAAGCTCATCGGTGAAGCAGTGCTTTACCACTTTGACTACCGGGGTGACGCGGAGCTTGGCTGCCGCATTGCAGGGGAATACGGCGGCCACGGCTATGGGACGGAGGCATTTACCGCTGCCGCCGAATGGGGACTGTACGGCGTTCATCTGACGCGGGTGGTGGCCAAGTGCTTCAAGGAGAACGAGGCGTCCCGAAAGATGCTTGCCTCCTGTATGCGGCCCGCAGGCGAGGATGAAACATATTATTATTTCGAGAAAAAGGTATGAGCCTTAAAAATTTTGGTGATGTGGATTTTTGACGAATCAGTTTGTCTCCTGCGGGCAACGTAAAGCAAGGGGCTGAGGAATGTGCTTCCTCAGCCCCTTGAATGAAAACGTGGATTTTGATTTTGGCCGGTTTTTACATAACTTCTTGCCCCAAAATCCATACTAGACCCCAAAAGGGAGGTGCGGTATGGAACAGCTTTCAACCCGCTATGACGACAACGTCCGCCGTGTGGATGAGCTACTTGGCGCAGGGCGCAACTGCGACATGGTGGCACGGGATTTTGTCATCGGAGGGCGCAAGGCCCGCATCTGGGTGATCGACGGCTATGGCGAGGATACAATTTTAGAGCGGATGGGGGCTTTCTGGCTGTCGCTGCGCCCGGAGCAGGTGAGGACGCTCACGAAGATGCAGGAGTTTGCCGACCGGTTCATTACCTTTTCCGAGACGAACGTGACGGAGGACCTGGAGGACATCTGTACCTCCGTTCTGCTGGGGAAAACCCTGTTCCTGATGGAGGGGCTTATCGGCGGGGCGATGATGGACGCGAAGGGCTATCCCTCCCGGGGCGTGGATGAGCCTGCGGACGGAAAGGTATTGCGGGGTGCTCACGACGGCTTTGTAGAAGCCGTCGTGCCCAACATGGCGCTGCTGCGCCGCCGGATCCGGGATCCGCAGCTGACCATGGAGAGCCACAAGGTTGGGGGGCGGAGCCGGACGGATGTGGTGCTGTGCTACATGGAGGACCGGGTGGACCGAAAGGTGCTGGAGCAGGTTCGGGAAAAGCTGGCAGGAGTGGACGTTCACTCCCTTTCTATGGGGCAGGAAAGTCTGGCGGAAGCCATCCGCCCCAAACAATGGTATAATCCGTTTCCCAAAATTAGGTATACTGAGCGGCCCGACACGGCGGCGGCCACGGTGATGGAGGGAAGCGTGGTGGTGCTGGTGGACAACACCCCGGCAGCCATGCTGCTGCCCACCACCATTTTCGGGTTTACGCAGGAGGCCAACGATTTCTATTTTCCACCTCTGGTGGGAACCTATCTGCGGCTGCTCAGGATGTCGGTGATGCTGCTGAGCCTGTTCATCACGCCCACATGGTATCTGCTGGTCAGCCAGCCCAACCGCCTGCCGGACTGGCTGGTGTTTCTGGCAAAGCCGGAGCCCTGCGCCCTGCCCCTGCTGGCGCAGCTTTTGGTGGTGGAATTTCTCATTGACCTTTTAAAGCTTGCCTGCCTGAATACGCCCAGCGCCCTGTCCAATTCCTTCTCCATGCTGGGCGCGTTGATTTTCGGAGATTTCGCGGTGCAGGCCGGGTGGCTTACGCCGGAGGTGCTGGTGTATATGGCGGTGGTGTCTATCTCCGGTTTTTCCCAGCCCAGCTTTGAGCTGGGCTATGCCGTGAAGCTGCTGCGGATGCTCCTGCTGATTCTCTCTGCAATCTTTGACATGTGGGGGCTGATAGGCGGAATCCTGCTGATTCTCTGGCTGGTGGCCACCAATAAGACAGTGGTGGGACCGGGCTATCTGTATCCGCTGATTCCCTTCAACGGCAAGGCCCTGAAGCGGCTTTTGATTCGCGAGCCTATCGGACGGGACAATACGTGAAAAACGGCGGCTTTGGCATCCTGGGGGATACAAAGCCGCCTAACTCTTGCAAAAAGAAGAAATTTGTGGTATTCTGATTGCCTGAGCCCAAAGCCGAAACGGGCACTGGGAATGCAGAAAGGGGGAGCGATGAATCACAAAAAGGAACGTCGGCGGACGGAGCGCCGAAATTTCAGAATGGCCCTGAACAAAGAACTGCGGGAACACAAAAGTTCTTTCCTCGTATTTTATTTTCTGCGGGCGCTGGTAATCCTGGCTCTGGCCCGCCAGATTTGGCTGGGGAGCTATGAAAGCGCCTTTTTCTGCGTGTTGACGCTGCTGCTGCTCTACCTGCCAAGCTGGGTGCAGGTGCGGCTGCGGATTGAGCTTCCGCCGCCTTTGGAAATCACGGTGCTGTGCTTCATTTTTGCGGCGGAGATTTTGGGAGAGGTCAACGCATTTTACATTGTGATTCCTTTCTGGGATACGATTCTGCACACGCTCAACGGTTTTCTTGCTGCGGCGGTGGGCTTTTCCATGGTGGTGCTGCTGAACGACAATCCCCGGCTCACGTTTGATCTCTCGCCGGTATTTATGGCGCTGATGGCGTTTTGCTTTTCTATGACCATCGGCGTGCTGTGGGAGTTTTTTGAGTTTGGCTGCGACTATTTTTTGGGAACAGACATGCAGAAGGATACAATAATCCACACGATTAAAACGGTGATGCTGGACGCGAGCCGCAGCAACAAAGTGGTGGTGGTTCCGGAGATCACCGAGGTGACGGTGAACGGAGCGGATTTGGGTCTTGGCGGCTATCTGGACATTGGGCTGATCGACACCATGAAAGATTTGATTGTGAACTTCATCGGCGCGACGGTATTCTCCGTCACCGGCTTTTTCTATGTGAAAAGTCAGGGTAAAAGCCGGACGGCGGCCCAGAGCTTTGTCCCCAGCCCCAAGGAGGCCCACCGGGATTATCTGGCCCAGGCGCGGGAGCAGTCCTCCGCTGAGGCAGCGGCTTCTTTGCCGGAGGAACGCACCGGTGCTGAGAGAAAGGTCCCTCTGAAAGAAACGGAAAATCCGGAGGATGAAGCGCCCGCTGCGGGCGGACAGTAAAAAGGAGCAGGATGGACTTGAAAGCATTTCGGCAATGGCTGACGGAGGATTGCTACGCCCGGGAGGTGGAGCTGTCCTTTGCCGACTGCGACAAAGACAAATATGCGCGCCCGGCAAAGCTCTTGAGCCTTGTGGCGGGGGCGGCGGGCTTTGATTATGACGCAAGAGGGCTGACCTATGAAATTCTTCACGAGATTGGGCAGGTGTTTTTACTGTCCCGGGTGGCCCTGCGGATTCACCGGCGGCCCGTGAACCGGGAGGTGATCACCATCTCCACATGGGAGGACGGCATCCGGGGAGCCCATCTGCGCCGGGCCTACGAGCTGACGGACGAAAGCGGCGCCGCCGCCGTGAGCGCCCGCAGCGAGTGGATTCTCATTGACCCGGCGGAGCGGAAAATTCTCCGCCCCTCCGATTTTAAACGCAAGGCGGTGCATGTCTGTCCCAAGGCGATCGACAGCCCGGAATGCAGGAAAATCTTCCTGCCCAAGGACGGGCTGGAAGAACTGGGGCCGCGTCCCGTCCGCTGGTCCGATCTGGATGGCAACGGCCATGTGCACAGCGGGAATTACGGCGACATCGTGTGGGACGCGCTGCCGTCGGATTTGCAGTCCGCACCCCTGCGGGAGCTGTACGTGAATTACAGCAAGGAGGCCGTGCTGGGGGAGACGATCGGGCTGTTCGGCTTTCGGGAGGAAAGCGCCTACACAATGGAGGGGCGGCTGGGAGAGACGCTGTGCTTTTCCTGCCGGTGCGAGTTTGGTCCGGCTGGGCAATGAGATATAGAGAAAAAATAAAGAAAGAAAAAGAGGTATTAAAAATGAAGCTGAGAAACAAAAAATGGATTTCCGTGGCGGCATTGGCCGCGATGCTGATGCTGTCTGCCTGCGGTGGAAGCAGCGAAGAGTATGAAGAGGGCCGCATCGGAGATGTGATGCACAGTGAGTTTTTTGACTTCACGGTCAACAGCGTCTACATCTCTGATACATACGAGGGATATACCCCTGAGGAGGACTATAAGCTGCTGGTGTCGGAACTGACGATCAAGAACACGTTCAGCGAAACCATCCCCATGTTTGACACCGATTTTCAGGCCCAGTGGAATGACAAGGACGATCAGGACAACGCGTTTTCAAATCCCGTTGATACCATTGTGAGCGAAGAACAGCTTGAGTCTGAATACGATCTGGCAGTGGATGAGGAGCGGACCGGCCTTTTGATTTTTGAGGTTCCGGCGGATTTTGACGATTTTTCCGTTGTCTATCTGGAGGAATTTGACACCGGCGAAACCGGCAATCTGTACGAGGTATTCTTTACCGCAAAAGAAGCAGGAGTGTCTGTGTAAAACAGCTATTTGAATATAAAAGGCGGCCCCGGATTTGTCCGGGACCGCCTTTTACTGCAAACATCAGAGCCGCTCTAAATCCCGGGGAGTCATCACCATGTCCCGCCGGATATCGGCAAGGCTGTGGGCCCCGCACATGGCCATGGTGTCGGCCAGCTCGGCTTTCAGCTTCTCCACGTAGATGGCAACACCCTCGGAACCGCCGCCGTACACCATGGTGACGAAGGGGCGGCCGATGAGCACCGCGTCTGCGCCCAAAGCCAGCGCCTTAAATACGTCCATCCCGGTGCGGATGCCGCCGTCCACAAAGACAGTCAGCTTGCCGCCTACGGCATCTGCG
Source organism: Oscillibacter sp. GMB15532 (assembly GCF_041020825.1). Classification (NCBI taxonomy): domain Bacteria; kingdom Bacillati; phylum Bacillota; class Clostridia; order Eubacteriales; family Oscillospiraceae; genus Oscillibacter; species Oscillibacter sp. GMB15532. The sequence continues at coordinate 140,180 of NZ_JBEVTO010000009.1, forward strand.
ATGGCGGGTAAAACCTCCGCCGTGGCTGGACAGTTGTCCAGCACGCGTCCGCCGTGGTTGGACACGACGATGCCCGAAGCCCCGGCCTTCAGGGCTTTTTTCGCGCCCTCCACGGTCATGATGCCCTTGAGGATAAAGGGCTTTTTGGCGAGCGCCGCGATCTCCCGCAGCTCCTCCACCGTTTTGCTTCCGGCGGGGGGCTGCATGTTTTTCAGGAAAGGCAGGCCCGCCGCGTCGATGTCCATGGCCACGGCGAAGGGATTGCCTGTGTTTACCAGCGCCATCTTCTCCCGAATCAGCTCCAGATTCCAGGGCTTGACGGTGGGCACGCCGTGACCGCCGCTGGCGGCGATGGCCTTTGCCGCCCCCTCCAGCACGGCGGGGTTGGTGCCGTCGCCGGTAAAGGCGGCGATGCCCGCCGCCGAACAAGCGGAGATAAGCAGGTCGTTGTAGGTAAGGTCGTCGTACTGATCGCCATAGTGCAGGGTCATGGCGCCGATGGGCGCGGCAAATACCGGCAGGTCAAAGGTCTGGCCGAAGATCTTGAACGTGGTATCCGCGGGTTTGTTTTCGCAGATGGTGTCCATATTGACGCACAGCTCCTGCCACTTCTGATAATTGCGGATGAAGCCGGTGCCGATGCCCTTGGCTCCGGGGCCGGGGACGGTGTTTTTGCAGACCACGCCGTTGCAGACCGGACAGGCCTTGCAATGGGGACCGACGCGGGTGCGGGCGCTTTCCAATACTTCCTGATATGTCATAGAGCGATTCCTCCCATGCTGCGCGGTGTTTGCGCGCGTACTGCCGTCATTTTAACGCCGCCTGAAAAAAAACGCAACAAATTGTGTAACTTTTTCCATGTACCTGCGTCTAAAGTGACAAATGCACATCAGTTGGAAGTCGATGGGCGAACGACAAGGAGGATAAAACGATGAAAAGAAAGTTTGCGATGCTCTTGGCGACCCTGTGTCTGACGGTGCTGGCGGCGGGCTGCGGCGCGTCATCCGGCGGCGGGGCATCCTTTGGCGGCGAAATGGACAGTACGGCCGCCCCTGCCGAGCGGCCCTCCGCCGAATCCGGGGCGGCGATGGATATGAACGGCTTTGCGGCCTCTGAGGAAAGCGGAAGAGTGGAAAGCCAACTCCGGGCGGAAAAGGATGGCGGGGACGGGAGCAAGCTGATTTACACCGCGGATCTGAACCTTGAAACCACCACCTTTGACGATACGGTCAAGAACCTGTCGGCACTGGTGGAGGAGCTTGGCGGCTGGACCCAGAACAGCAGTGTGAGCTACGGCGGCTCCGGCTATCGGTATGGCAGCTATGCCGTCCGGGTTCCCAAGGAAAAATTCAGCACGTTTCTCACCCGGGCGGGGGAACTGGCCCATGTGACCTACACCAGCTCCAACGTGGAGGATGTGAGCGAACTGTACTATGACACCGCAGGGCGGCTGGAGACGCAGAAAACGAAGCTTGCGCGGTTGCAGGACCTTCTCGCCAAGGCCGAAAGCATGGAGGACATCATTACCATTGAGAGCGCCATTTCCGAGGCGGAAAGCCAGATTGAATCACTGGCCGGGGAGATGAAGCACTATGATTCGCAGGTGGACTATTCCACGGTGCAGTTTTCCCTGAGCGAGGTATATCAGCTCTCCAACGTGGAGCAGCCTGCCACCGGGTTCTTCAGCCGTCTTGCCGGGGCGCTGACCTCCGGAGCGCGGGGCTTTGCGGATTTCGTCCAGAACGCGTTGCTGATGCTGGCCTATGCCTGGGTATGGGTGGCGCTGGTGGTTCTTGCGGTGGTTGGAGCTGTTCTGGTGCGCCGGAAGCGGAAGACGCAGACCATTAAGGAAGTGCCCGCGCCGGAAACACAGGATGACAAACAGGAATAAATCCTGTATACTGTCTCTAAAGCGGATATGTACGTAAGATGTCCCCGCAGGCGCATCGCGCCTGCGGGGCAGGTTCGCAAATGAAACAGGAGGGATTTTTATGACCGTCACATGGCTGGGCCACGCCTGCTTTCTTTTGGAGCAGGACGGCTATCGGATCGTCGTCGATCCCTATACCGGCGTTCCCGGCTATCCGGCGCTGGAGCTGGAAGCTCACGAAGTTTATTGCAGTCACGGGCATTTTGACCACAGCTACACCGATGGAGTGAGGCTGCTGTCGGGGCGGGAGAGCCCCTTTTCCGTGGAGGAGATTCCCTCGTTCCACGACGGGGAGGGGGGCGCCCTCCGGGGAGAAAACACCATCCGCGTCTTTTCGGCAGGGAACATTCGGGTCTGCCATCTGGGGGATTTGGGCCATCTGCTCTCTGAAAAGCAGGCAGAGGCCATCGACAGATGCAACGTGCTGCTGGTCCCCGTGGGAGGGACCTTCACAGTGAATGCAGCCGGGGCCAAGGCCGTATGCGAGACTCTGCGGCCTCGGACGGTGGTCCCCATGCATTACCGCCACGCGCCTTTCGGGCTTGAAAAGGTTTCTGGAGTGGAGGACTTTTTGGCGCTGTGGCCTCAGGAGGCCGTGCAGCGTCTTCCGGGAAGCTCCTTTACGTACCTTGCCAAGTCGGGAGGGGAAATGACCGCGCCCGTGGTGCTGGTTCCAAAATATCCCGCCTGAGCGCATAGTTTTGCCGCCTTTGCGCACACTGTTTCCAAATGCGGATTTGGAACGGAGGCGGAGATATGGGCGTGGCGGCGCGGCGGCGCGAGTGGTATTGGGCGCTGGGTGGCTTTCTTTTTACCGCGGCAGCGGGAGCGGCGCTGCATTTTCTCTGGGGCTGGACGGGGGAAAGCCGCATCGCGGCGGCCTTCTGTTCGGTCAACGAATCCGTTTGGGAGCACATGAAGCTGCTGTTTTTCCCGGCTTTTCTCCTCTCCATGGCGGAGGTTTGGCTGCGGGACTCCCGGAACTTTCTGGCGGTGCGAGGTGTTTCCCTATGGATCGGGACGGCGCTGATTCCGGTGCTGTATTACACGTACAGCGGAATTGTGGGCTTTCATACGCTGTGGGCGGATATCGCCGTGTTTCTGGTTTCGGTTGCGGCGGTTTTTTTGCTGGACTGGTGCCTTGGAAGGACGGGACGGTTTACCTCCGGATGGCAGCAGGCGGCGGGCCTTGCGGCGCTGTGGGCGCTGGCGCTGTTGTTTGTGCTGTGGACCTATCGCCCGCCCAGACTGCCCTTGTTTTGGGACGCGGCAGCCGGCGTGTACGGGCTTGCGTCGTGAATAGACTGTAAACACCCCCTGAAACGCGCTGTTTCAGGGGGCTTTCTCTTGACCGGGGCGTTTGGACGGGAGTATAATAAACCGATTGAAGATTCAGGGCCGGGGGCTGGGCGGAGAGGCTTTGTAAAGCCGCCCGCAGGGCTTCATCGGCATTGCGCGGAGGGGGACAGGCCCCGGCCGCAAGAGCCGCAAAGCGGTAAATAAACGCATGGAGGAAGAAAACATGGCTGATGAGATTGGAAAAGTGCCGGAGCTGACGCTGGAATCGACCGCGGCTGCGGCTGAAGCAATTCCGGAGCTGACGCTGGAAAGTGGAGCGACTTCCACCCCCACCGCCCCCGCCGCACCTGCGCCCAAGCCGGAGGTAGAACCCGTCCGGCTGGATGAAAGCCTTTTAAACGAGCAGGAGAAAAAGGCTGTGGAGGAGTTCTCCAAAAAAATCGACCTTACTGATTCCAATATGATTTTGCAGTATGGCGCGGCGGCTCAGAAAAATGTGGCGGGCTTCTCCGAAAACGCGCTCAACTCCGTGAAAACCAAGGACCTGGGCGACGTGGGCAAGTCCCTTTCCTCGCTGGTGGCAGAGCTGCGGGGCTTTGGCGAGGAGGAGGAGAAAAAGGGCCTGTTCGGCGTGTTTAAAAAGGCCGGGAATAAAATGGAGACGATGAAGGCCCAATACTCCAAGGTGGAGACGAATGTGGAGCGCATCGCCCGTGAGCTGGAGCAGCACCAGATCATCCTGCTGAAGGACGTGGCCATGCTGGACCAGATGTACGAGCTGAACCTGAAATATTACAAGGAGCTCACCATGTACATTCTGGCGGGAAAGAGAAAGCTTGCCGACTACCGGGCCGGAGAACTGGAGATGCTGCGTAAAAAGGCGGAGGCCACCGGCACACAGGAGGACGCGCAGACGTACAACGACCGGGTGCAGATGTGCGAGCGGTTTGAAAAGAAGCTCCACGATCTGGAGCTGACCCGCATGATTTCCGTGCAGATGGGGCCGCAGACCCGCCTTTTGCAAAACAACGACACGCTGATGGTGGAGAAAATCCAGTCGTCTCTGGTGAATACCATTCCGCTGTGGAAGTCCCAGATGGTGCTGTCCCTGGGGCTGGAGCATTCCCGTCAGGCCACCGCCGCCCAGTCCGCCGTGACCGACACCACCAATCAGCTTTTGAAGAAGAACGCGGACATGCTGAAAATGGGCACGGTGGCCGCCGCCAAGGAGGCGGAGCGGTCCATTGTGGACATCGAAACCCTTCAGCACACCAATCAGCAGTTGATTTCCACGCTGGACGAGGTGATGACCGTTCAGCGGGAGGGCGCGGCAAGGCGCAGGGCTGCCGAGGTGGAGCTTGGCCGCATCGAGGGGGAGCTGAAGCAGAAGCTGATGGAGCTGCGCGGTTAAAGTCCGGCAGGCATTGCCCGGCAGGTGGATGATTTTCCGGATGGGATCGATGCGCCCGGCCGGGAGAAGCAGGACTGAAAGAAGCCGAAAAGGCTGCGAGGTCTGCAAAAGCAGCAAATGATGCCCTTTGGAAAGTAGAAAGGAGGCGGTGAGATGACCGGCCTGCAATCCATACTGGACGCTGTGACGGCGGCGCTTGCCGCCGTGCCCATGGCGGGCGCGTGGTTTTCCGCCGTGGTTCGATTTTTGTTCCCTGTGCTGGCGGTGCTGATTTTATTCCGGGCCATCCGGGGGCTTTTGCGCATCCCCCACACACCGGAAACCTGGGCTCAGCTGAGCCTGCCCAACGGCACGGCTCTTCCCCTGACGCATTGGGAAAATATTCTGGGCCGCAGCAAAACGGCGGACGTAATTCTAAACTATCCCAGCATCTCCCGCCAGCATGCGGCCCTGTGCCGGAATGAAGCGGGGGATTGGACGCTGTATGACCTCAGCTCCAAGGGCGGCACGCTGCTGAACGGCGAGGTGGTGACTGATTCCGCCCCTGTGCGGGTGGGGGACACCGTGGGCCTTGGCGGTGTACCCCTGCTGTTCCTGCCCCAGACCGTGGGCGAGCGGGAGGAGACAGAGCGGCGGCGGCAGGCGGAGCGGCCCGCTGCTGTGTGGCCCTCGTTTCTGTGGCTGACGGTGTTTCAGGTCCTTGCCTGCCTCCAGCTCATTGTGGCGGCGGGAGAGAAGGCCACGGTGGTCCTGCCCCTGAGTTTTCTGGGGCTGACGGCGGTGATGTGGATTTACTACATCGCCCTGCGGGCCACCAAATGCGTGGGCTTTGAGATGGAGACCATTGCATTTTTCCTATCCACGCTGTCCCTTTCCGTCACCGCGTCCTCCGCACCGGGGTCGCTGCTCAAGCAGTTTATCGCCGTTGTGCTGGGGCTGGTGTTGTTTCTGGCACTAGGGCTGGCTTTGCGGGATTTAAGCCGGGTGCAGAAGCTCCGGTGGATTTCCGCAGCGGTGGCCATGGGACTTTTAGGCGTGACACTGGTGTTGGGCAGCCGGGTGTTTGGCGCGAAAAACTGGATTATTCTGGGGCCATTCTCTATTCAGCCTTCGGAAATTGCGAAAATCTTTTACATTTTTGCCGGGTCCGCCACGCTGGAGCGCCTGTTCCGCAGGCGGAACCTGACGCTGTTCATCGTCCTCACCGGGGTCTGCATCGGCTGTTTGGGACTGATGAGCGATTTCGGTACCGCCGCCGTCTTTTTTGTCACGTTTCTGGTGATTGCCTATCTCCGCTCCGGAGACTTTGCCACGCTGGGGCTGATCTGCGGCGGGGCGGTGTTCGGGGCGGGACTGATTGTGCAGTTTAAGCCGTATATCCTCAGCCGTTTTGCCACATGGGGCCACGCGTGGCAAAACGCGTCGGTGGGCGCGGCCTATCAGCAGACCCGTACCATGTCCGCCGCCGCCAGCGGCGGTCTTGTGGGCATGGGAGCCGGAAGGGGCTGGCTTTATAAAATTCCGGCGGGTGACACGGATTTGGTATTCGGCATGCTGTGCGAAGAGTGGGGGCTGATTGTGGCGGTGCTGGCCATTGCCTCCATCGTGACGCTGGCAGTGTTTGCCGTGCGGGCGTGTCGGGTGGGCCGGTCCAGCTTTTATGTGATCGCCGCCTGCGCCGCCGGGTCGCTGATGGTGTTCCAGACCTGCCTGAACGTATTTGGCTCCGTGGACCTGCTGCCCCTGACGGGGGTGACACTGCCTTTCGTGTCCAACGGCGGATCTGCCATGCTGTCGGCTTGGGGACTGCTGGCCTTTCTAAAGGCTACGGACACCCGGGAAAATGCCAGCTTCGCCATTCGGCGCGGACCAGGCAAGCGACTGACGGAGGAAGCCCGCCGCCGTACGGAGCCGGTACGGGAGGACGAATTTCGCCGGGAGCCTATGAAGGGCGACGGAAAATCGGAGTCTGCCGGAGATGATGGACAGTTCAACCCTACGGGCGGCGCGGAGAGCGGATCGGCAGGCACGGGATTTGCGCAGGAAAACGATGCGCTGAACCCGTACTTTGACGATGAGAATTCGTTTACCATACCGGAGTTCCTCCGGAACCGGGAAACCAACGGAGAGGAGGATCGCCATGCGGAAAATTGAACGGCGGGCAGTGCTGTGTCTGCTTTTGGCGGGGGCGCTGGGGCTGGGACTGCTCTTTTTCGTGGGGAAATTTTTGATTCACGGGGGCGGCTGGGCCTCCTCGGCCTTCAATCGGCATTTGTATAACAATGCGGGTGTTCTGACCAGCGGCACGGTGCTGGATCGGGACGGGGACGTGCTCTCGGCTGTGGACGACGACGGAAACCGCACCTACTATCAAAACGAGACGGTCCGTAAATCAACCCTCCACGCGGTGGGGGATTTGCAGGGCAGTATCGGCACCGGCGTGCTGAACGCCTTTGCCGACAAGCTGACAGGATATGACCTTGTTAACGGCGCGTTTTCCGCCCATCAGGGAAACTCCATGTACCTGACGATCGACGCGCGGTATAATTATGAGGCATATCAGGCGTTGAACGGCAAGGCGGGGACCGTGGCGGTCTACAACTACAAAACAGGGGAAATCCTGTGCATGGTTTCCGCACCCAGCTACGACCCGTTGAATGTCCCGACGGATATTCTGGAAAACGATCGGTACAAGGGCGCGTATCTCAACCGGTTTTTGTCCTCCACCTTTACCCCCGGTTCCGTGTTTAAAACGGTGACGGCGGCGGCGGCCATTGAGAAGCTGCCGGACTACGACACACGGACATGGAACTGTCAGGGTTCCGTGAAAATCGGGGAGGAGACGATTGTCTGCTCCGGGACCCACGGAGACGAGACGTTTGCCGAGGCGCTGGCCGACTCCTGCAACGTTGCCTTCGCGGAGATGGCGGAGGAACTGGGGGCCGATACACTGGCAGCTTACGCGGCAAAAGCGGGGCTGACGGACAGCTATTCCGTCAGCGGTCTGCCCACCGCAAAAGGAAGCTTTTCCTTCGACGGGATCACCGACGGCGAGCTTGGCTGGGCCGGAGTGGGGCAGTTTCACGACACGGTAAATCCCTGCGCCCTGATGGTTTACATGGGCGCCGTCGGGAACGGGGGAAAAGCCGCCGTGCCCAAGCTGATTTTAAAAACACGGGACAGTCTGGGGCTACCCTCCTCGCTGAATCTGACCCGCCATACCGGGCGGCTGATTAACGCCGACACCGCAAAAACACTGGCGGACCTGATGGCCAACAACGTGACGGAATCCTACGGGACAAAGCGCTTTCCCAACATGGACATCTGCGCCAAGTCCGGCACGGCAGAGGTGGGAGAGGGCAAAACGCCCCACGCCTGGTTTACCGGATTCCTCAGGGATGAGGACACGCCCTATGCGTTTGTGGCGCTGGTGGAAAACGGCGGCGGCGGCGCGTCTGTGGCCGGGACGGTGGCTGGCCGGGTGCTGGATGCGATTGTAAACGGATATTGAACCCGTGAGATGAGCGCGGAGAGCGTTTTTTGGAAAGTGAAAAGCCTGCCGCGCCTTTAAGATGACAGAAACCGGAGAGATGAATATGCAGGAAGACTTTACGAAGAAAAAACGGTGGATGAACGCTGGGAGCATTGTTTCCGCCGCCGGGCTGCTGCTTTATTTTCTGGGGCGGGCGCTGGGCTTTCCCGAGGCCGTGCTGGGGGCCGTCGCCGTGGCGGGAGCGGCTTTGTCCCTTGCCACGCTGTTTTTGATGATTGCCTGCCGACAGGACGGGGGCAAAGAGGTCATCTCCGGAAACCGCTTGGCGGGACAGGGGGCGCTGACGGTGCTGCTGGCCATGGCGGCGGCGGTGGTGCTGAAGGCGGCCGGACTGCTGGCCTGAAATCCGGGAGGCACGACCTCAAATCCCGGCTTGGGGTGAACCTAAGACCCGATATAGGTGAGTCCGAAGCGCAGGGAGCGGCGAAAATGAAACAGCGGGGGACGGATGAAGCATCCGTCCCCCGCTGTTTATTTGGTTTGGTAAAATCGGGGTTGTTCTCCCACCCGGCGCGTTGAACAGACGCTTTGTCCGGGAAAGTGCCCGCAAAATATGGTCCGGAAATCTGTGTCCTGCCGAATTACCAGACCAGCGTGGAGAAATAGTCCTCCACGGTTTCCGCCCGACGAATCAGCTCCGGGGTGCCATCTTCCTTCCAAAGAAGCTCGGCGGAGCGAAGCTTTCCGTTATAGTTATAACCCATGGCGAAGCCGTGGGCGCCCGTATCGTGAATCACCAGCAGGTCACCCCGGTCGATTTTCGGCAGCATCCGGTCAACAGCAAACTTGTCGTTGTTTTCGCACAGGCCGCCCGCCACGTCGTACTTATGGTCGCAGGGGGCCTCCTCCTTCCCGGCTACGGTGATGTGGTGGTAGGACCCATACATGGCGGGGCGCATCAGGTTGCAGGCGCAGGCGTCCACACCGATATACTCCTTGTAAATGTGCTTTTCGTGGACGGCGCGGGTAACAAGATGCCCGTAGGGCGCCAGCATAAACCGGCCCAGTTCCGAGCACAGCGCCACGTCCCCCATTCCTGCGGGAACCAGTACCTCCTCATAGACCCGGCGCACGCCCTCGCCGATGGCGGCGATGTCGTTTTCCGGCGCGTCCGGCAGATAGGGGATGCCCACGCCGCCGGAGAGGTTAATGAAGGTGATGTGGCAGCCTGTTTCCTCCTTCAGCTCCACCGCAAGCTGGAAGAGGACTTTTGCAAGAGCCGGGTAATATTCGTTGGACAGCGTGTTGGAGGCCAGAAAGGCGTGGATACCGAACTCCTTTGCGCCCTTGTCCCGCAGCATCTGATATGCGTCCGCGATCTGGGCGCGGGTCATGCCGTATTTCGCATCGCCGGGGTTGTCCATCACCTGAAAGCCCTCTCGGGTTTCTCCCAGCGTGAACATGCCGCCGGGATTGTACCGGCAGCTGATTTTCTCTGGAATATGGCCGATGGACTGCTCTAAAAACTCCACATGGGTGATGTCATCCAGATTGATGACGGCCCCCAGCCGGTCAGCCAATTCAAACTCCTCGGCGGGGGTGTTGTTGGAGGAGAACATGATCTCCTGCCCCCGGACACCACATTTGTCCGCCAGCATCAGCTCGGTGAGGGAGGAGCAGTCGCAGCCGCAGCCCTCCTCGTGAAGAATTTTCAAAATTGCTGGGGTGGGCGTGGCCTTCACGGCGAAGTACTCCCGGAAGCCGGGGTTCCATGCAAAGGCGGCTTTCAGGCGGCGGGCGTTTTCCCGAATGCCCCGCTCGTCGTAAATATGAAAGGGCGTGGGGTATTGGGCGGCGACGGCCTCCAGCTGATCTTTTGTTAAAAAGGGTTTTTTCATGGGAAAACCTCACAATTATTCAAGTCCGTTCGCGGTGTGAACGGATTCTATTCTATGCGCGGACGGCTCTTGTGTCAAGAAAATCCACGAAATATGACGAATTTGATAAAAAATTTGCAGAGCATCGGTCTTTTCTATAAAAACCGTGCACATATTGAAAGCAACTGTTGAAATTCTCCCGGCCTGCGTCTACAATGAAGGGACAAGATCAGCCCGGACGGGCGGAAGGAGCGGCGGTATGGAAAAAATTACGGTAAACGCGGTGGGCGAGGAGTGCCCCATTCCCGTGGTGAAAGCCACAAAGGCGTTGGGAGCCATGAAAGAGGCAGGAACTTTGGAGATTCTGGTGAACAACGACGTAGCGGTGCAGAACCTTCGCCGCATGGCGGCGGGATATCATTTTTCTATGCACGTGGAGGCAAAGGGGAACGGCATTTCCGCCGTGGTGATGGATGTGACCGGCCCGGTTTCCCCCATTGCGCTGGAGACTACCGGGGATTTGTGCGGGCTGCCCTCCTCCGGAAGCTTTGTGGTGGCGGTGGATACGGACGCCATGGGCCGGGGCAGCGAGGAGCTTGGAAAAACGCTGATGAAGGGCTTTTTGTTTGCGGTGAGCCAGCTTCCCAGTCTTCCCAAAAGCGTTTTGTTCTATAACGGGGGCGCACATCTGACCTGCCGGGGCTCCGCTTCGCTGGAGGATATCAAGGCGCTGGCAGATAAGGGCGTGGACATCCGCACCTGCGGCACTTGCCTGAATTTTTACGGACTGACCGACAAGTTGGAGGTGGGCAGCGTCACGAATATGTATGAGATTGTGGAGACGCTGGCACAGGCCGGAAAAGTGGTCAAGCCGTGATTTATCTGGACAACGCCGCCACCACCCGGCCCAAGCCCCCGGCGGTGGGACAGGCGGTTCTGGCGGCGCTGGATGACTTTGGAAACAGCGGCCGGGGCGCCCATGGCGAGGCGCTGACTGCCGCCCGGACGATTTACGACGCAAGGGAAAAGCTGGCGGTCCTGTTTGGCTGCTCTGGTCCCGAGCGGGTGTGCTTTGCACCCAATTCCACCGAGGCGCTGAACGCGGCAATTGCGGGGCTGTTTGGTCCTGGGGACCATGTGATTTCCACGGACTGGGAGCACAACTCCGTCCTTCGGCCCCTTTACCGGTTGGAGGCGCAGGGCGGTGAGGTAGATTTTGTTCCTGCCGACAGTGGGGGCCGGATCAATTACGCCGATTTTGAAAAACTACTTAAGACCAACACCCGGGGCGTAGTCTGCACGCATGCCTCGAACCTTACGGGCGATGTGCTGGATGTCGACCGGGTGGCGACGTTTTGCCGCGCCCATGGGCTGCTATTTGTGCTGGATACGTCCCAGACGGCTGGCGTTTTGCCAATCGAGATGGAGATGCGGGGAATTTCTGCGGTGTGCTTCACCGGGCACAAGGGCCTGTATGGCCCGCAGGGGACCGGCGGACTGTGTGTGGGAACAGGTGTGGAAATCCGGCCTTTCAAGGTGGGCGGCACGGGAGTGCAGAGCTTTTCCGAAACCCAGCCACAGGAGTACCCCACCCGCATGGAAGCGGGGACGCTGAACGGCCACGGCATCGCGGGGCTGGGCGCGGCGCTGGATTGGCTGAATGAAGTGAGCGTCGAGAAGGTCCGCGCCCACGATCTTGGTCTTGCCCGCCGGTTTTACGAGCGGATTGCGGAGCTTCCCGGCGTGCGGGTCTATGGCGACTTCTGGACGGAGGTCCGCGCGCCTATTGTGGCGCTGAATCTGGGGGAACGGGACAGCGCCATGGTGGCGGACGAGCTGGAACAGCGCTTTCAGATTGCCACCCGCCCCGGCGCCCACTGCGCGCCCCGGCTCCACCGGGCGCTGGGGACAAAGGAGCAGGGCGCGGTGCGGTTTTCCTTCGGATACTTCAATACCGCGACCGAGGCGGATCAGGCTGCGGCCGCCGTGCGGACGCTGGCGGAGGAGCTGTGATGGCCGAAACAGTGTGTATTGTCACTTTCCCCGCCACCGTGGGGGCTATGGCCATGGAAAAAGCCTGTCGGGAAGAAGACCTGCCCGGCAGGCTGATTCCGGTGCCCCGCAGCGTCACCGCCGGGTGCGGCATGTGCTGGATGGCCCCGGCCGATAGCCGGGAAGCACTGGAGGCGCTGGTGATTCGTCGGAAAATCCATATTGATGGGATTTACGACATGATCCGGCCCCGATAGGCATGCGTTCGCATTCGGGGTTCAGCTAATTTAGCGTGTGATTGTCAAAGATGGAAGATGGCCTTCGGGCGGAGCGAAAGAATGGAGATTGGATATGGCCGGAAAATGCGAGGAATGCGTCCACCTGAACTATGACGAGGAGACGGACGCCGACTTTTGCAGCATGGATTTGGATGAAGATGAAATGGAGCGGTTCCTCCGGGCTGATGCGGGAAGCTGCCCCTTTTATCGCCGGGGCGGAGACTATGAGACGGCCCGGCGGCAGTGAGCAGAGGAAATGCACGTTATAACACAAGGCTAGGCCGGGCAGAAAAAGGCCCCGCTTCATTCCGCTCCTTCGTGCTGTTTTGCCTGAGAAGCGGGCGGACGCTTTCCTCCGGTGGGGCATATACTGTCTCAGGGCTGGGCGAGGCCCCGAAAAGCCGATGGCTTTTCGGTTTCCGGGGACCGCGGTCAGGGGTTCCCGTGGAAAAGGCGGGCGCGGGGCGGACGCGGGCAAGCTCCACTCCGGAGAGCCCGGAAGAGTCAGCCCCGCCGCGCGCCGCCGGCGCTTTATGAAAAGCCGCCTTATCCGGCCCTGGGCGATCCTTCGCGTGATCGTGAGAGGTTTGCGCGGTCGTATGTATTTTACGGTTGCGCAGCAAAAGACGGCGTGATACAATTAAAAATATTGAACCGTCAAAAAACGCGGAGACGCTGATACGAAAGAGAGGACCTGACATGGATTTTGCACAGTTGGGAAAAGCCCGCTATTCCTTGCGGAAATTTAGCGACCACCCAGTGGAGCAGGAGAAGCTGGATTTGGTGCTGGAGGCTGCACGCTGCGCCCCCACAGCCCACAACAAACAGCCTCAGCGCATTTTCGTCCTGAAAAGCGAGGAGGCGTTGGCAAAGGCCGACGCCTGTGCCGACAGCCATTTTCACCCCCCACTGATGCTGGTGGTGGCCTATGAGGCCGAAAAGGCCTGGGTCCGGGAGGGAGACGGCAAGAACCACGGCGAGATTGACGCGGCCATTGTCGCCGCGCAGATGATGCTTCAGGCTGCGGATTTGGGGCTTGGCACCACGTATGTGGGGATGTTTGACCCTTCCGCGCTGGCGGAGCGGTTCCCCGAGATGGCGGGCTGCACACCCGTCGCCCTTTTGCCCATCGGCTATCCGGCAGAAGGAGCGCATCCTGCGCGCCTGCACGAGGATCGCAAGCCCATAGAGGAGTTTGTCACCGTTCTGTAAAGCAAAAAGCAGTCTTGCGGATATCCGCGAGACTGCTTTTTTATGCGATTATCTGCGCCGCCCCCGGTAGCCGCGGGCGCGGCGGGAGGGTTTTCCGTAGCGATAGCGCCGACGGCCTAAGGTAAGCTTCCAACCGATTCCCAAAAGAACCAGGATACCAAGAACAATCAGCGCCGCCTTTACGGCCATTTGGCTGAAAAACTGCTGGACATTGAACCAGAACGTGAGAAGCTTGGAGGCCTCCACATTGTTCAGCGCCACCAGAGGCACGGTGGCATATACCGTGCCGTCCAGAGACAGCTCTACGGTGCCCAGCTCCTGCCCCGCGGTGACGGGGGCGTTCACTGTTTCCGGAAGATCCAGCTTTCGCTCCAGTTCCTCGGACTTTACGTGGTTGGGCAGGAGCAGTTCCACCCGGTCGGCGGGATGAACGGCCACGCTGTCGATTTTGCTGAGATCCACCTTAACGTCCGCCAGCATATCCAAATCGGAAAGAACCGTCTGCATGGAGAAATTGCTAAAGCCCCATTCAAACAGCCGCCGGGTTTCGGAAAAGCTCCGCACGTCCGCCACGCCGTCGGCCCCCACAACCCGATCTGCGCCCAGAACAACGCTGATAAGGGTACGGCTGCCTTTGGTGGCGGAGGAGACGAGGCAATGCCCCGCTTCGGAGGTGGAACCGGTTTTGATACCGTGAGCGTCGGAGTAGACATAGCCGACGGCCCGCCAGTTGGAGAGCAGGTAGTTGGTAGTGCGCAGACGGCGGACGGGAGAGAGGTTGGTGGCGGGGATTTCCGCCACGCCCATGTCACAGATGGCCATGAACTCCGGATATTTCATAGCTTCCAGAGTGATGAGGTACAAATCCCAGGCGGAGGTATAATGCTGGGAGTCGTGCAGTCCGTTGGGATTGGCAAAGTGAGTGTTCTTGCAGCCAAGGGCTACTGCTTTGGCGTTCATCGCGTCCACAAAATCGGCCACGCTGCCGCTGACCGCCTCGGCCAGAACGTCACAGGCCTCGTTGGCGGAAACCACCAGCATACACTTGAGATAATTCTCCACGCTCATGGTTTCCCCTACCTGAATCCCGGCGGAGCTGCCATCGGAAGCAAGGCCGGTCAGCGCGGAGGCAGAGGCGGTCAGCTCCTGCTCCAGTGAAAGCTTGCCCTGATCGATGGCCTCCAATGTCAGCAGCGCAGTCATAATTTTTGTCAGACTGGCGGGGTACAGCTCGGCGTGCTCGTTTTTCTTGTAGAGGATGGAGCCGGTTTCACTGTCCACCAGCAGCGCGGCCTTGGCCGTGATGGTGGGATCGGCGGCGGGGGCAATTTCATCGGCAACGGCGGGGATAACGGAGAAGCCCGCCACCGTTACCAGCAGTAAAAAAGCAGAGAGGAAGCGTTTGATTTTCATGTGACAATCTCCAATAATCTGTGGTATAATAGCTGAAAAGCAGCCATGATACTTAAATTTAAAATAGATACGATAACGCCGCTGCGCAGCGATGGTATCATAGCCGCAAAACGACAATGATACTTTGATTTGAGCAAGTTTGCTCCCGGCTTTCCCGCAGCGGCAAATGATGGTGTGATATGCTTCGGGCGCAGCCCTGGCGGTATCACGTTTCTGGGAGAGGGCAATATGCGCCGCTGCGTACGTATATATAGTATTGCGGCGGACCGCTCATATCCGACACAAGCTTCGCCGGTTCCGTATTCTTTTTCAGTATAACAAACTTTTCGGGGGAGTTCAACCGTGACAGGAGAAATTCGACCTACAAAAACGGAGAAAATTCTGCTAATTCTGACAGCGATGTTTCTCTGCCTACTGCTGGCTTTGCTTCTGCACGCCCGGAGTGCGGGGGCAGAGGGCCGCTACACGGTGAGCACCGAGAGGGCTGCGGTGTCCTCCGAGCTATTGCCGGAGGAGGAGACGGAAACAGGGCCTGTCAACATCAACACAGCCGGGCAGGAGGAGCTGGCCACCCTGCCGGGAATTGGCGAAAAGCTGGCGGAGCGCATTATCGCGTATCGCGAGGAACACGGTCTCTTTGATACGGTAGAGGAACTGGTGAACGTCAGCGGAATCGGCGAGGGGAAGCTTGCCGCGCTGCGGGAGTACGTATGTGTCGGATAGAAGGAAGGGAGCGCTGAGGTTTGAAGATTTTGGTGGTGGACGACGAACAACTGCTGGTGAAGGGCATGAAATTCAATTTGGAAAATGAGGGCTACGAGGTGGAGTGCGCCTATGACGGGGCCGCCGCCGTATCCCTTGCCCGGAGCGAGCGCTTTGATTTGATCATTCTGGATGTGATGATGCCGGAGCTGGACGGAATTGAGGCATGCATGCGCATCCGGGAGTTTTCCAACGTGCCGGTCATTATGCTAACGGCCAAAAGTGAGGATGCGGACAAGCTGATGGGCTTTGAATCCGGGGCGGATGACTATCTCACAAAGCCCTTTAACATTATGGAGCTGAAGGCCCGGGTGCGGGCGCTGCTGCGCCGGGCGGGGGGGACCCAACGGGCGCAGGGCAGCGTGATCACCGTCGGAGGGTTATCTTTGGATACGGAGCAGAGGGTGGCCCTTCGGGACGGGAAAACCGTGGAGCTGACGGCGAAGGAATACGACCTGATCGAACTTTTAATGCGCAATCCCCGTCGGGTATACAGTCGGGAAAATTTGATGAATGTGGTCTGGGGCTATTCCTATGGCGGGGACTATCGGACGGTGGATGTCCATATCCGCCGCCTGCGGGAAAAACTGGAGAAAAATCCGGCGGAACCGGAGCTTATCCTGACAAAGTGGGGGGTGGGCTACTATTTCAAGAGCTGAGGAAAAAGAGCGGCCTCGGGTTCGGGGCAGCCTCCAGATAAAATTCGGGCTGAGCTATATTCTCCTCATTGCGGCAGTGCTGGTGCTGCTGAACACCTATCCGCTGATCGTGTCGGAGGATCTGGCGTTCCGCTCCAAAGCGACCGCTATGGAAAACAGCGTGTCCGTGATGGTGTCTGCCCTTGCGAATCTGGAAAGCCTGACGGAGGAGAACGTCTCCGCTGCCATGACGCTGGTGGCGGCCGCTGATATGAGCCGGATTCTCGTCACCGATGCGGCGGGGAAAGTGCTCTACGACACCAGAGAGTCCGACGGCGCTGTGGGGGACTACGCGCTGTATACCGAGGTAGTGCAGGCACTTATGGGAAACGATGCGTTTACCGCCAGCTACCGCAGCGGCGCGTTTCGCAGCAGGGCGGCGGCGCCGGTGCTGTATCAGAACCGCATTATCGGCGCGGTGTATGCCTATGAGTACGACGTGGGGCAGGCAGCGCTGCTGCGGGGCTTTCAAAGCAACATTCGGAATCTGTCCATCATCGTCACCGCCATGGTGCTGGTGGTGTCCTTTATCATGTCCCGGGCGCTGACGGGGAAAATCAGTGAGCTGCTCTCCGCCATCCGCCAGGTGCGGGCGGGGGCATACAGCCACCGGGCGGCTGTCCGGGGCCACGACGAGATTGCCCAGATCGGCGACGAGTTTAACCGCCTGACAGACCGGCTTCAAACCACGGAGGATGTTCGCCGCCGTTTTGTATCGGATGCATCCCACGAGCTGAAAACGCCGCTGGCCGCCATCCGGCTGCTGACGGATTCTATTTTGCAGACGGAAAACATCGACCCCGCCACCACCCGGGAGTTTGTGGCGGACATCGGACGGGAAGCGGACCGCCTCAGCCGCATCAGCGAGGATTTACTCCGCCTGACCCGGCTGGACGGCGGAGCGGTTCCGATGCCGTCGGAGGTGGATGTGGCGCCGGTGCTGGAGCAGGTGTTGCGGATGATGGAGCTGGTGGCGGAGGAGCGGGGGATTGCGCTTTACTGCGACGCGGCGGAGCACTGCCGGGTGCTTGCCACGAAGGACGAGCTGCATCAGGTGCTGTACAATCTTGTGGACAACGCGGTGAAGTATTCCCACGACGGGGGACAGGTCCGGGTTTCCCTGCGCCGAGAGGGAAGACAGGCCGTTTTGACGGTGGCAGACGACGGCGTGGGCATTCCAGAGGAGGATCTGCCCCGGATTTTCCAGCGTTTTTACCGGGTGGACAAGGCCCGCTCCCGGGCTGCGGGCGGCACGGGGTTGGGACTGTCCATTGTGCAGGACACCGTGAAAAACCGCGGCGGGTCTGTGGAGGCGGCGAACCGTCCGCAGGGCGGCGCTGTATTCACTGTCCATTGGCCGCGGGTAGAGGAAGGCGGCGGAGAATGAAATTTCGAGGACTTTTGCTGCTTTGCACCGTGATGCTGCTGCCGGGATGCGTTTATGCGACGCGCCAGACCCAGGGGGCGGACGCGGATAGCTATACATTATACTATATGGCGGAGGATTTGCGGGCCGCCGCCGGAGGCGACGCGGTGCAGTCCGAGCCGGTGCTGCTGGAGGGACTTCAGGAATCAGATACCCGGGCCGCCGCGGAGAAGCTGACAGAGGCGCTTCTGGAGGGCCCCCGGAGCGAAGAACTGAAAAGTCCTTTTCCCGGAGGGACGCAGCTTCTCTCCGCGTCTCTGGACAATGGCCATGCCACGGTGGACCTTTCCTATCCGTACAGCACGCTGTCCGGTGTGGGGCTGACCATCGCGGATTACTGCATTACACTGACGCTGATGCAGCTTCCGGAGATTCGCTCTGTCTCCGTCACGGTCCGAGGGCAGGAGCTGGCCTATCGGAATCAGCAGTATTTTACCGGCGGGGACCTGCTTTTGAGCAGTATGGAGGACGTGGTGAGCACTGTGCCGGTGACACTGTGGTTTTTGAATGAGTCGGGCGAGCTTGTGGGGATTCAGGACCGGCTTGACCTTTACGAGGGGGATACCCAGCTTTCCGCCCTGGTGGCAGCTCTGGAGGCGGGCCCGACGGAGCGGGGAATGATTTCCGCCCTGCCAGAGGGCTTTACGGTGCTGACCACCCAGCTCAGCGATGGTGTGTGCTATGTCAATCTTTCTGCGGCCGTCCTTTCCGCTTTGCCTGAGAATGCGGACGTGCAAACCGCGCTGGATGCGCTGGCCCTGTCCCTGATCTCTTTGGATGCGGTGCAGCAGGTGCGGTATCTGATGGAGGGCGAGCCGGCCAGCAGCTTCGGCTCCGCTTCCATCGCGGAAACCTATCCACGGGAGAATTAAATAAAGAGGCGGCCCAGGCGCAAAAGCGGTGCGCCGGGGCCGCCTACCCTTTTGGAAGGCTAAAAAGGCCCTAATCAACAGATTAGACAGTAGGCGGGGAGGTATAAGCAGGAAACATAGCAAATATGAGCAAAAGTGAAAAAATGGTCGAAAAAGGGTTGACAATGAGGGCACATGCTGGTATCCTAACAAAGCTGTCCGGGAGGGCGGCGGCGAACTTGAAAAGAAGTGTTGAGGACTTGAAAAAAGTGCTTGACAAACCATGGGAAACTGTGGTAATCTAATCGAGTTGCCGAACAAGACAACGGTTTCAAATGTCGAAAACAGTTGAAAAAGTTCTTGACAAACACAGTAAGATGTGGTAAAA